>NZ_JBDLZZ010000005.1:0-315224 GCF_040049115.1 Flavobacterium aestuarii
AAAATTCCTGTTTTAACAACAGTATTTTACTATATTTGTTTGCAATTAAAACGGAGGTTTTTTCACAGACTGACGTTAGGTCGCATAACACCAAAATTGCAGATAATGAAGAAATTTTACTTTTTAATTTTAGTTTCTATTGGACTTGCAAGCTGCCATAAAAAGGAATCTGCAAAATGTGATTCTTTGAAAACGTACATTTATTCAGATGCAACTGAAGAAGAAGTTTATACATTGAAATTAACTTGCAATGACACAGTATTTCTAACAGAATATTTACCTAATCAAAAATCATTTTTCGCTATAAATGAGACAAAACATAAAATAAAAATAGATTCTTTAGTTGACAACATTGATTTTTCCAATTTAAAAGAATCATATTCTGAATCATCTGTACAAGACAGACACGCCTTTAAATTATTGATACAAAATGGAAAAAAACTTGATTCTGTATTCGTTTATGGAAAGAAAGCCCCAACTAATATCTATAAAATATCCGCTGAATTCAGGAAAATAATTAAATCATTAAAATTTTCTCCTTACACGAAAGATATAGATTACGGAAAACATATTGTTAGATTTCCTCCGCCACCACCACCGCCATCTGACAAAGAAACTGTTAATCAAACTATATTTAAAACTTGGAATTAGAAAAAAATGTAAAAGTTACGCTACCTAACAGCAACTCCTATGTAAAAACATCGTAAAGTTATTCACAACTTCAAACGGGATAGATCAGGAAAAACGCTTTAATTTTTGTTAATTATCAAAGAGTCTAAAAAACTTAGATAGGCAAAACCGTTGTGCTCTTCACTTCGGAAATAATAAAAAAACTGTTTATCAAAGACACTTCGGGCAGAATCGATAATTTCATCTGATGAAAATGATGATAACTTTCCATATCGGGCAATACAATCTTTAGCATATAATCAAAACTGCCTGAAACAAAATTACATTCTACTACTTCGGGCAAATTCAAAATCGCCTGATTAAAGCTATCGGAAATATCATAAGTCTGTTTAACCAAAGTCACCTGGCAGTAAACAGTGAGGTTTTTGCCTAGTTTTTTCTTATTCAAAATAGACACATACCGCTCTATAATCCCCTCTTTTTCAAGACGTTTAACTCTGTCATGAACAGGTGTCAGCGAAAGATTTATACGATTCGAAATATCTTTTAATGTCAAATGGGCATCTTCCTGCAGGAGGTGAAGTATTTTTCTGTCATTTTCATCTAAATTCATAACAAAAAACAAGTTTTATAGATTGATTTATAACAAAACAATCCGATTAATTTTCTCTTTAGGAATAAAAAAAGCTTTCAAAAAAGAATTATTTTATGCAAAAATACTAAATAAAAATAATATTTTCTTATTTCAACATCAACAGAACAAAAATTTTCTTTCTCCCTTAAATTTGTAATGTAATCTTGAATCAATCATTTAAAACATAAGTTATGATAATTGGAGTTCCAAAAGAAATTAAGAATAACGAGAATCGTGTAGCACTGACTCCCGCAGGTGCAGCTGAACTGAAAAATAATGGCCATACTGTTTATATTCAGGCAGCAGCAGGCGAAGGAAGCGGTTTTGCTAATGAAGAATATGAAGCCGCTGGTGCTGTTATTTTACCGACAATTGAAGAGGTTTATGCAATTGCTGAAATGATTATCAAAGTAAAAGAGCCAATCGCTTCAGAATATCCTCTTATCAAAAAAGACCAGTTACTTTTCACATACTTCCACTTTGCATCATCAGAGCCATTAACTCATGCTATGATTGAGCGCCAAGCCATCTGTCTGGCATATGAAACTGTTGAAAAAACAGACCGCAGCCTGCCATTATTAGTTCCAATGTCTGAAGTTGCAGGACGCATGTCTATTCAGGAAGGCGCTAAATACCTTGAAAAACCTTTGAAAGGAAGAGGAATTCTTCTTGGCGGTGTTCCTGGTGTTCCTCCTGCAAAAGTATTAGTGTTAGGCGGCGGTATCGTAGGAACTCAAGCTGCAAAGATGGCCGCAGGTTTAGGAGCTCAAGTAACTATTATGGATGTGAGTTTACCGCGTTTGCGTCAATTGGACGATATTATGCCTGCAAATGTTACAACTCAGATGTCTAACGAATATAACATCAGAAAAGCAATTACTGAAACGGATTTGATCATTGGAGCTGTATTGATTCCAGGTGCAAAAGCACCGCATCTGATTAAACGCGACATGCTGAAATCTATGCGTCCGGGAACCGTTCTTGTTGATGTAGCCGTAGATCAGGGAGGATGTATCGAGACTTGTACTCCAACAACTCACGAAAACCCAACATTTATTATTGACGATATTGTACATTACTGCGTGGCCAATATGCCAGGCGCAGTACCCTATACTTCAACACTTGCACTTACCAATGCTACTTTGCCTTATGCTTTACAATTAGCAAATAAAGGATGGCAGAAAGCATGTGCTGAAAATGAAGAACTAAAAAAAGGATTAAACATAGCCAGCGGAAAAATCCTTTACAAAGGAGTAGCCGAAGCTTGGAATCTTCTTTTTAATGAAGAGTTAGTATTAGAAAACGCAGTTTGTTAATATTAAATAAGTGCTTACTACACTAGAAGAACCCGTTTTGTTTATCAAAACGGGTTTTCTGTTTTAAAAAAATCCGTCTCGATTCATGAGACGGATTTGCTTAACTATTTTAAAACTGCAGACTTCAACTTGAGATCCAATTTCTGAATATTCTGAAGACTGCTATCTGAGTTCTGAATATTACTCTTTCGGTTTAGTTATATAGTAAATCGGAATTCCAATCAGCATTATAAAAACTCCCCAGCCGCATGTATCAGGTTTTGTATATAAAAGTGCAATACCAATGGCGAGAGCAATGACAATGTAAAGTGCTGGCAGAAAAGGATAACCAAAAGCCTTATAAGGTCTTTCTGCATTTGGCATTTTTTTGCGAAGAATAAAAATTCCGTAAATGGTCAGGATGTAAAACACCAAAACGATAATTACAACGAAGTCCAATAAATCACCATACCTCCCAGTCAAACATAAGGCGGAAGCCCAAAAACACTGTACCCATAATGCCCAAGCGGGTACGCTTGCATGATTAAGAGCTGCAGCTTTCTTAAAAAACAAACCATCCTGCGCCATCGTATAATAAACCCTTGCCCCCGACATAATCAAACCATTATTACAGGCAAAAGTAGAAATCATAATCATTAAGGCTATAATTAAGGTTCCAATATTACCGAAAATATTCTGGGATGCTACAACTGCCACTCTATCCGATTCTGCCGTAGCAATATCCTGCAGAGGAACCACCGCCAGATACATCACATTCGCTAAAATATAAATACAGCTCACAATCAGGGTTCCCAGAAACAAACTCAATCCTACATTGCGTTTTGGATTTTTGATTTCGCCTGCTATAAAAGTAACGCCTTCCCAAGCCACACTCGAAAACAATGAGCCCACCAATGCCGCTGACATTGCCGAAATTAAGGCTACACCGCTAATTGGAAGCCAAGAACCTGCTTCAACATCCAATGATTGAGAAGTCCAGGCGTTCGCCCAATTGGCATCCCAAACCTCAGATTTAGCAGCTAGAAATCCGAAGATAATTAATCCGAAAATCGAAGCAATTTTAATAACCGTCAAGACAGTCTGTAAAATTTTGCTGTTTTTTACCCCTCGGCTATTAATATAACTCAATAAAATAATGGTAATTATCGAAACAATCTGAGCAGCACTGAGCTTGAAATCACCCACTTCATAAATAATATTTTTTTCGCTGACAACAGGATACAAATAAGCAGTAAATTTCGAAAAAGCAACACCCACAGCGGCTATTGTACCCGTTTGTATCACCGCAAAAAAGCTCCAGCCGTATAAAAACCCAATCAGTTTTCCGTATGCTTCTTTTACATAGACATATTGTCCGCCCGCTTTGGGAAACATTGCACTCAGCTCGCCATAACTCACGGCGGCGATCACGGTAATGAATCCGGTAAGTACCCACATTGCAATGAGCCAGCCAGCAGAACCCAATTGGCGCACCATATCCGAGCTCACAATAAATATTCCAGAACCTATCATAGATCCTACGACAAGCATAGTTCCGTCTAATAATCCGAGTTCTCTTTTAAATTCTCCTGGTTTGTTTTCTTCCATTTTTTGGTTTATTTTTTTGGTTGGCTAAAGATATACTTTTTTGGGAAATTTGAAAGACAAAGAAAATAGAGAAAAGAGTATAGATAAAAGACAAAAAAACTCCTAAGTTTCCTTAAGAGTTTTAATAAATTTATTTTTAAAAGCTATTTAATTACACGATTCACCTGTGCAAAATTCCGCTGATAATAAGGTTCTTTAGTCGATGAGATAATCACTCCAGAATGTGTCGAGGAATGAATGAATTTAATCTCATCGGCAGCCACTTCAATAACCATTCCTACATGATTGATTCGGCTTCTGCCGTTGGTTCTAAAAAAAATCAAGTCTCCTTTCTGGGCATTTTCATTATTGATTTTTTCTCCTATAGAAGACTGCTCTATTGAAGATCTTGGCAATTTTATATCAAAGGCTCCAAAGGTGGAATACATCAGGCCAGAACAATCAAATCCTGCAGCCGAAGTCCCTCCGCTTCTATATCGTGTTCCTATTTTATCTGATGCAGACTGTATCAATTGATTAATTAAATCTTCATTGGCAAGTGGCAATTTTATAATTGTACTATCCAGTTTTTTTTCAGCTTGAACCACTGCCGTTTCTTCTTGTTTTATAGGCAATGCAATTGAATTATCAGAAACACGAATAGTTAATTTTGCACCTACTTCCAACTTTTGCTGAATTGCAGGATTCTGTTTTTCGAGATCAGCTACAGTGATGCCGTATTTTTTTGCAATACCATATTTAGTTTCTTTTGTTACCACTACATGAATAATTTCGGCAACGCTCTTATCAGAGTCGATTTTAGTTTCATTTACTTTGCTTTCGGCAGGAGCTGTCGATTTATTTTCTGCAACAGGAAGTTCTTTAGCTTTTATGATTTGGTCATCAGCAACAGCAGTTTGATTAGCAGCGGCAACTTCACCTGCTGTCAATTTTCCATCATTTGGAATGGTGATGGACTGCCCAATACTCAGCCCTTTTTTGCCAATATTTGGGTTTGCATTTTGCAATTGCTTTAATGTAATTCCGTATTGTTTTGCAATAGCATACAAAGATTCCTTCGCTTTTACCTGATGCATGATTGGCTGCAATGTTTCAATAGTTTCTTGCGGCTTGGCGTTTACTGCATTGGCAAGCTCCTGTTTGCTTAATCCTGAAGGCACAACAATAGTCTGGCCTATTTTTAAGCCTTCAGTTTCTAATTTTGGATTGGCTTTGTATAGTAATTCTTTTGTTGTTTTGAATTGCTTTGCTATCCCATATAATGTTTCCTTAGCCAATACCTGATGGTTAATGTCGGTGGTTTGTTCTGAAACTAAATTTTCGGAAATGGCTTCTTTTTTAGATTCAGAATTTGGAATTAATAAGATTTGATTAAGATGTAAGGTTTTTTTAGCTTTAGGATTCAGCTTGTAAATGGATGCAATAGAAACATTGTATTTTTGAGCAATACTGGAAATTGTTTCCCCTTTTACTATGCTGTGCTTGATGTTATTATCTTGCGAATATACACTAATGCTGCAGAAAAAAAGCGCTAAAACAACTACTCTAAAATATTTCATTCCTTTTTTAAATTTTTATCCGATTCTCATAATAGAAACGCCTTATTTGGCGAATTATTATTTTTCTATATTTTTCGCTTCAATAACTGATATTTTATCAAGAATTACAAATATATGTTTTTAACTAAATATGTGTGCTATGAGGCATGCAAAAAATTTAAAAAAAATCACATAGCTTTGATCAACAATTCATTTTATCTATTGAGTTTCTGTTCTGTTTTTAAATAAAATTGCTGCTTTTTTTTAGCCCTGATGGAATGGAAAGCCTTGTGAAATAGACTTGCATTTTTTATTGAAATAAAAGAGCGACCAGCGGAAGCTCCTTTTATTGCAATAAAAAAACAAGGATATGAACAAGCTTGAAAGGAGAGCAGGATTCAGCTCCTAATTATGAATTAATCAAAAAAAACTCCCAAGAACGTTGAGAGTTTTTTGATTATTATATTGGTAAGTGATTATGCGTTAGCTGCAATCAAATTTAGTGCAGAACCTGCTTTGAACCAGCCAATCTGCCCTTCATTATAAGTATGATTAGCCAAAATTATTTCTTTGCTTCCATCTGTGTGAACAAGTTCCAGACTTAATGGTTTCCCTGGTGCAAAATCAACTAAATCTGTGAAATTGATTGTATCGTCTTCCTGAATTTTATCATAATCTGCTTCGTTAGCAAAAGTCAATCCCAATAATCCTTGTTTTTTAAGATTGGTTTCGTGGATACGGGCAAATGATTTCACCAGAACTGCTTTTACACCCAAAAAGCGAGGCTCCATAGCGGCATGCTCACGGGAAGAACCTTCGCCGTAATTGTGATCCCCAACAACTATTGAAGGCACACCAGCTGCTTTGTAAGCACGAGCCACTGCAGGAACTGCATCAAACTCGCCTGTTAATTGATTTTTAACTGAATTTGCTTTTTGATTGAATGCATTAATGGCACCAATCAGCATATTGTTAGAAATATTATCCAGATGCCCGCGGAAACGAAGCCATGGTCCTGCCATAGAAATATGGTCTGTAGTACATTTTCCGAAAGCTTTAATCAATAATTTAGCTCCAGTAATATTTTTACCGTCCCAAGCTTCGAACGGTGCTAATAATTGTAAACGATCTGAAGCTGGGTCAACATTTACCTGAACATTCGACCCGTCTTCGGCCGGTGCCTGAAAACCTGCATCTTCTACATCAAAACCTCTTTTTGGCAATTCGTCACCATAAGGAGCATTCAATTTTACTTCCTCGCCGTTGTCATTCAATAAAGTATCAGTTAATGGATTAAAATCTAATCTTCCTGAAATTGCCAATGCAGCAACCATTTCCGGCGATGTTACAAAAGCATGGGTGTTTGGATTACCATCCGCTCTTTTAGAAAAATTACGATTAAAAGAGTGAACGATGGTGTTTTTTTCGCCTTTATCAGCACCAGCTCTGTCCCATTGTCCTATACAGGGTCCGCAGGCGTTTGTAAATACTTTTGTCCCCATTTTTTCGAAAGTGGCAATGATACCGTCTCTTTCGATGGTGTAACGAATCTGTTCCGAACCTGGATTGATTCCAAATTCTGCTTTTGGAGTTATTCCGTGTTCTACAGCCTGATTCACAATTGAAGCAGCACGTGCCATATCTTCGTACGAAGAGTTGGTACAAGAACCTATTAATCCCCATTCTACTTTTATTGGCCATCCATTTGCAGCAGCTTCCTCTTTCATTTTAGAAACTGGTGTTCCGCGGTCTGGTGTGAAAGGTCCGTTGATATGCGGTTCCAATTCGGATAAATTAATTTCAATAAGCTGATCAAAATACTGTGATGGATTAGCATTTACTTCTGGATCTGCGGTTAAATATGAAGCTACTTTATCCGCAGCATCCACTACATCCTGACGGCCTGTTGCAGAAAGATATCTCCGCATAGAATCATCATAACCAAATGTAGATGTTGTAGCACCTATTTCGGCACCCATATTACAGATTGTTCCTTTTCCAGTACAGGACATATTTGTAGCTCCTTCGCCAAAATATTCAACGATAGCACCTGTTCCTCCTTTTACAGTAAGAATATCAGCTACTTTTAAGATCACATCTTTCGGAGCTGTCCAGCCGGATAATTTTCCAGTCAATTTTACTCCGATTAATTTAGGAAACTTTAATTCCCAAGACATTCCGGACATTACATCTACAGCATCAGCACCTCCAACTCCAATAGCCAGCATCCCTAATCCGCCTGCATTTACAGTATGCGAATCGGTACCAATCATCATTCCTCCTGGAAAAGCATAATTTTCCAAAACAATCTGATGAATAATTCCTGATCCTGGTTTCCAGAACCCAATTCCATATTTATTTGAAACAGAGGACAAGAAATCAAAAACTTCTTTTGATTGAGTATTTGCAACAGCCAAATCTGCAGAAGCACCCACCTTTGCCTGAATCAGGTGATCACAATGAACCGTTGTAGGAACTGCTGCTTTTGATTTTCCAGCATGCATAAACTGCAGCAAAGCCATTTGAGCCGTTGCATCTTGACAAGCAACTCTATCTGGAGCAAAGTCAACATAATCAACTCCTCGAGAAAAAGCTTTTGAAACTGTTCCATCCCAAAGATGGCTGTATAAAATCTTTTCTGTCAAAGTAAGAGGACGACCTGTTATCTCGCGTGCAGCATCAACACGGCTAGTCATGTTGGCATACACTTTTTTAATCATTTCAATATCAAAAGCCATAAGATTTGTATAATGTTACTATTTCATTTTAAACATAACAAGGTACAAAAAAATAGAGTAAACTGCACAAAAAAAGCCCAAGTCATAGACTCAGGCTTTTAGATGATATAAAAAATTTATGCAATTACATTACCAATTGCTTATTAGAAGGAGCAAACTTAGTCAAGTTAATACCATCAACTGCAGCCGTATACTCATCCATAGTAGGAGTTCTTCCTAAAATTGTGGATAGAACCACAACAGGTGTAGACGAAAGCAGAGACTCTCCTTTTTTACCTTCAGTATCTTCAACAACCCTCCCTTGGAAAAGACGTGTAGAAGTTGCCATAACAGTATCCCCTTTAGCTGCTTTTTCCTGGTTACCCATACAAAGGTTACATCCCGGGCGCTCTAAATACAACATGTTTTCATATTCTGTACGCGCTGCACCTTTAGGAGCATTATCGTCAAATTCGAAACCTGAATATTTTTGTAAAACTTCCCAGTCACCTTCGGCTTTCAGTTCATCTACGATATTATAAGTAGGAGGCGCTACCACAAGAGGTGCATTAAATTCAACTTTCCCATTTTGTGCTTCAACATTTTTAAGCATCTGGGCAAGGATTTTCATATCTCCTTTATGAACCATACAAGAACCTATAAATCCAAGGTCTACTTTTTTTACACCACCATAGAAAGACAAAGGTCTAATAGTATCGTGCGTATATCGTTTAGAAACATCTGCATTGTTTACATCGGGATCAGCAATCATTGGTTCTGCAATCTGATCAAGGTCCACAACAACTTCAGCATAATATTTAGCATTTGCATCAGGAGTTAAAGCTGGTTTCTCGCCTGATTTAATCTCTGCAATTCTCTTATCAGCCTTGTTGATTAATCCCTGAAGAACCTGTCTGTGATTATCCATACCTTTATCGATCATAATCTGGATTCTGCCTTTAGCAATCTCCAATGATTCAATTAAAGTATCGTCTTCAGAAATACAGATTGAAGCTTTCGCTTTCATCTCTGCAGTCCAGTCTGTAAATGTAAATGCCTGGTCAGCTGTAAGAGTTCCAATGTGCACCTCGATAATTCTTCCCTGAAATACATTTTCTCCACCAAATTGCTTTAACATCTGGGCTTGTGTAGCGTGAACTACATCACGGAAATCCATGTACCCTTTCATGTCTCCTTTGAAAGTCACTTTTACAGATTCCGGGATTGGCATAGAAGCCTCTCCTGTAGCCAGTGCAAGAGCTACTGTTCCTGAATCAGCACCAAAAGCAACACCTTTAGACATTCTTGTATGAGAGTCACCACCAATAATGATGGCCCACTCATCAATTGTAATGTCGTTAAGAACTTTATGGATTACGTCTGTCATTGAGTGATAAACACCTTTTGGGTCACGAGCAGTAATCAAACCGAAATCGTTCATGAATTTCATTAATTTCGGAATATTTGCCTGCGCTTTTTTGTCCCAAACCGAAGCAGTATGACAACCTGATTGATAAGCACCGTCAACAATTGGCGAAATCACAGTAGCTGCCATAGACTCTAATTCCTGAGCAGTCATAAGACCAGTCGTATCCTGAGAACCTACGATATTTACTTCTACACGAACATCTGAACCTGCGTGTAATACTTTGCCCGGAGTTGTTCCAACAGCATTTTTATTAAATATTTTTTCTACTGCAGTAAGGCCTTGTCCTTCATGTGAAACCTCTTTTGATGGAGCAAACACAGTCGGTGCATCTATTCCTAAAGTTTTTGCAGCGAATGTCTGGATTTTTTTACCAAATACAATTGCATATGACCCGCCAGCTTTAATGAATTCTACTTTCTGGGGAGTAAAAGCTTTCGAAATATCAATTAGCTCCTGATCGCCATTGTATAATTTCTTCTTCTTTGTATTTATTGTAAGCACAGTACCCGTAGCAACAGAATAAGCTTGTTCCAAGATTGGATCACCGTTTGCATCACGAACAGGATTTCCATCTGCATCAAGCTTTTTTACCCAGTTTTTAAGGTCAAGACCAATACCTCCGGTAACATCAACAGTCGTCAGGAAGATTGGAGAAATACCATTTGTACCACCCACAATTGGAGCAATATTTACGAATGGAATATATGGACTTGCTTGTTTACCTGTCCAAAGAGCCACGTTATTTACACCAGACATTCTCGATGAACCAACACCCATAGTTCCTTTTTCTGCAATCAGCATTACTGATTTGTCAGGATGCTGCGCCTGAAGAGCTTTAATCTCTTCTTGCGCCTGAGGTGTAATCATACATTTACCGTGAAGTTCACGATCTGAACGTGAGTGAGCCTGATTTCCTGGGGAAAGCAAATCTGTAGAAATATCTCCCTCACCAGCAATATAGGTAACCACTTTAATTTCTTCAACTACCTCTGGCAGCTTTGTGAAGAATTCAGCTTGTGCGTAGCTTTCCAGTATTTCTTTTGCGATAGGATTACCGCTTTTGTAAGCTTCTTTTAAACGATCTGTATCAGCATCATATAGAAAAACCTGAGTTTTAAGAACCTCTGCCGCCTGTTTAGCAATTGAAGCATCACTACCCAAAGCCAAGTCAAGAAGCACTTCAATAGACGGGCCTCCTTTCATATGTGACAATAATTCGAAGGCAAAAGCAGGGGTAATCTCTTTTACTTCAGATTCACCAAGGATAATTTCTTTTAAAAACTTAGCTTTCTCACCAGCCGCACTAGTGGTTCCAGGCAAAGTATTGTAAATAAAAAACTTAAGAGAATCTTCTCTATAAACGTTATCTACATCTTTAATTTGCGCAATAATTTCGCTTAGCAATTCAGCACCATCAATTGGCTTCGGGTGTAACCCTTGACCTTTTCTTTCTTCGATTTCTTTGAGATAATCGTTATAAATATTCATAATAGAAGTTTTTTTCAATGTTAGAGGCCTATTTTCTTGATTATTTCAAAAAAAAAGCCCTTTATAATAAATGTTTTGTTTTTTTTGTCTCGCAAATTTAATAATTAAAGATGAGAGTTTAAAAGAATTTAATGTACTCAGAATTTTAAAAAAATATTATTGCAAAATTAGAAATTTGACCGCCTTAAATTGAGAAATAAGCATATTTCAAGTGTCATATTTACACAATTCACAATTTGAATTTTGATTTTAACAAAAATAAAAACTATTGTTAAACAAAAAAGTGTCACATCCCTACCAGAATACAACACTTTTCAATAATTTCTTATTTTTATCTTTTAAATCAGCTTTTCAATTATCATTTCCTCAGAAATTCCTTCTGCATCAGCTTTGTAGTTTTTAATAATTCTGTGACGCAAAATACCTATCGCTACTGCTTTTACATCATGTATATCCGGAGAAAACTTACCATGAAATGCGGCATGTGCTTTTGCTGCCAAAATTAAATTTTGCGAAGCCCTTGGACCAGCTCCCCAATCAAGATAATTTTTCACAAATTCATTCGAAAGAACATTATCAGGGCGGGTTTTACTCACTAACGTCACAGCATATTCCACCACATTATCTGCAACTGGAATACGACGGATTAAATGCTGGAAATCGATAATCTCCTGACCAGTAAACAATGCGTTTATTTTTACAGCAGAATCTGCTGTGGTTTGTTTTACCACCTGCACTTCTTCTGCAAAAGAAGGGTATTCTAATTTTATAGCAAACATAAACCGGTCTAATTGCGCTTCTGGCAGAGGATAAGTCCCTTCTTGCTCAATAGGATTTTGCGTAGCCAGTACAAAATAAGGCAAACTCAATTTATGATTAGCACCTGCTATTGTAACGGAACGCTCCTGCATAGCTTCTAACAGCGCAGCTTGGGTTTTGGGCGGTGTCCTATTGATTTCGTCTGCCAGAATAATATTAGAAAATATGGGGCCTTTTATAAATTTAAACTGTCGGTTTTCGTCCAGTATTTCACTCCCTAATATATCCGAAGGCATTAAATCTGGCGTAAATTGAATTCTTTTAAAATCCAAACCTAACGCCTGGGCTAAAGTATTCACCAGCAAAGTCTTAGCAAGACCTGGCACTCCAACTAATAAGGCATGGCCTCCAGAAAAAATACATAGCAAAATCTGATCGACAACAGCTTCTTGGCCTACTATAATTTTGGATATTTCTTTTTTTAATTCATTGCGTTTTTGAACTAAATCTTGAATTGCTGCTACATCAGACATTTTATATTTTTTTTTAATTAAAAAAGAGTTAGAATCATGAAAACATAAAACTAACTCTTTTATTTATTGAAAATTATTTTTTTACCCAATTATTAGTAAAAGGACAATCTTTGTATTCCTCTACGATCTTAATATAAGTATCTTTTATTTTTGCATCAAACCATTTGGCAATAGCCTTGATTTGTTTTTCTTTTAATGCTAGATCTTTAATTTTAATATAATCCTTAGCATAATCTGCAGTATGCGAATCGATTCTATTCGTTACTGTCATGATTTTATAATATTTCTTTCCTTCTTTATCCTCCAGAGATGGCATCGAAATTTCATTGTCTTTCAAATTAGAAACCTGTCTATATATAGAAGGATCCATGTTTGTCAATTCAAAATGGGTATCTTGGGTTTTAGGATTTATCAAAGCTCCGCCATTAGCTCTTGTTTCTATTTCATCAGACATGGTTCTTGCCGCTTCTGCAAAAGAAATTTCCTTGTCCAATATCTTTTTTCTGATTAAAGCAATTTTTTCTTTGGCCTCTTTTAATGATTCCTGAGAAACAGAAGGCGCCATCAATATATGCCTCAATTCAATCTCTTGTCCTTTTATTTTTTCAACATAAATAATATGATAACCATATATGGTTTCAAAAGGCTCAGATATTTCACCTTCCGCAAGACTAAAAGCAACATCTTTGAACTCTTTTACAAAAGCAGTTTTTCGGTTCATTTTATAATAGCCACCATTCTTGCTCGACCCTGGATCTTCCGAATATAAAACTGCCTTTGTTGCAAAACTGGCTCCTTCCATACACTCCTTCCTAAAACCATTCAACTTATCAATGATTCTTTTTTTATCTTCATCAGTAACTTTAGGCTTAATTGCAATTTGAGCAACCTCAAGTTCAGCACCAAAAACAGGCAGATCAGCTGCAGGTATTTTTTTAAAGAATTCACGAACTTCCTCAGGAGTAATTTCAACCTTTTCGATTATTTTTTTGGTCATTTCACTAGTAAGTTTCTGTTCTTTCAATACATCAAAGAAATAGGTTCTGAATTCCTCTTCAGAGTCTTTTTGATAATACTGCACCAGTTTTTCCATTGTTCCAACTTGCTGCAGCATATAACTCAGCCTTTCGTCCATCATCCCTTTTACTTCCGCATCACTCACTATAATACTATCTTGAACAGCTTGATGAGCATACAATTTTTGCTCCAGCAAAGTCCCTAAAACCTGGCATCTTGTAACATCTGCTGTTGATGCCCCTTGGCTTTTAATTTCCAAAAAACCTTTATCTATATCAGAATCCAGAATAATATAATCTCCAACAGTTGCAACTATTCCATCAACTTTCAGCTTTTTGCCGCTAGTCACATCAGCTTTGGCCACTGCAACAACACTGTCTTTTATAATTTCTTGGGCATTTACAAAAGTTAAAACAGAAAACAAAAGAAAAAAAGTAAACACAACTTTATTAGTTATGAATTTCATTTGTAAAAATTTTGAAGGCATTTTTTATTTTTTATATAATTATTATCTCAAAAAAACTTGCTCCAAAAGACGCATCTATATCAAATACAGCCCTTTAAAACCTAACAAACTGTTCATCATTGATCTTGAATGATTCAAACTCAATAATTTGTCAAAAAACTTACAATTAACCGAACATATAACGAACAAAAATAACAATTCGAATGCATTAAACAAGTTTCCTTAATACTATTAACAAAAAATTATTAAGTTCCCTTAAATACCTCTATTGTTTGTATAAGATCCCATAAATCCATAACTTTTTTTATATGTAATTTCAAAATCAATTGACCCGCATTTACCGTTATATATTTTTTTTCAAATAGCATTTATAAATAGTACTTTTGCAGACAATTGATATATAATTATGAGTTTTTTAAAAGAAATAGAAAGAAGACGCACTTTTGGGATTATTTCACATCCTGATGCCGGAAAAACCACACTGACCGAAAAATTACTTCTTTTTGGAGGTGCAATCCAAGAAGCTGGTGCAGTAAAAAGCAATAAAATTAAAAAAGGAGCCACGAGTGACTTTATGGAGATTGAGCGTCAGAGAGGAATTTCTGTATCAACTTCTGTATTGGCTTTTAATTATAAAGACAGAAAAATCAACATACTTGACACTCCGGGCCACAAGGATTTTGCCGAAGACACTTTTAGAACATTGACAGCTGTTGACAGTGTTATTGTAGTAATAGATGTCGCCAAAGGGGTTGAAGAGCAGACAGAAAAACTGGTTGCTGTCTGCAGAATGCGAAAAATTCCAATTATCGTATTCATTAACAAACTCGATAGAGAAGGTAAAGATGCTTTTGACTTAATGGACGAAGTTGAACAAAAGCTTGGACTAACAGTTACACCTCTTAGTTTTCCAATTGGCATGGGTTATGATTTCCAGGGAATTTATAATCTATGGGAGCAGAATATTAATCTATTTAGTGGTGACAGCCGTAAAAACATTGAAGAAACAATCGCTTTCTCTGATGTTCAAAGCCCTGAATTAGAAAAAATAATAGGCCAAAAACCTGCAGATCGCTTACGTGAAGAATTAGAATTAATAGACGAAGTTTATCCTAAATTTGACCGTCAGGATTATCTGGACGGTAAATTACAGCCAGTATTTTTTGGATCGGCATTAAACAACTTTGGAGTTCGTGAATTACTAGACTGTTTTGTAAGCATTGCCCCATCACCTAGACCAAAGGATTCCGAAACAAGATTAGTAGATCCAAAAGAAGAAAAAATGTCTGGTTTTGTATTTAAAATACACGCCAATATGGATCCGAAACACAGAGACAGATTAGCTTTTATAAAAATCGTTTCTGGAACTTTTGAAAGAAACAAACCGTATTATCATGTCCGCCAGAAAAAGAACTTAAAGTTTTCAAGTCCAAATGCTTTTTTTGCCGAGAAAAAAGAAATTGTAGACATCTCCTATCCGGGTGACATCGTTGGATTACATGATACTGGAAATTTCAAGATTGGCGACACCCTAACCGAAGGAGAAGTTATGAGTTTCAAAGGAATACCAAGTTTCTCTCCGGAACACTTCAGATACATTAACAATGCTGACCCTATGAAAGCCAAACAGCTGGACAAAGGCGTAGATCAATTGATGGATGAAGGTGTTGCACAGTTATTTACCTTGGAAATGAATAATAGAAAAGTAATCGGAACTGTAGGTGCATTACAATACGAAGTCATTCAATATCGTTTAGAACATGAATATGGAGCTAAATGTACTTATGAAAACTTCCCTGTTCACAAAGCCTGCTGGGTAAAACCTGATGATGCCAAAAACGATGAATTTAAAGAATTTATCCGTATTAAACAGAAATTTTTAGCTAAGGATAAATACAATCAACTTGTATTTTTAGCTGATTCTGATTTCACAATTCACATGACTCAAAGCAAATACCCAAGCGTGAAATTATTTTTCACTTCAGAATTTGATTAAAATAATAGAAAAAAAGACACAAAAAAACGCCAATTTTAATTGGCGTTTTTTATATATACAAATTAAATTCAACCTTAAATACTCGCTAGCAAGATTTAATATTAAGCGCTTTTTTCAAAAGCGTTTTAACCAACAAATGGTTTGGTTCTCTTCCAGATGTCATAAAACTTTTCTTAGAATACATACCATCATCTGAATAAGTTTTTCCAAAATCTCCTTTTGTTCCCATAAACCAAAGTATAAAATTCACATTTGAGTTCAATGTAGAACTGGATACTTTTACTGGGGTTTCAATTACTATATTATTGTTATTTAATATATTTTCGGTACTAACTTCTAAATTTTTAATTTGTGCGAATGCACTAGCACTTGAAAAAAAAGTAAACAGAACAATAAATAAAAAAATTTTATTGCTGTTGTTTTTCACAATACTAAAAACGTCATTCATTTCGCTCTCTTTATAAAAGTATATAAACTAAATTCATCGCGAAAGTAAAGGAATAGTTAAGTGAAGGGAAAAATAGTCGTTAAAGTACAGATAAAATCGTTGAAATGCATAAACAATTACACAACTAACAAAAAGATAACATTATAAAGTAAAAAAAAGACTCCATAAAGGAGTCTTTTGATTATAAAATTACGCTTGCCCCGCAGGACCAAAATTCAGCGGAATCGGAGCTTGCTCACCCTCTTTTATTTCACCATGAGCTACTTCAAAACGATGAACATTTTCACCAATTGCTTTAAGCAATCTTTTAGCATGCTGAGGCGTTAAAACAATTCTGGATTTCACTTTAGCCTTAGGAACACCAGGCATAATACAAACGAAATCTAATACAAATTCAGAAGAAGAATGATTGATAATAGCTAAATTTGAATAAATTCCCTCAGCTATTTTTTCATCTAATTCAATATTAATCTGTTCTTGCTGTTGGTTCGAATTGCTCATAAAATTTTAAATTATTCAATACTCTCTCCCTGTTTTCGCAGAGAGAGAGCATTGGGGAAAGAATTAATAAATATACTCTTCTTTATTTGCCATCATATCATTATAGTCTTCTCTAGAACCTACAATCGCATTATCATATTCTCTCATACCTGTACCGGCAGGGATTCTATGACCAACAATTACATTTTCTTTCAATCCTTCTAATAAATCAACTTTACCTGCAACAGCAGCTTCATTTAATACTTTTGTTGTTTCCTGGAAAGAAGCAGCAGAAATAAATGATTTAGTTTGAAGAGAAGCTCTTGTAATACCTTGTAAAACTGGTGTTGCAGTAGCTGTAATTACATCACGTGCAACAACAAGATTTTTATCCGTACGTTTCAATAATGAATTTTCATCACGTAATTGACGTGGAGTTATAATCTGACCTGGTTTTAAAACACTTGAATCCCCAGCATCTTCAACCACTTTCATTCCGTACAATTTATCATTTTCAACGATAAAATCTTTGGTATGAATTAATTGATCTTCTAAGAACAAAGTATCTCCTGGATCTTCAACTCTAACCTTACGCATCATCTGACGTATTACTACCTCAAAGTGCTTGTCATTGATTTTTACCCCTTGAAGACGGTACACCTCTTGAATTTCATTTACCAAATACTGCTGAACAGCAGCAGGTCCCTGAATTCTCAAAATATCATCTGGAGTAATTGCTCCATCAGACAATGGCACACCCGCTCTAACGAAGTCATTCTCTTGAACTAAAATCTGGCTTGATAATTTAACCAAGTATTTTCTAACATCACCAAATTTAGATTCAATGATGATTTCGCGGTTACCTCTTTTAATTTTACCAAAAGTAACAACACCATCAATCTCAGAAACTACAGCTGGGTTTGAAGGATTACGAGCCTCTAACAACTCTGTAATTCTTGGTAAACCTCCTGTAATATCCCCAGATTTAGAAGAACGGCGAGGAATTTTAACCAAAACTTTACCAGCCTTGATTTTCTCTCCGTTTTCTACCATCAAGTGAGCTCCCACCGGCAAGTTGTAAGAACGTATCAACTCTCCTTCTTTACCATAAACCAATAAAGTTGGAATTAATTTTTTGTTTCTTGCCTCTGAGATTACTTTTTCCTGGAAACCAGTCTGCTCATCGATTTCAACCATGAACGATTGTCCTTGCTCTAAATCTTCATAAGCAATTTTACCAGTGAACTCAGAAACAATAACCCCGTTATATGGATCCCATTTACAGATTACTGCACCTTTTGCTACTGACTCACCATCATTCACAAAAATACTTGAACCGTAAGGAATATTATGAGTACTTAATAAGATACCTGTTTTTTCGTCAATCAATTTCAATTCAGTAGAACGAGAAACTACGATATCAACTGCATTACCCTCTCCGTCTTCACCTTTTACAGTTTTTAAATCTTCGATTTCTAATTTACCTGCAAAACGTGTAATGATACTAGATTCTTCAGAGATACCTCCTGCAACCCCTCCAACGTGGAAAGTACGCAATGTCAACTGTGTACCTGGCTCTCCAATAGACTGTGCAGCAATTACACCAACAGCCTCACCTCTTTGAGTCATTTTACCAGTTGCCAAGTTTCTACCGTAACATTTAGCACAAATACCTTTTGTAGCCTCACAAACTAATGGCGAACGTACTTCAACTTTCTCAACTGGAGAAGCTTCGATACCTTTTACTAATGCCTCAGTAATCTGCTCACCAGCATGAACTAAAATCTCACTTGTCAATGGATTAATTACATCTTGCAATGCAACACGTCCTAAGATTCTTTCTCCTAATGATTCAACGATCTCCTCATTTTTCTTCAAAGCAGAAACTTCAATACCTCTAAGAGTACCACAATCCTCAAGATTAACAATAACATCTTGAGAAACGTCATGCAACCTTCTGGTCAAGTATCCAGCATCGGCAGTTTTAAGAGCCGTATCCGCAAGACCTTTACGAGCACCGTGAGTAGAGATAAAGTACTCAAGGATCGAAAGACCTTCCTTAAAGTTAGAAAGAATCGGGTTTTCAATAATTTCACCACCACCAGCAGTAGATTTTTTAGGCTTAGCCATCAAACCACGCATACCAGTTAACTGACGGATCTGTTCTTTAGAACCCCTCGCCCCGGAGTCAAGCATCATATACACAGAGTTGAAACCTTGTTGGTCTTCTCTAATGTTTTTCATTGCCAACTCTGTCAATTGAGCATTTGCTGAAGTCCATACGTCAATAACTTGGTTGTAACGCTCGTTATTGGTAATAAGACCCATGTTATAGTTAGCAGAAATACCTTCAACTTGTTCTCTGGCATCTGCAATTAATTTTGGTTTTTGTTCTGGGATTCTAATATCACCAAGAGAGAATGACAATCCTCCTTTGAAAGCGAATTTATAACCCATATCTTTCATATTGTCCAAGAAAGCTGCTGTTTCAGGTACACTAGTCGAACTCAATACGTGTCCGATAATGTCTCTTAAGTTTTTCTTAGTCAATACGTCATTGATATATCCAGCTGCTTCCGGCACTACTTCATTAAATAATACACGTCCAGCAGTTGTTTGGATAATTTGGTAAACCAATTCTCCATTTTCATTAAAATCTTTTGCTCTGATTTTTACACGAGCATTCAATTCCAATCTTCCTTCATTTAATGCGATATTTACCTCTTCAGCAGAATAGAATGTAATTCCTTCTCCTAAAATAGTTTTCTCTGGTGTAGACAAACGCTCTTTAGTCATATAATAAAGACCCAAAACCATGTCCTGAGAAGGTACCGTAATTGGAGCACCATTTGCAGGGTTCAAGATATTGTGAGAAGCCAACATTAATAATTGAGCCTCCAAAATAGCCTCTGGCCCTAATGGCAAGTGAACCGCCATCTGATCCCCGTCAAAATCCGCGTTAAACGCCGTACACACTAATGGGTGTAATTGAATCGCTTTACCTTCAATCAATTTTGGCTGGAATGCCTGGATACCTAATCTGTGCAAAGTGGGAGCACGGTTTAGTAATACTGGATGTCCTTTGATTACATTTTCTAGGATATCCCAAACTACTGGCTCTTTTTTGTCGATTATTTTCTTAGCAGATTTTACTGTTTTTACAATTCCTCTTTCGATCAATTTACGGATAACGAAAGGTTTGTATAATTCAGCTGCCATATCTTTTGGCAAACCACACTCAAACAATTTCAACTCTGGTCCAACGACAATTACCGAACGAGCAGAATAATCCACACGTTTTCCAAGTAAGTTTTGACGGAAACGACCTTGTTTACCTTTTAACGAATCAGATAATGATTTCAAAGGTCTGTTTGATTCCGTTTTTACCGCAGAAGCTTTACGAGTATTATCGAAAAGTGAATCTACAGATTCCTGCAACATACGTTTTTCGTTACGAAGGATTACTTCAGGAGCTTTAATCTCGATTAATCTTTTCAAACGGTTGTTACGGATGATTACACGACGGTATAAATCATTCAAATCCGAAGTTGCGAAACGACCTCCATCAAGCGGTACAAGAGGACGCAATTCTGGTGGAATAACCGGAATTACTTTCATGATCATCCACTCAGGGCGATTTTCTCTGTTCAAAGTTGACTCACGGAAAGATTCCACAACTTGTAATCTCTTTAACGCTTCAGTCTTACGCTGTTTAGATGTTTCGTTATTGGCTTTATGTCTTAAATCGTATGACAATTCGTCAAGATCAATACGAGCCAATAAATCCATAATACACTCTGCTCCCATTTTGGCAACAAATTTATTAGGATCAAAATCATCTAAATATTGGTTATCCGCAGGAAGAGTATCCAAAATATTCAAATATTCTTCTTCAGTTAAGAAATCTAATCTTTCAATAGATTCTCCATCTGCATTTTTGGCAATACCTGGCTGAATAACCACATATCTTTCATAATAGATAATCATATCCAATTTCTTAGATGGAAGACCTAAAATATAACCAATTTTATTTGGAAGGGAACGGAAGTACCAGATGTGAGCAATAGGCACAACAAGGTTGATGTGTCCTACTCTATCACGACGTACTTTCTTTTCCGTAACTTCAACACCACAACGGTCACAAATGATACCTTTGTAACGTATTCTTTTATATTTACCGCAAGCACATTCGAAATCTTTTACCGGTCCAAAAATTCTTTCGCAGAAAAGCCCGTCACGCTCAGGTTTGTGAGTTCTATAGTTGATAGTTTCAGGTTTCAACACTTCACCTCTTGATTCTTTCAAGATAGATTCAGGAGAAGCCAATCCTATCGAAATTTTGTCGAATCTTTTTACAGTATTCTTTTCTTTATTATTTCTGTTATTTATCATAGTTTTTACTATTGATTTATTTGCAATTAAAAATTGATTTTGTACAAACGTTGCACTGCAACGTCTCTACACCTCGGATTACTTCTCTAAACTTCAAACTCAAATTTGAAGTGCTAGTTATAAAATCTTTTGAAATTTTATAAAAAATCGGAACGGGTTACGGGGCTAAATCCTTAAAAACTCTTATGAAATTTAAATAGAGACGTTGCACCGCAACGTCTCTATCATGAATAATTTATTCTTCTAAACGAAGGTCAAGACCAAGACCTTTCAATTCATGCATTAATACATTGAATGATTCAGGTAATCCTGGTTCTGGCATGGTTTCACCTTTTACGATTGCCTCGTAAGATTTAGCTCTACCAATAACGTCATCCGATTTAACAGTCAAGATTTCACGAAGAGTACTTGATGCTCCATAAGCTTCAAGTGCCCAAACCTCCATCTCTCCAAAACGCTGACCTCCAAATTGAGCTTTACCTCCAAGTGGCTGTTGAGTAATCAACGAGTATGGACCGATAGAACGTGCGTGCATCTTATCGTCAACCATATGTCCTAATTTCAGCATATAGATAACTCCAACTGTCGCAGCTTGGTGGAAACGTTCTCCTGTACCTCCATCATAAAGGTGAGTATGTCCAAAACGTGGTACTCCAGCTTCATCAGTCAAAGCATTGATCTCGTCTAAAGAAGCACCATCAAAAATTGGAGTAGCAAATTTTCTACCCAAGTTCATTCCAGCCCATCCTAAAACAGTCTCATAAATTTGTCCGATGTTCATACGTGAAGGTACCCCAAGTGGGTTCAACACAATATCAACTGGTGTTCCGTCTTCCAAGAAAGGCATATCTTCATGACGAACGATACGTGCAACAATACCTTTGTTACCGTGACGTCCCGCCATTTTATCCCCTACTTTCAACTTACGTTTTTTAGCAATGTATACTTTAGCTAATTTCAAGATTCCTGATGGTAATTCATCTCCAACAGTAATTGTAAATTTCTCTCTACGTAAAGCACCTTGTAAATCGTTCAATTTAATTTTATAGTTATGAATCAAATCATTTACCATAGTATTTGTTGCATCATCAGCAACCCATTGACCTTTACTTAAGTGAGCAAAATCTTCAACAGCATAAAGCATTTTTTGAGTATATTTTTTACCTTTTGGTAAAACTTCTTCACCCAAATCATTCATTACACCTTGAGAAGTTTTTCCGTT
The DNA here is from genome assembly GCF_040049115.1 of Flavobacterium aestuarii. Taxonomy (NCBI): domain Bacteria; kingdom Pseudomonadati; phylum Bacteroidota; class Flavobacteriia; order Flavobacteriales; family Flavobacteriaceae; genus Flavobacterium; species Flavobacterium aestuarii. The sequence goes on from NZ_JBDLZZ010000005.1 coordinate 22,653, forward strand.
TACGATGTTGAAAAGTTTCTCAATCAATCTATCTTTAAGCTCAACAAACTTCACTTCAAATTCCATTTCAAGTGCTCCTAAAGCATCTTTGTCCTGAGTACGTTTACGTTTGTCTTTTACCGCTCTTGCAAATAATTTTTTGTCTAAAACCACACCATGTAAAGAAGGAGAAGCTTTCAATGAAGCATCTTTTACATCACCTGCTTTGTCCCCGAAGATTGCACGAAGCAATTTCTCTTCCGGAGTAGGATCGGATTCTCCTTTTGGAGTAATTTTACCGATAAGAATATCACCAGGTTTAACCTCGGCACCAATTCTAATCATACCGTTTTCATCCAAATCTTTAGTAGCTTCTTCAGAAACGTTTGGTATATCATTTGTTAACTCTTCGTTACCTAATTTAGTATCTCTTACCTCTAATGAGTAATCGTCTACGTGAATTGAAGTAAAGATATCGTCACGAACTACTTTTTCAGAAATTACAATCGCATCCTCGAAGTTGTACCCTTTCCATGGCATAAACGCAACTTTAAGGTTTCTACCTAAAGCCAATTCTCCATTTTGAGTCGCATATCCTTCAGATAATACTTGACCAGGAATCACTCTGTCACCTTTTCTTACGATAGGTTTCAAGTTGATACTTGTTCCTTGATTGGTTTTTCTAAATTTAATTAAATTATATGTTTTCTCATCAGCGTCAAAACTCACCATTCTTTCTTCTTCAGAACGATCATATTTGATGGTAATGATATTAGCATCAACATATTCTACAACTCCATGTCCCTCAGCATTAATCAATACTCTAGAATCTGAAGCCACTTGACGCTCTAAACCGGTACCAACAATTGGAGCTTCAGGACGTATTAATGGTACAGCCTGACGCATCATGTTCGATCCCATCAACGCACGGTTCGCATCATCATGCTCTAAGAAAGGAATCAAAGATGCCGAAATAGAAGCAATCTGGTTAGGAGCAACGTCTGTATAATGTACTGCAGATGGTTCAACAACAGGGAAATCACCTTCCTCACGAGCAATAACATTGCTAGCTGTAATTTTACCAGAAGCATCCATTTCAATGTTTGCCTGAGCAATCATTTTTCCTTCTTCTTCTTCAGCACTTAAATATATAGGAGTAGATTCTAAATCTACAACACCATTGTCTACTTTACGGTAAGGTGTTTCAATGAATCCCATTCCGTTTACTTTCGCATAAACTCCAAGAGAAGAAATCAAACCAATGTTTGGTCCCTCTGGTGTTTCAATTGGACATAAACGCCCGTAGTGCGTGTAGTGAACGTCACGAACCTCAAATCCGGCTCTTTCTCTCGAAAGTCCACCTGGTCCAAGTGCAGATAATCTTCTTTTGTGTGTAATCTCAGCCAATGGATTCGTTTGATCCATAAATTGAGATAACTGGTTTGTTCCAAAGAAAGAGTTGATAACTGATGATAATGTTTTAGCATTAATCAAATCAATTGGTGTAAACACCTCATTATCCCTAACGTTCATTCTCTCACGAATGGTTCTAGCCATACGAGCCAAACCAACACCAAATTGTTGAGACAATTGTTCTCCAACTGTTCTAACACGACGGTTAGACAAGTGGTCAATATCATCAATCTCAGCTTTTGAGTTAATCAACTCGATCAAATATTTAACGATAGTAATGATATCTTCTTTGGTAAGCACTTGCTTTTCCATTGGAGTATCAAGACCCAATTTTTTATTAATTCTATAACGACCTACTTCACCTAAGTTATAACGTTGGTCAGAGAAGAACAATTTATCGATAATACCACGAGCAGTTTCTTCATCAGGCGGTTCTGCGTTACGCAATTGTCTGTAGATATGCTCAACAGCTTCTTTTTCAGAGTTTGTTGGGTCTTTTTGTAATGTATTATGAATGATAGAATAATCAACAGCGTTATTATCTTCTTTGTGCAACAAAATAGACTTAACGTTTGAATCAATTATTTCTTCCACATTATCTTTGTCGATAATAGTATCACGATCAAGGATAATCTCATTACGCTCGATAGAAACAACCTCTCCTGTATCCTCATCAACGAAATCCTCATGCCAAGTGTTCAATACACGCGCAGCAAGTTTTCTTCCAATATATTTTTTAAGACCTGTTTTTGAAACTTTAATTTCTTCAGCAAGGTCGAAAATTTCAAGGATGTCCTTATCTCTTTCGAAACCAATTGCACGGAATAAAGTTGTAACCGGTAATTTTTTCTTTCTATCGATATACGCATACATTACGCTGTTGATATCGGTAGAAAATTCTATCCAAGATCCTTTAAAAGGGATAACTCTCGCAGAATATAATTTTGTTCCATTTGCATGGAAGGACTGCCCAAAGAAAACACCCAGAGAACGGTGTAATTGAGAAACTACAACACGTTCAGCTCCATTGATAACAAAAGTACCACTTGGTGTCATGTAAGGTATTGTTCCAAGATAAACATCTTGCACAATAGTTTCAAAATCTTCGTGTTCAGGATCTGTACAATACAGTTTTAGCCTAGCTTTCAAAGGCACACTATACGTAAGACCTCTTTCTATACATTCTTGAATGGTGTAACGTGGTGGATCTACAAAGTAATCAAGGAATTCCAAAACAAAGTTGTTTCTTGTATCTGTAATTGGAAAGTTTTCCATGAAGGTATTGTATAACCCTTCGTCGCCTCTTTCGTCAGATTTAGTTTCTAATTGAAAAAAATCTTTAAATGATTTAACCTGAACATCTAGAAAATCCGGATAATCAGGAATGTTTTTCGTAGAGGCAAAATTCAATCTTTCAGTCTGATTTGTTATCATCAATGGACAAAATTTTGATTAAAAAAAAGTAGTTATTTGTGTAAAAACACTGTTCAATTTATAAAACAATCTATACTTTCTTTTTATAATCGATACATCTTTAAAAACAAACAAATTAAAACTTTGTAAATTTTCTTTCTTCGTATTGATTAAAAACCTTTTCGTATTTTAAACTATTTTATAATAAAACTTGATATAATTTTATTATACGAAAAATGGTTTAGACCGTTGGACGGTTTCGTCCAAGGTCTAAACCTACTTTAAAACTGACGTTTTGTTATTTTAACTCAACTACAGCTCCAGCTTCTTCTAAAGATTTTTTAAGACCTTCGGCCTCTTCTTTAGTTACACCTTCTTTAACGTTACTAGGAGCGCTATCAACTACATCTTTAGCTTCTTTCAAACCTAAACCTGTAAGTTCTTTAACTAATTTTACTACAGCTAATTTAGAAGCTCCAGCATCTTTCAATACTACTGTAAATTCTGTTTGAGCCTCTTCAGCAGCACCTTCATTACCACCAGCAGCAACTACTACAGCTGCAGCAGCTGGTTCGATACCATACTCATCTTTCAATATTGTTGCTAATTCGTTAACTTCTTTAACTGTTAAGTTAACTAATTGCTCTGCGAATTGTTTCAAATCTGCCATTTTTTCTATCTTTTTTTAAAATGATTTGTAAAAAATATAATTTATTTATTGTGCGCTAATTCAAGCAACAAGGAAATAAAGTTCCTTGTTTTGAGTATTATGCTTCAGCCTCTTCGCTGCCAGCGAATTGATTTTGTAAAGCAGCAATAACTCTTTGAGCTGGTGATTGTAATAATCCGATGATTTCACCGATAAGCTCTTCTTTAGATTTAATAGTTGCTAATGCATCTAATTGATCATCACCAAGATAAACTTCAGAATTAATATAAGCTCCTTTCAATACAGGTTTTGCAGATTTTTTTCTGAAATCTTTGATAATTTTTCCAGGTGCATTTGCAACATCTGCAATAAATATAGCACTATTACCAGTCAAAACAGTAGGTAAATCTCCATAGTCATTATCAGAAGCCTCCATTGCTTTTGCAAGCAAAGTATTTTTTACTACCTCTAATTTAACACCTGCCTTAAAACAAGCTCTTCTCAAGTTTGAAGTTGTTTCTGCGTCTAACCCAGAAATATCAGATACATAAATAATGTTTGTACCAGCTAACTGTGCAGTTAAATCTTCAATCGCGATTGATTTTTCTTCTCTAGTCATACTAAAAATTATTAACTACCAATTATACTGCTTTTGGATCCAATGCAATTGCAGGACTCATTGTGCTTGTAAGGTGAATACCTTTGATGTATGTACCTTTAGCAGCAGTTGGTTTAAGTTTGATTAATGTTTGAATAATTTCGTGTGCATTGTCATAAATTTGTTCAGCTCCAAAAGAAACTTTACCAATTCCTGCATGTACGATACCAGTTTTATCAACTTTAAAATCGATTTTACCAGCTTTAACCTCTGCAACAGCTTTTGCAACATCCATAGTTACAGTACCTGTTTTAGGGTTTGGCATTAAACCTCTAGGACCTAAAATACGGCCTAATGGTCCTAATTTACCCATAACAGCAGGCATAGTGATAATTACATCAACATCTGTCCAGCCGTCTTTAATTTTTTGTAAATAATCATCAAGTCCTACGTAGTCTGCACCAGCCTCTTTAGCTTCGGCTTCTTTATCTGGAGTAACTAACGCTAATACTTTAACATCTTTACCTGTACCGTGAGGCAAGGTTACTACACCTCTCACCATTTGATTCGCTTTTCTTGGATCTACACCCAAGCGAACTGCGATATCAACAGACTCATCAAATTTAGCAGAAGCAACCACTTTAATTAATGCCGCAGCATCTTTTAAAGTGTATAATTTGTTCTTTTCAATTTTTGAAGCAGCCTCTTTTTGCTTTTTTGTCAATTTTGCCATGTTTTTCTCTTAATTAAAAAGGAGAATCTCCTGATACAGTTATACCCATAGATCTAGCTGTTCCAGCAATCATACTCATAGCAGATTCGATTGTGAATGCATTTAAATCTACCATTTTATCTTCAGCAATTGCTTTGATAACATCCCAAGTAACACTAGCTACTTTTTTACGATTTGGTTCACCTGATCCAGACTTTAGCTTTGCAGCTTCCAATAATTGGACAGCGGCTGGAGGAGTTTTTACAACAAAATCAAATGATTTGTCTTTATACACAGTAATTTGTACTGGGCATATTTTGCCAGGTTTATCTTGTGTTCTAGCATTAAATTGCTTACAGAACTCCATGATGTTAACCCCAGCAGCTCCTAAAGCAGGTCCAACCGGTGGCGACGGATTCGCAGCACCTCCCTTAACTTGTAGTTTAACTACCTTACTAATTTCTTTAGCCATTTTTTAAAAAATTTAACACGACAATCATTGGAAGCGATTGTGTGGTTATTATAGATGTAACAAAAATTATACTTTTTCAACTTGCATAAAACTAAGCTCTAACGGTGTCTTTCTTCCGAAAATTTTCACCATTACTTCAAGTTTACGCTTTTCTTCATTTATTTTTTCAACAGTACCGTTAAAGCCATTAAATGGACCATCGATCACTTTAATAGTTTCTCCTAAGTTGAAAGGAATTGAACGAGTATCTGTATTTACTGCTAACTCATCAACCTTACCTAACATTCTATTTACTTCTGACATTCTTAATGGAACTGGCTCCCCGCCTTTTGTTTCCCCCAAGAACCCAATAACACTTGTGATAGACTTGATAATATGAGGAATCTCCCCAACTAAATTGGCTTCCAGCATAACATAACCAGGAAAATAAACTTTATCTTTCGATAATTTTTTACCCTCCTTTACAGTAACCACTTTTTCAGTAGGCACAAGAACCTGCGAAACATAATCACTCATTCCCAAACGAGCTATTTCTGTTTCGATATAAGCTTTCACTTTATTTTCCTGCCCGCTTACTGCACGAACGACATACCATTTTTTTAAATTATTATCAGCCATTACAAAAAATTATGCTTTTATCCAGTTAAAAAATATAGATAATGTTTTTGCACATACTTCATCAGTACCCCAAGTCGCTAAAGCAAATACCACTGAAAAGACAGCAACAACGATTGTAAGACGTTGCACTTCAGCCCACTCTGGCCAAGTTACATTTGATTTTAATTCCTCAAATGATTCTGATATGTAATTAACAACTTTTGTCATAGTGATTAGTTTATTTTGCACGGGCGGAGGGATTCGAACCCCCATCAACGGTTTTGGAGACCGCTATTCTACCCTTGAACTACGCCCGTAGTTATTAAAAACCAGTGTCGCCAAGACGACACTGGCCTTATTATGTATGGTAGTATTATTCTACAATTTCAGTTACCTGACCTGCACCTACAGTTCTTCCACCCTCACGGATAGCAAAACGAAGACCTACACTCATAGCAATTGGGCTTAATAACTCAACATTGATTGTTAAGTTGTCCCCTGGCATTACCATCTCTACACCTTCTGGTAAAGAAATAACTCCTGTTACGTCAGTTGTACGTACGTAGAATTGTGGACGGTAATTATTGTGGAATGGAGTGTGACGTCCACCTTCTTCTTTTTTCAAGATATAAACCTCAGCTTTGAATTTTTTATGTGGTTTAACAGATCCTGGCTTAATGATAACCATTCCTCTTTTGATAGATTCTTTATCAATACCTCTTAACAATAAACCTACGTTATCTCCAGCCTCACCTCTATCAAGGATTTTACGGAACATCTCAACTCCTGTAATAGTAGAAGTCAATTTTTCAGCTCCCATACCAATGATTTCAACAGCATCTCCTGTATTAGCAATACCAGTTTCGATACGACCTGTAGCAACAGTTCCACGACCAGTAATTGTAAATACGTCCTCAACTGGCATCAAGAATGGTTTCTCAGTGTCACGTACTGGCTCTTCGATCCAAGAATCTACAGCTTCCATCAATTCAAGAATTTTAGGAACCCATGCAGCATCATTATTCAATCCTCCTAAAGCAGAACCTTGAATAACTGGACAGTTGTCACCATCATATTCGTAGAAAGACAATAAGTCTCTGATTTCCATTTCAACTAATTCTAAAAGCTCAGCATCATCAACCATATCCACTTTGTTCATGAAAACTACCATTCTAGGAATACCTACTTGGCGACCTAAAAGGATGTGCTCACGAGTTTGTGGCATTGGTCCGTCAGTTGCAGCTACAACAAGGATAGCACCGTCCATTTGAGCAGCACCAGTAACCATGTTTTTTACGTAATCCGCGTGACCTGGACAGTCAACGTGTGCGTAGTGACGGTTAGCAGTTTCATACTCAACGTGTGATGTATTAATTGTAATACCTCTTTCTTTTTCTTCAGGAGCATTATCAATTTGATCAAATGATTTTGCTTGACAGTAACCAGCATCAGATAACACTTTTGTGATTGCTGCTGTTAAAGTAGTTTTACCGTGATCTACGTGTCCGATCGTACCAATGTTTAAGTGTGGTTTCGAACGGTTAAAGGTTTCTTTTGCCATTTTACTTAATTTTTAATCTAGTTTATATATTTATTTCAATTTCCTACTTACTTGAGCCAACTACGGGAATTGAACCCGTGACCTCTTCCTTACCAAGGAAGCACTCTACCCCTGAGCTAAGTCGGCAGAGAAATTTTGCTTAAAATTGTTTAAAAGTTTAAAGCTATTTTTAAACCATTTAAACCTTCAAACTTTAAACTTCAATTTGTGGGGAGAGCAGGATTCGAACCTGCGAAGTTCACACAGCAGATTTACAGTCTGCCCTCGTTGGCCGCTTGAGTATCTCCCCATTTTTTTTATCAATAATTGCATGAACTATTCCAAATCGCATTGGAAAAAAGAGCCGGCGGAGGGACTCGAACCCACGACCTGCTGATTACAAATCAGCTGCTCTAGCCAACTGAGCTACGCTGGCGATTTCAATAAAAAAAGTCCGCTATTTCTAACGGACTGCAAATGTAGAGATTTTATCTTTTAATCAAAACATTTTTTGAAAAAAATTTAAATTAAATATGTGTTCTTAACTTTTCTTTACGTTTTACCAGTAATCGCTCTAGTGATTCCGCTGCCTGCTCTACTGCTTCCTCAAAGGATTTGCATTGTTTTTCAACCAAAAAATCATCTCCGGGAACATTAATTTTTATCTCAACATTTTTATTTTCCTTTTCACTTGTCTTTTCTACTTTCAAAAAAACATCAGAAGACACAACTCTATCATAATATTTCTCCAATTTATCCATTCTTTCCTGAACGAAATCTACTAGCTTTTTGTCAACAGTAAAGTTAACTGCATGAACATTTACCTTCATAATCAATCTATTTAATGGTTAAACACTTTTTGAATTATTTTTTATTCCTAGGATGAGCTTCCTGATATACCTTTTTAAGCTCAAACAAACTGCTATGCGTATATATCTGAGTAGAAGCAAGACTAGAATGTCCCAATAATTCTTTAACTGAATTTAAATCGGCTCCGTTATTCAATAAATGAGTCGCAAATGTATGTCTTAATATATGAGGACTTTTTTTTACTTTCTCGGAGACACTACTAAAGTATGAATTTATTAATCGATACACAAAGGAATCGCTTAATTTTAATCCTTTTTTTGTGATGAATAAATACTCCTCATCATGTATTACTTCAAGCAATGACCGTTCCTTTATATATATCAACAATTGCTCTGCCACCACTGGCAAAACCGGCAGAATACGCTCTTTATTCCTTTTTCCTAAAACTTTTATTGTACCTCCTCCCAAATTTACATTTGAAAGCTTTAAATGAATAAGTTCTGTTCTTCGGATTCCAGCAGTATAAAACAATTCAACTATGAGTTTATCCCTTATCTCTTCAAATCCTTCTGGAACTGGATTTTGAGACAAAGCTTCAGCTAATTCTTTTTCCGAAAATGGTATCTGTAGTTTTTTTTCGGTTTTTAAAGCCTTATGCTTCAATAACGGACTAACCTGAATTTGCTTGATTTTTAATAAAAATTTATAAAAAGCTTTTAAGGAAGCTATTTTTCTGTTTATTGTTCCATTTGAAACACCATCATCTACAAGCGTAACAATCCAGCTTCTAATCTGACTGTAATTAACCTGATCAATAGTATCTTGTTCAAAATACTCCTTATTATATATCTCAAAACAAGAGATATCATTTAAATAAGCATTTATAGTGTGTGAAGAATATTTTTTTTCGAGTTGCAGATAATCCCTAAATGCATCTTTATTATTTGAAGCCATAAAAAAACCGTTAGCATCAAAGTTAAGAAACTTTAATAACTAACGGTAATTTATTTTAAAATGCGTTGACAGTAAATTAGATATTCTCTACACTATCTCTTAATCCTTGGATATAAGCCGCTTTTTGGAATTTCATTCTATTTGTAACAGATGGCTTAATAAAAGCTGTACGTGCTCTTAATTGTCTAACTGTTCCAGTTTTATCAAATTTTCTTTTATAGCGCTTTAATGCTCTATCGATATTTTCTCCGTCTTTAATTGGTATAATTAACATAATTTTATCACCCCCTTTCGTTAAGTGCGCAAAAGTAAATATTAATTATGAATTATCCGTTATAAATTACGAATTATTTTAAAATAAAAAAAAGAAGCACTTCTTTTTAATCTTTTAAAATATTTCTTGAAATAACCAATTTCTGGATTTCGGTAGTCCCTTCACCAATAGTACATAATTTTGAATCCCTATAGAATTTTTCCACAGGATAATCTTTAGTAAATCCATAACCGCCGTGTATCTGAATAGCCTCATTAGATACTTTTACGCAAACTTCAGAAGAATACATTTTAGCCATTGCGCCTAAAGTTGTAACAGGTTTATGCTGTTCTTTCAGAAAGGCAGCTTTATGCAATAATAATTCTGACGCTTCAATTTCGGTAGCCATATCAGCCAATTTGAATGAAATTGCCTGAAAATCGGAAATGGGCTGGCCAAACTGATGTCTCTCTTTAGAGTATTTCAAAGCTGCTTCATAAGCACCTTTGGCAATACCAAGTGACAAAGCACCAATTGAGATGCGGCCACCATCAAGAATTTTCATAGCCTGTACAAATCCATCTCCTACTTCGCCCAGCCTATTTGAGTCTGGTATACGGCAATTGTCAAAAATTAATTCAGCCGTTTCACTGGCGCGCATTCCTAATTTATTTTCTTTTTTTCCCGATGCAAACCCTTGCATTCCTTTTTCGAAGACAAATGCTGTCATTCCTTTGGAATCGCCTTTTTTGCCAGTCCGGACAACCACTACGGCAATATCTCCAGAAATAGCGTGGGTAATAAAATTTTTAGCTCCATTTACCACCCAATGATCGCCATCACGAACAGCGGTAGTGTTCATACCTCCAGCATCGGATCCTGTATTATGCTCAGTCAAGCCCCAAGCCCCAATATGTTCGGCAGTTGCCAGTTTTGGAATCCATTTTTTCTTTTGTTCTTCGTTTCCAAAAGTTAAAATATGATTTGTGCATAATGAATTGTGAGCTGCAACTGACAATCCAATAGATGGATCAACTTTTGAAATTTCCTCAACAATTGTAATATATTCATGATATCCTAATCCCGAACCACCTAATTCGGCTGGAACTAAAACACCCATAAAACCCATTTCTCCCAATTTTTTAAAAAGCTGCGTTGGAAAAATCTGGGCTTCATCCCACTCCATTATATAAGGTCTTATATTTTTTTCGGCAAAATCTTTTATAGATTGCGCTATTAAAGATTGAGTTTCGTTATAATCAAAATTCATCATAAAATGTCATTCATATTAAAAGCTCAAATATAAGCTAATATATTTTGCTTTATCAACAGGAAAGTCGTTAATTTTTGTCAAATCCTCAATATTTTTAAAGTCACCATTCATGCTCCTGTATTTTACAATCTGTCTGGCCAAGTCTTGTTTGAAATAAAAAAACTTAGACAGCTCCTTTAAAGAAGCATTATTTACATCTATTTTAATCAAATCTGGAGGTTTTATAATAGCAAAGTGCTTGTTCAAATTTAAAATTACTTCTGGAGACAATCCCCAAACTTCTTTAAGCTGTTCCATCGATACAAATGCTCCTAGTTTTTCTTTTTGAGATAGAATCCTTAGCGATATGGCTTCTCCTATTCCATTAATCTTGATTAAATCTTGTTGTGCAGCCTGATTTATATCAATAAGAACAATTTTTTCATTTTTAACGAAAGCCTTATCTGAAAAACTTTTATATTGATTACTGCCTTTTTTCTGATTTACCCAATCTGGAAATTTAAAAAATGGTGAAATTGCATGAAGCAGCGAATCCGAAATTTTTGTAACATCCTGAAACTCTTTGGCAGAATTGACAAATTTATTTTGTTTTCTAAAAGTCAATAAACGGTCTATTTCTTCTACGGACATTCCAAGTTTATATCCTTTATAATCTGAAATAAAATTTGGATTAAAAGGATACATTACAGGCTTATTACTGGTCTTATGCGATTTCAAAGAATCTACTGCTGCTTGTAAAGAAAGCCACTGCTGCCGAGCAGGTTCTTTTTCCTGAATTGGACTAAAATCAGCGAAATAATAAACAAACTGCAGGATAATGATAATTCCAAAAAGAAAAAAAATTCCTGACCGCTGCTGATTACTAAATTTAAAATATGGTGTTATCTGATTAAAATTCATTTACTAAAACATTTATCGTTTCTTGAGAATATAAAATAAGATAAAAAAATTCATTTTATTAAGAAAAATATCAAATTCACACCATTTACAACAACAATTAATTTCATTTTCAAATACTATACAACTAAATGATTATCAGAAGATAAACAGAATTCAAGATTATTCTCTTTCAAAAGTTAAAGTTTTTATAACTTAAAAGAAGATAAATGTTTTTATTTTTTGCAAAAAACGATACATTTGAAGCTTAATAATAATTAACCAATATATTATAGTATGTCAATTTGGAAAACTAAACCTCTTTCGGTATTGCTTGATGAAGCATCCGAATCTGAGAAAGGCCTAAAAAGAACCTTATCTTCACGATCACTTGTCGCATTGGGAGTTGGAGCCATCATTGGAGCCGGATTATTCTCATTAACAGGTATCGCCGCTGCAGAACATGCCGGACCAGCAGTTACTCTATCTTTTGTTTTAGCAGCCGTTGGATGTGCATTTGCAGGACTATGCTATGCAGAATTTGCTTCGATGATTCCTGTTGCAGGCAGTGCTTATACCTATTCTTATGCTACTATGGGTGAATTTATGGCTTGGATTATTGGTTGGGATTTAGTTTTAGAATACGCATTAGGAGCCGCTACCGTAGGGGTGAGCTGGTCACGTTATCTGCTTGAATTGTTAAATAAATATGGCATACATCTGCCCCACGAATTTATCTGTTCGCCCTGGGAAACACTAAAACTCAGTGATGGAACCGTTGTAGAAGGAGGAATTATAAACCTTCCGGCCATCTTTATTGTATCAATGCTATCCTTATTATTAATTAGAGGAACAAAAGAATCAGCTTCATTAAACAATTTTTTAGTTATTGTAAAAGTTGCCGTAGTTGTTATTTTCATCGTTTTAGGATGGAGTTTTATTGATACAGCAAACTACACTCCTTATATCCCAGAAAACACTGGAGTTTTTGGAGAATTTGGATGGACTGGAATTGCTGCTGGTGCTGGAACCGTATTCTTTGCTTTCATTGGCTTTGACGCCGTATCTACAGCAGCTCAAGAAGCTAAGGATCCTCAAAAAGGGATGCCAATTGGTATTTTAGGATCATTAATAATCTGTACACTATTATATGTATTATTTGCCCACGTAATGACTGGATTGGTAAACTATTCAGAATTTGCTGGAGATGCAAAACCTGCCGCTACAGCATTTGCAAAAACAGGATATGACTTTTTGCAAACTGGTTTAATTGTTGCGATCCTAGCTGGATACACTTCGGTAATGCTAGTTATGCTTATGGGACAAAGCCGTGTATTTTATACTATGAGCAAAGATGGTTTATTACCTCCGTTTTTCAGTTCAATTCATGCTAAATATCGTACTCCTTGGAAAACAAATCTTTTCTTCTTGATTTTCGTAAGTATATTTGCAGGCCTAGTCCCTGTTAGTGATCTAGGACACATGGTAAGTATTGGAACATTATTAGCATTTGTATTGGTTTGCATTGGTGTTATGGTTATGCGTAAAAAAATGCCAGACGCTCCAAGATCTTTCAGGACTCCATTAGTACCTTTTGTACCAATCGCAGGTATTATTATTTGCTTAGCATTAATGTATTCATTACCTAATGAAAGCTGGGTAAGACTGGTAGTCTGGATGGGCTTAGGGATAGCAATTTACTTTGTATATGGAAAGAAAAACAGCAAATTGAACAATCCTGAAAAATAATTTTATACAAAATAAGAAAAAGGGATTTTAAAGCTTAACCACTTTAAAATCCCTTTTTTTATATCAGAAACTTAGTTTTATAAATCAAAGACCGAAGTTCGTTTGGCTCGAACTAAATCTTTCAGCCTAATCCAGAAAGCTAAAGTTAAATACACTCCAAATCCTAAACCTGCAGTTACAAAAGATATATAGATAAAAAAAAGCCGGACATTTGTAACTCGCATCCCTAACTTATCTGCCAATCGGGAAGACACATGAAAACCGTATTTTTCCAAAAAAAATTTCAATCGTATTACTGCTCGCATAGTATTAGAAAATGAGTTTGTACAAAACTACAAAATTTATAAACATGCAAACTTATAAAATACATCAGCTCAATCCATCTTCTCCCAATAGTTAACCGCGAATAAATAATTGTCCTAATTATTTTTTCAGCAGCTCTATCCCAATAGCACAATCTAAGCATTTAGCCTTATTGCAATATTCATTCTTAAGCTGCAGTAATGCCTGAGTTTCAAATGCATTTTTAGACTTTATTCCATAAGATTCAAACTTATCTATTATTGAATTGTTTTCTGCTCCCACATTATTTAGAAAAGCTATTAAATCTTCTGAAACTTCTTTGCCTTGGCTCTTGGCATAAGCAAATTGAAGCGGAATTACAGTATTTAAAATCAGTAAATCCATAAAAGACTTTGATAATACCTTTTTCTTTTTTGGGCTTTCCTTATCGAACTGATAATGCGTTTCCCAATATGGCGTAACCGAAACTCTAAATATTTCATAGACTGCTTCGGCTGAATTCAAATTACTTATTTTAGAAAAGAGATTCTGCTGTTTATGAAATAAATTTGCTAATTGCGAGATCCGGATTGTGGGAAAATTATCTGGCCTATGTTTAAAAAACTGCACTGGCTCAATTAAGCTCTTTTCGATTTGATATTTATGAAGAAGATAAAAATACCGGAACTTCAAATCTTTAAAATAAACATCTTCTTTCTCAGCGTCCAGCAATCCAGCTGAGCCTAACAGTAAAGCTTCGAGATTTTCGGCTTCAAAACATTCTTTGCGGATTATTGAAAATGGAATAGACTGCGCAATTTTAAAAAACGTTTCTCCATTGGTATTCAATCCAAAATTCTTGGCTAGAAGACGGAACAACACAGTTTCCCAATCGTTATTAGTATCGTCTAATAATTGCAATATAGGCTGTGATTTTCGTTCCAGACGTTCAAAAAACAATCGTTCCTGCCAGTTGGCTAATGTGAATTGGGGAATATCTTTTAATTGCTTTTCGCAGAAAACCCATGACTTCGGAGCTAAAAGCTTTTGATAATTATTAAGAATAGATTGGTCTACGTAGTTTTTGAGCTCAAGAACGGGAATCTCCGAATTATCAGATCTAAAAACCTCTGAGTCATGTTCCCAGACGACATGCAAAATCACATTTTCATAACCCGCATCTTTTTCATGATGATGAATATACCAATCAGAGGATTTGGCATGCATCTCAACATTTCCAGCCCATTTTTGATTTCCAATAGTAATTTGCGCATTAAAAAAATCGGGACCTGCCAATTCCAGGTACTGCCCAGCATTACTGATTGTTATTTCCTCTTGATTATATGTTTTTAGATTTACGGTATCAAATTTCTTAAATTTCCAGATGTAGTGGAGAAAATCTTCTTTCATGATGCAGATTATTGACTTTTAGACTAAAGTAATAAAAAAATAACAATTTGTCCTACAAAATAAAAAAACTCATTTCACACTTTGCAAATAGAAAGAAAGCTAAGCTCAAAATTATCTTAACAAATACAATTTGGCGCAAGCCCTTGCATCAGATAAAGCCTCATGATGATTTAATTGGATATTCATTTCACGGCAGCAGTCGCTAAGCTTTGTTGGCTTTAACCCTTTTGACTTATATATTTTCACGGTGCATTCCCAGCGGGAGCCAATATTTAAATCGTCATAATTCAAGCCATGCAGCATCATTGATTTCATCAAAATATTCCGGTCGAAGCTTTCATTGTGAGCTACAACAACTCTGTTTTGAAGCCTTTTTTGAATTTCGGGAAAAACTTCTATAAAGGTTTTGGCATTTGCGGTATCTCTTGGTGAAATACCATGAACTTGAATTGTAAAAGGATTATACTCGTTATTTGGAGGCTTAATCAATGTTACAAATTCATCAACAACCAATCCGTTTTCAACCATTACTATTCCAACAGAACACGGATGATAAGCAGTTGCAGTTTCAAAATCTATTGCAGTAAAAGTCATGAAAATTTAAAATTTAAAAAGAACATTGCAGATTTTAACCATCAGTATAAAATCTGCAATATAAACAATATTATTTCATCGATCTTATGATGTCAGACTTTGTAATAATCTGATGATTTCCATTATTAAGATCAACTAATACGGCATCATTCCCTTTAGTGAATAATTTAGAAACTTCTTCAATAGAAGCATTCAATTTTACCACAGGAAAAGGTTTTCCCATCACTTCCTTGATTGGTTTATCGGCCACATTTTTATCGGCCACATAACTTCTAAATAAATCCGTTTCATCAACAGAACCCACAAACCCATCAATATCAACCACTGGTATCTGCGATATATTATACTTACGCATACGCTCGATTGCATGCGAAACCAATTCTTCGGTGCGCACCACGATTAATTGCTGATTGATATGATCTTTAATTACATCTTCAGCCGTTGTAACCTCTTCCTCTAAGAAACCTCTTTCACGCATCCAGTCATCATTGAACATTTTGCCCACATAACGGCTTCCTGAATCGTGAAATAACACCACTACTACATCGTCCGGCTTGAAATGCTCTTTGAGCTGTAATAATCCTTTTATGGCTGCACCAGCAGAATTTCCGACAAAAATCCCTTCCTCGAGTGCAATTTTTCGGGTATAAACAGCAGCATCCTTATCTGTTACTTTTGTAAATCCATCGATTAAAGAAAAGTCAACATTCTTCGGTAGAATATCTTCACCAATCCCTTCTGTGATATAGGAATAGATTTCATTTTCGTCAAAAATTCCAGTTTCATGATATTTTTTAAACACAGAACCATACGTATCAATTCCCCAGATTTTGATGTCCGGGTTTTTCTCTTTCAGATATTTCCCAACGCCGGAAATGGTTCCGCCAGTTCCTACCCCAACTACAAAATGAGTAATCTTTCCATCTGTCTGCTTCCAGATTTCTGGCCCTGTCTGTTCGTAATGTGCCAACGAATTGGATAAATTATCATACTGGTTTACATACCAGGAATTGGGAGTTTCGGCAGCCAGTCTTTTGGAAACCGAATAATAAGAACGTGGATCTGTTGGATCAACATCGGTTGGGCAAACTACTACTTTGGCACCTACTGCACGAAGAATATCCATTTTTTCCTTAGACTGCTTATCGGATATTACACAAATTAACTTATACCCTTTGATGATTGCCACTAGAGCAAGCCCCATTCCTGTATTTCCAGAAGTTCCTTCTATTATTGTTCCTCCAGGCTGCAAGCGTCCATCAGCCTCAGCATCTTCAATCATTTTTACAGCCATACGGTCTTTTACTGAATTCCCTGGATTGAATGTCTCCACTTTTGCTAAGACCAAAGCATCAATTGCTGCAGTAATTTTATTGAGTTTTACCAAAGGAGTATTCCCAATCGTGCCTAATATATTTTCAGAGTATTCCATTTAGTTATTTTTCAGAAGTTATAACTTAAACTATAGTATCTCTATAGTTATATGGAAGTAAAATTAGCATATTTTTTATTTAAACTAACTTTTTGAATAAATTTTGTTATAAATCAATTAAAGAAATTCCAAACCAGTCCAAAACGGATTAAAAAATCACGATAGGGATTATTGGTATCCGAGAAATAATTATTCTTTGAAAACAGTGAATTAAAATGCTCTGCTTTGAAATATATCCTGGTGCGCTGGATTTTAAAATTAACAAAATAATCAACCAGCGGGGAGTTCCCAATTTTTACCTTATCCTGAACAAAGAATTCACCAATTACAGGATTGTAATTATTAGTGTAGTAACTGCTGAAGTAATTAAACTCGATACCTGTCTGGAAATATAATTTTCTGTTAAACAAATAATTAGTGTAATACAATGTATTTCTTGTTACAAATTCAGGAACATTCAAAATTGCATCTGGCTGATCCACTTTCTGGAATAACAGCGTATTGTCTAATGCCCATTTGCCAACAACAAATTCCCTTGAAATCTTAAGTGAAGCATAATTTATTGTTTTACCATATTGATGAGGCTTAACAATCTGCATAGTGTCATTTCGTACTGCAGCATCGGAATCTGTATAATACAAATGATCGTTTATCGTATTCAGCTGGGCTGATAATGAAACCCATTTTGTGTCAGCCACAGCACTGATTGAGTTAATTTTTTCATTAACAAAATCATTTTGCCAATTATATTCCCTGTAACTGCTTTGAAACAAATTATAATTATTATTAGGCAGTTTATTCATGCTCTGATAGCGAAATGACAATTGATTTTCGTCATTCCAATCATATACTGCCGACACATCTAAATTAAATAAATTTTGATCTGTTACCGATTTAGAATATAAAATCTTGCCATTCCATTTGTCTTTGCGATAATTGTATTGCCCTCCAATAGTATTAATAGTCTGGCTCAGCAGATTTCCAACCGTTACGTCGCCATTCAAATATAAGATGTTGTTATAAAAATAATTGGTGCGCAAATCCTCTGCAAAAAAAGTAAAAGAACCCAAAGTGGTGTTCTCATATACCAGACCAGCTTTATTATACATTTTATTATAATCAGTTCTATCGTCCATTCCGCCTGTAACGAATGACTCGCCAAAACGATTCACCTCATTACCATCTACTATCGAAGGAATTGTTTCCTGCGTATAGCCGTACATGAATTTCTCGTAATTAAACTGCTCTGTAATATATAAATTGTTAGCCGCTTTTTTTGGATTTATCCTAAAGGCCTGATCTATAAAGAAACGTTTCCCTTTTAATTCTGAATTTGCATCTTCAAAATAAACTCCCAATCGCTGTCTGTTATCAAAGGTAGGATCGCCACTTGTAAAATTGCTTACATTGCTTATACCTCCATTTTCTTCATTCTGAAATCTTTGAGAGGTGTAATGCATATTGGCAATATAACGTCCATTTTTGGAATTATAACTTGTAGTAAATCTAAAATTTCCCGATTTTGCCTGCTGATTGATATATCTTCCCTCCGATCGCAAAGCTCTGAAAGCTATAGAAAAATTAAGTCTTGGAGATACATTTATAGCAAAATACGAATCGGCTGACTGCCCTTGCTGTATGGTTGTCTTAAAATATAATTCGGTCACTGGAGTGGCAACATTGGCATATTTAATATCATTTGCCCTCATATAATTAAACTGTTTTGCCGTAAAACCAAATTCTGGATAAGGCGAAAAACCATTTAATCCATACTGCAATGTATTGTATGTCTGTCCATCATTAGGAAAAGCCAAAAGTCCAAAATTATCTTTTCGCAAATAATTATGACTGTAGGATTTCCTGATAGACTGTGTAGTATCTATATAAGTCGTATCCCGATCCAGAGAAATAAACTGATACATATCATAAGTAGCCTCAGGCGCTTTTTTCTTCTTTATCGAGTCCGAAGAATTATATTTACTATTATAATCCATTTCTTTAGCACTGTTAACCTGTTTATTTTTTTGCGAGAACAGCAGTATCGGAAAAGCTAAAAAAATTAAAGAAAAGAAAATCCTCATTTGAAACGATTATAATTAGGCAATTATTTTACAGATATATCCAGCAAAGGTAAAGGATAAAAACGTATAAATAAAAAAACACCCCAATTTATAAAGTAAACCTTAACACATATTTTTTTTGCAAACTGATACTTTTTATTTTCAAATATTTTGGCGAGCTACCTTCCTGATAAAGGGATCCCTATTCTTTGCGTATATTGGCCCTTCTAACTGACTGCTGTCAGGATATCGCTCCGTGGCGCGAATTACTGCTATCCTTCTCGCTGACACAACAATCCAAGTGCAATAGCCTCCACATATATTTTTGAAAAACCATTGACATTACAAAAAATCAAGAAAAATTTTTATAATATTTGCCATTCAAAAATTTCATAATGCTTCTAAATAATTTCTCCTCATATATATTAGAAACCGGTACTGACGAAGCGGGGCGCGGCTGTCTGGCTGGACCAGTAACAGCGGCAGCAGTAATTCTTCCAATGGATTTTGAAAACAGCATTTTGAACGATAGTAAACAGTTATCCGAAAAAATCAGGGAAGAATTAAGGCCTATTATCGAGCAGCATGCCGTTTGTTATGCCGTAACTCATCTGCATCCTGAAGAAATAGACGAAATAAATATCCTGAATGCCTCGATGAAAGGGATGCAGGAATGTGTTTTGAAGCTGCACAAAACCCCCGAATTTATTATTGTAGATGGAAACAGGGCATTGAATGCTAAATTAGGTTTAAAGAATACTTTTGGCAAACAATTCTCGAAAACTGAAATTGAATTACTAAAATCGATTCCTAATCAAAGCTTTATAAAAGGAGACTCTAAATTTCTGAGTATTGCAGCCGCTTCTATTTTGGCAAAAACCTATCGTGATGAATACATGAATAAAATTCACGAAGAATTCCCAATGTACAACTGGAAACAAAACAAAGGTTACCCCACCCTGGAACACCGCGAAGCCATCAGGAAATATGGCACTACAAAATACCACCGGATGAGTTTCAGGCTATTGCCGGAACAGCTCACTTTGGAATTCGAATAAAAAAAAGCTTGTCATGCAAGCTTTTTTTATTCCTTAAAACTGAAACTTATATCCAAAATCAGGAGAGAAACCTATTTGATCTTTTTGATCCACACTATTGGTTATTCGGTTATAATCCCTGCTAAAAACATTGGTATGATTAGTAACATTCTGAAAATCGACATAAAACTGATGAAACCTTTTCTTGGATTTACTGTTTATTTTTATTCCAAATTTCACATCGAGCCTTAAATACGGATCATATTGCTCACTGAAAGCATTTGCATTATCTCTAATTTCATAACCCGCATCGTTTGACGCAACTAAATCTACCGGAGTATAATAACGTCCACCAGCTGTTGTAAATTTTGTGTCAATTGAAAAAACATTTTTCTTTGTCTTTCCAATTTTAAATTCTTTTCCTCCCAAAAGATTAATTACATATCCATTATTAAAAGGAGAATTACGTTCTACACCATCACTTCCGCTATATTTGCTTTCAAAAAGAGAAGTAGTAAACAATCCATAATAACCTTCGCTAAAGAATTTTTCGACCGTAAATTCAATTCCCTGATTATGGCCTTTACCATTGCTCGTCAAAGAAGTCTTATCAATTGAATATCCAAAATCCGAACCTTCGGTCAATGTCGAATAACTGCTGGGAAAAGATTCAGCACCCGCTTTTGTAATGTCCTGATAATACAACTCAATTTTCCCCCTCCATTTGCTGGCCAGCCTTACATCGTATCCCAAAACATAATGCTGGCTCTGTACTAAATCTAAATCTCTATTGGTTTGAACCTTCGCTCCGTCTACATATTCATTAAGGAACAAAATAGGAACTGGCACACTTTGATGATGCTGGCCATAACCCAGACTGATAGTGTTTTTAGCATTGAAAGCATAAGACAGAGCTGTTCTTGGCTCGAAAGCAAATTCATCGTTTATAGAAAAATACTGCCCATGAACTCCAGCATTGAAAGTTAATTTCTCCGTCAAGCGAAACTGTCCCTGAACAAACGGCTGAATAATATTATAATTCCCATCCTGAGTAACCAATTCCACCAGGTCTGGATAACCGTCACCATCATTGTCCTGCTGTCTGTCCCGGGATGAAATCTGGGAATCCAGCGTATAATTTTCAAAAAGCAGACCAGCTCTAAGAGTTGTTTTTTTATTGATTTTAGAATTGAACAAAGTCGAAAATGTAATTCTGTCTTCAGAATTATCAGTATCCATAAAACGCAATTTATTTTCGGCAGGAGTTTGATAATTATAATAACGGTCATTCTTATAAGTATTTCCAGCCGCAGCATAACCAACTATCGTTTTCAGATACGAGTTATTGCCAATCTCTAAATTATGTTTTAGGCCAAAAGAACCAAACTGTGAAGTGACAAAACTATCTTCATCCTGCGCCGCAAAAGGGTCTTCCTCATCAATTTTGCTGCCTAAAAAATCAATATCTGAAGTGCCATAAATTCCGAAAATAGAGAAATTACCTATTTTGCTTTTTCCAAAATCTACATTAAAACTAATGTCACTATAATTTGGCTGTGCAGCAGTTCCTGCCAAACCCGTGACTCCCACAAAACCATACCTTGCCGATGCTATAAAAGAACCACCCTTTTTGCCCAAAGGTCCTTCTGCCATGAACTCCAATCCTGGATAAGCACCTGCACTAATCATATATTCGTAATTATCTGGATTTCCCTTTCGGAAACCGAGATCAAAAACCCCAGCAATCGCGTTGCCATATTCAGCTGGAAAAGCGGAAGTCAAGAAATCAGAATTAGC
The DNA here is from genome assembly GCF_040049115.1 of Flavobacterium aestuarii. Lineage (NCBI taxonomy): Bacteria > Pseudomonadati > Bacteroidota > Flavobacteriia > Flavobacteriales > Flavobacteriaceae > Flavobacterium > Flavobacterium aestuarii. The sequence goes on from NZ_JBDLZZ010000005.1 coordinate 44,553, forward strand.
CAAGAGATTAGGATTTAATGCCGAAACTGGTCCTCCTGTGGTTCCCAATGTAGAAAAGTGATTGGGACTTGGAACCGGCATTCCTTCAAGACGCCACAACATACCCGAAGGAGAGTTTCCGCGTACAATGATATCATTACGGCTGTCGTCACCTGTTGAAACGCCAGCAAAATTAGAAACCAGACGTGCCACATCGCTTCTGCCTCCAGCATAACGGCTTACTTCTTCGGTAGTAAATTGCTTAGTAGATATGAGTGCCATTTTATTAATAGCTTTTGCTTTGCTTGAACCCGAAGTAACAACAATTTCATCTAACGTATTGAACTTTTCTGTCATTGAAATAGTCAGCAGATTATCTTTTCCTGTGGTAACATCCAGATCCGCGACTGAAGTACTTTCATAACCTTCAAAACTGATATTCAGATTTTGTCTTCCAATTGGAATATTGGATATTTTGAAATTACCATCTGCATCGGAAACCGCTTTTAAATCTTCACTTCCTGCTAAAGAAATTGCAGCTCCTGCTATTGGTTTCTCGGATTGCTTGTCAATTATTTTTCCTTTTATAACACCAGTCTGAGCCGTAGAAGCTAAACTGAAAAATAATATAATAACCAGAAATAAATGTTTCATTTTTTTTGTTTTATAATTATAAAAACAAAAATAAAGCGTTGAAATATCTTAAAAATTGACTTAAGTTAAGATTTTTCGTTTAATGTTATTCTGCTTCTGATACGGCTTAAACTTTCGGGCTTTACGCCTAAATAACTAGCGATGTGTTTTAGAGAAACTCTTTCTACCACTTTGGGACGGTATTTTATTAATGCCAAATAACGTTCCTCGGGATTTAGCAATGTCATAGACATCCCTTTCCCTGTAAGTCCTTTGATTGTTCGCTCCATCATCTCACGCAAAAAATCATTAAAGACAGGATATTGATTTACTAATTTGTCAAAATCATCTTTGTAAGCTAGATATAATTCACAATCCTCAAGTGCTTCTATATTAATCTTTGAAGGTTTTCCATATAAAAAGCTTTCAAAATCTGAGTACCATCCATTTTCAAAGAAAAAATTACCTGTTGCTTCTATACCATCATTTAAATAATAGTGTCTGATACAGCCTTTTTGAATAAAAACACCAAAATTACAAAACTCTCCTTCTACTAAAAGATGCTCCCCTTTTTTAAGTTTTTTAAATTTTAAAATACTTCCAAATGCGTTTCCTTCTTCTTCACTGAACTTTAAAAATTCTGATAAATTTGAAATTACACTTTGCATACCTTACTAATTTTGAAAGAAAAATGCTAAGTTAAATAAAACAATCGAATTTATTATTATAGAGCAGATATTCAACAAATTAAACACAAAAACCAAAAAAAAGTATGTACTGATTATTTCTTGAACTGTTTAAAAAGTAATAAACTCTGCTTCGAATAATTGGGTGAAATGCTTTAAGATTTTTGCTTTCACTTCGGCTTCATCCACTTTATCAATACCAAGTTCAACATTCAAGGAAGTCACAGCTTTACCACGGATTCCACACGGAATTATATTATCAAAATAACCCAGATCGACATTAACGTTTAGAGCAAAACCGTGCATCGTTACCCAGCGGGAAGCCCGGACACCCATAGCACAGATTTTTCGGGCAAATGGTGTTCCAGCACCAAGCCATACTCCAGTTTCTCCCTCGCTTCGTCCAGATTCAATACCATATTCTGCCAAAGTCAAAATGATGGCTTCCTCCAGAAAACGCAGGTATTTATGAATGTCAGAGAAAAAATTCTCCAGATCAAGAATGGGATAACCCACAATCTGTCCTGGACCATGATACGTAATATCGCCGCCGCGGTTGATTTTGTAGAAAGTGGCTCCTTTGGCTTCGAGCTGTTTTTCGGAAAGTAATAAATTTTCCAAATCACCGCTTTTGCCTAAAGTGTAAACGTGAGGATGTTCGACAAAAAGTAAATAATTGGGAGTTGGAACATGGGTTTCTTCCCTCCTGTTTTGGATTTTTAAATCGACAATTCCCTTAAACAATTCTTCCTGATATTCCCAGGCAGTTTTGTAATCTTTATTTCCTAAATCCTGAAGCTGGATGGTTTTGTTCATTTTTTTGAAGACACTAAGTTTCTTAGATATTGAGATTCTAAGATTTATTTTTTGCAAAGGTACAAATGTTTCCGGCTTACTAACAGGTTTTAAAAAACTGTTAGGCATAATATTATTCAAACTAAACCATAAAAATCCTAAAAGGTGTTGAAAACCTTCAAAAGTTCTAGATCTATATTTCCAAGAATCAATTACCAGTTTTTCATCATTCCGTAGGATCCCCAGGTTGCTTGCTCACATAACTGAGATTCCTACCGAATGACAAACTTTGAGTTATCTTATCTTATCTTATCTTATCTTATTAGCTAAAATTTTAAAACTAAAAACTGCTGGATACCTAACAGGTTTTCGCAACCTGTCAGGATAAATCTAATCTGCTTCAGGTTCCAGAACTACTTCGAGATTTGTGCTGATTGGATTCTGAAGACAATCGGACAAAAGAAATTCCAGTTTTAATGATTTTTTGTCGGAGCTAATTTCGGCTAGAGCATTGGAAACTGACTCAATTTTTCGAGGAAAATGGTAATTCAAAACATATTTCTGAACCAATTTCAGCCCTTTGTATTTGGCTTTTAACTCTTCAATTTTATCAAATTGTTTTTTTTGTTCCAAAGTATCTGTAATTGCAACAATCCTGTAAAAACGATTCCCGGCATAATCATAGCGAACTTTGTAATAATGTTCTTCGGCGCTTAAGGCATAGTTGTTTTTTATATCGTCAATGTAATGATCAGTTTTAGAGAGGTCAACTATATCAGATGCTTTTTGAAAGTTCTGAGTATAAGCAGATCGGAATTCTTTTTCGTAGGAACTCTGTTTTTTATGAACTTTTACATCTGAATATTTCAAAAATACATTTTGATCAGCAACTGGGGTTCTAGAAAAGGTATCGTCGTGCTTTTTGATATAATCACCAAAGACATACGTTGTATCTCTATAAATATTTTCTTTAGAATAATTTTCTCTCGCCAATTGCATGTAACTGTTTTCGTCTCGCAGCATGACTACTTCAATCGTTCCACTGCCATCTGGATTGAGATGAATGGTTTCTGTGATTTGACAGCTTATCATTAAAAGCGGCAGGAGTACGAAAAAATATTTTTTCATTATTTGAATTTCATTATTTGTAAGAACGAAGTTATAAAATAACCGTAAGGGATGCAAAGCTTAGCGTAATTTGAGTAATTCTTTGCGAATGATGCGGTTAAAATAGTGTGATAAAAAACCAAATTTCCGGCATAGCCCTGATGGAAACGGCATCCTTTTATGGCGGGGTTCGCCATAAAAGATATAGTGTACAGCAGGTGGAATTATGAAAAAAAACTGAGAATTTCTACTCTAAAAAATCTAAAAACTGCATTCTGAAATCTGCAATCTATTTGTTATCTTTGCGCACTTAAAAAACAGTATATAATGGCATTATCAGAACAAGAAATCATCCGAAGAGAAAAACTTCAATCATTACGTAACTTGGGAATTAACCCTTATCCTGCTAATCTTTTTCCTGTAAATCATACTTCGAAGCAGATAAAGGAATCTTTTGAAGAAGGTAAGAAAGTGATTGTTGCCGGGCGTTTGATGAGTGTGAGAGATCAGGGAAAAGCTTGTTTTGCCGAATTGCAGGACAGCGAAGGACGTATTCAATTGTACGTGAACCGCGATGTTTTATGTGAAGGCGATGATAAAACTTTATATAATCAGGTTTTTAAAAAATTGACCGATTTGGGCGATTTTATTGGTATTGAAGGTGAATTGTTTACAACACAAGTGGGTGCCAAATGTATCCGTGTGAGCGGTTTTACTTTTTTGAGCAAAACGCTTCGTCCGCTGCCATTGCCAAAAGTAGATGAAGACGGAAAAGTACACGACGCTTTTAACGATGCTGAATTGCGTTACAGAATGCGTTATGTGGATTTGACGGTAAATCAGCATGTGAAGGATACGTTTATAAAACGGACCAAATTGTTTACTGCAATGCGTGGTTATTTTAACGATGCTGGTTATCTTGAAGTGGATACTCCGGTTTTGCAGTCCATTCCTGGCGGAGCTTCTGCACGTCCGTTTATCACACACCATAATTCGCTTGACATTCCGCTTTATATGCGTATTGCAAACGAATTGTATTTAAAAAGATTAATTGTTGGCGGTTTTGAAGGTGTTTATGAGTTCTCCCGAAACTTCCGTAATGAAGGAATGGACAGAACGCATAATCCTGAATTTACAGCAATGGAAATATATGTAGCCTACAAAGACTACAACTGGATGATGGAATTTGCAGAAGGTTTACTGGAACATTGCGCGATTGCAGTAAATGGAACCAGTGAAGTTACTTTTGGCGAGCACAAAATCAACTTTAAAGCGCCTTACGCTCGTGTAACGATGACCGATTCCATCAAGCATTTTACTGGTTTTGATATCTCTGGTAAAACAGAACAAGAATTGTTTGAAGCAGCACGCGGAATGGGAATCGAGGTTGACAACACGATGGGTAAAGGAAAACTGATTGATGAGATTTTTGGAGCGAAATGCGAAGGAAATTATATTCAGCCAACATTCATCACTGATTATCCAAAGGAAATGTCGCCGCTTTGTAAAGAACACCGCAATAATCCAGACTTGACTGAGCGTTTTGAATTAATGGTCTGCGGTAAGGAAATTGCAAATGCCTATTCGGAATTGAATGACCCGATTGACCAAAGAGAGCGTTTTGAAGACCAAATGCGACTAGCAGAAAAAGGTGATGATGAAGCCAACGGAATTATCGATGAAGATTTCTTAAGAGCGCTTGAATATGGCATGCCTCCAACATCAGGTATGGGAATTGGAATGGACCGTTTGATTATGTATTTGACAAATAATGCTTCGATTCAGGAAGTTTTATTGTTCCCGCAAATGCGTCCGGAGAAAAAACAAACAATTGAACTTTCTGATGAAGAGAAATTTATCGTAGACTTATTGAAAGGAAATGACAATAAAATGGATCTTCAGCAATTAAAAATTACGGCTAACTTAAGCGGTAAAAAATGGGATGCTTCTATGAAAAATTTATCTAAACACGGTTTAACAAAAGTGGCTGTTGAAGGTGAGTTTAAGTTTGTGGAATTGGTGGAGTAATTTTCAACTTGATATAAATACCAAAAAAGGAACTTCGTAACGGAGTTCCTTTTTTTGAATAAATCCTAATTATAATTTCTTATTTTTGAAATATGGAAAGAGCAAAACTTATTGTTAAAAATTTTGGACCTCTAAAAGATATTGAAATAGAAGTTAGAGAAATGGTTACTTTTATTGGAGCGCAGGCTTCGGGTAAAAGTACATTGGCTAAATTGCTTGCAATTCTTGAAGATAAAGATTTCAGAAGTAAAGATGAAATTCTCTTTGAAGATGAGTTAAAAAAATATAACATCTTTTCTTATTTAAACAAGAATACTATTATAATCTATACGAATACAGGCTCTAAAAAAAGTCCTTTTGGATTTGATTATTCAAATAATGAATCTTTTAAAAACAATATTGAAAACCACATTTTAAGTTATAAAAAACTAAAACTGAGAAGTGTTGAAAGTGAAAAATTATTTAATACTGTTAAAAATAAATTTCCAGAAAAAGATTCAATTTTTCAACAGTATATTGAACTTCAGGACATTGTGCGTCAGACTGAAAACGACTTTAAACGTCTAATAAGAGTTCATATAAATTTACATTTAATTTTGCATGAAAAAGAGTTGATGCAATTTTTTAAGAACCGAGAACAATTAATAAAATTCAAATCATTTTTACGAAATAGAAATAAAAATGAAGATTTGTCAGTTAAAGAAATAGAAATAATTTTTGAAATTTTAGAAAAAAATAATTCGACTGAAAGTTACATTGAATTTTTCGAAGATATAATCTCTCTTTTTCCCAATTTTTATTTATTTGATTCTATTTATATTCCAACTGAGAGAAATTTTATTCATTTAATCGCAGAGAATGCTTTAGGATTAATTAACAACAACGTTAAAATACCTAAGCATCTCTTGAACATTGGTCAAGAATACGAAAAAGCAATTCAAACTGTAAAAGAATTACCTCTTACTATCATTGACAAAAATTTTAAATATAAAAGAGAAGGAAAAACGTCTTACATCTATCATAATGAAAACGAAAAAGTAGATTTATTGGAATCAGCTTCTGGTTTACAATCTATAATTCCGATTTTACTTTTGGTTGAATATTCAAAGTCATTAAAAGAAAAATACAATTTCAACTTTGTAGTTGAAGAACCTGAATTAAATTTATACCCAAAAGCACAACACGAGTTAATTAAATATTTAGTTAAAAACTGTTTGTTTGAAAGAAAGAATTTAATTCTTACAACTCATAGTCCATTTGTTTTAGCTTCTATCAATAATTTGCTTTTAGCTTTTGATAAAGGAAAAACAAATCCTAAAGAAGTCAACAAAATTATTAAAAAGGAATCTTGGCTTAATCCTAAAAACTTTATTGCCTACGAATTGAGAAATGGTAAAGCAAAGAAAATAATGAATGATAAGCTGGGACAGATTTCAGAAAATATGATTGATGGTGTTTCGGATGCTTTTGCTGATGAATTTGATAAATTATTGGATTTATGAGTTTTGAAGAATTATTAGCTAATTTTCCTGATCTTAAAAAAGACATTTGTTATAAGATATTAGAAAATCCCGTTTATTATCTTGAAGATATTAAAGATGCACCAACTATCTTTAAATCTGACACAGAGTATTGGAATCTTTGTCTAGAAAATAGTTTACCAACAAAAATTCTATTGTTGGAAAATGAGTTTTCTATAATGAAAGATGAAACTAGTAAAAAATGTGATTGGGTTTTGTTTGAAAACAACAGACTTTACTTTGTTGAATCAAAAGATGTCAAGATGAAACAACGTAATAAAGAAAGAAAAGATGCAACAAAGCAATTAATTGCATCAATCGAATTTTACAAATCCAAACTAGATTTAACTTCAATAACAATTTTGTCGCAAATTTGCTTTAAATCCAATTCTCGAATTATTAAAGCTGGAGACCAGGCACGAAAAATTTTATTTAAACAGTATAACTCAGAGTTTAAAGAAAGTAATTTTATTATATTTGAATAGTATTTACAAAAGAAGCTTCAAGTTGAAGTTCCTTTTTACATTCAAGAACTTTGAATAAAGTTAAATAATCATTTCCCTTTTCGTTAACTTTGACTATTCAAAATCATTCAATTATGAGTACTTTAGAATTAAAACTAGAAATATTTGACAAACTAAAATCCGTAGAAGATGAGAGCTTGTTAAAAAAAATTATGGGTTTACTCCAAACAATTGATAAAGATAAAATTTACCATTTAAGCGAATATGAATTAAATATGGTTAAAGAAGGAGAAGAAGATATAAAATTTGGAAGAGTCATTTCGCAGGAACAATTAGACAAAGAAGATTTAGAATGGTTGTCAAAACAGTAATCTGGACAGATACAGCCGTTCGTGAAAGAAGAAAAATATTGAAATATTGGACAAAAAGAAATAAATCTTCAGCTTATTCAGAAAAACTAATTTATGAAATCTTGGCTAGAGTACAATTTCTACTCAAAAATCCAGAAAGTTTCGTTAATACTAATTACAAAGACATTAGAACCTCGACTTTAGGTAATTACAATATTTACTACAAAACAACCGATAAAGAATTAATTATTGTTGCTTTTTGGGACAATAGACAAAACCCACAAAAGCTTTTTAAGATTCTAAAAAACAATAAATAAAAGGAGTTTCTAATTTGAAGCTCCTTTTTTTATTTCAATTCGCCATAATTTATCTTCTTCAGCTCGCTGAACCCCTTTTTTAAAACCCAAAACTCAGGTTCACGAAGAAATTCCTTCCTTTTCGGGGAATATTATTCCAGTCGGAAAAAGTTGAATAATACGTGTCTAAAATATTTTCGACACCTGCTTTTAAACCGCATCGGCTTTTTTCCAAAACAAAATTATAGCCCGCCGAAGCGTTCAAAATGGCATAACTTGGCGTTCTGTCTTCACCATAAAACGGATTATATTGCGATTGCACTGCATTTCCCTGAACACCTATTTCGGATGTAAATTTATTGATGTGATACTGAACAGATGATGCATATCGCAATGGGCTTATAAATGGCAGATTATCCTGACGATTATCTTTTCCGCAGCTGTAGACCAATTTTCCTGTCCATTTCAAATTTTCCATAAACTGATATTCCAAGCTGCAATCGGCATTAACAATTGTGGCATAATCCAATGCTGTATATACTTTTACTCCCGCCGCACCAATTGTCATTGGTATTAAAGAATCATCGGGTTTCCCTACTATATAATTAGAAATATGAAAGTACGAAGATATAATCTTTACACTGAATTTTTCGGCAGCAAAACCAATTGAGGCATTTGCTTCCAGTGAACTTTCATTTTTCAATTCTGGGTTGCCAATATAATCGTAGCGGTCAAAACTATTGAACAAATAGAATCCATACCCTTCCGAAACCGAAGGTGCACGATCTCCGTAAGCCAATCCTAAACTATAAGAAAAATTATTTTTATCGGCTAAATAAGCAGCCGAAAAACTTTTTAAAACGCGGTTTTTACTATCCTTCATTTCGGGGTAAAAAATCTGCAGGCTTTCCAATCCCAATTCATTAGTTACTTTATTGGAATGATTTGCAACACTTGCCGTGAATTTAAAGCTTGAATGACAATTGAGCACATAATTGTCTTCCAAAAAAAGTGCATTATAAAGCGTTCGGACATCTGGCCAGGTATACATAAACATTAAGTTTTCAGCTGGATCTGAAGGATACATTGTCATACTGGCAATCGAACGGTTATAAAACGAATTCAGATCGGCCATAAAATGGTGTGCATTATAAACGCCATTCACTTTAGAATAAAACCCATAGGTATCACTCCAGCCCGGCATATCCATGTGTACAGGAACAAAAGGACGTTTTGTATCATCCATTTTGTGTGTTATGGTGTTGTAATACATTTTGGTTTCCCACTTTTCCAGCAATGACGATTTAGGAGCGTATTCGTATTTTAACGAAGTGATTAAGGCTTCCGCCAAAGAAACATCCATAGGAAGAGCGGGATAGCCAACATCTGTCGCTTTATCATAAATTACCGAGGCTTCAATCAATTTATTTTCATTAAAAGAAAAACCCGAAGTTCCTGAAATATTGAATTTTCGAAACTGTGAAAACAGAACTTCCTCTTGATTTCCTGCATCGTAATTTCCAGCATCGCGAAACATAAAATCGGTATCGATATAAAATTTAGGCGCAGCATAATTAATAGCAGTACCTAAAATTTTCTGATTGCTATTGGTTTCATATCCCGAATTCAGCGTGCCATCCCAACCCGAATCGGAGAAACCGCTTCTGTTTCTCTTTAAATCAATACCTCCGCCTATTGTGGCTCCGTGACAGCTGCCCTGTTGTCCTGACTGCACCGTGGCTTCGGATAAATTTGAAACCTCCACATAGGAAGTTATAGGATCCATTTTATCGGTACATGCGCCAAAAACACGCATTCCGTCAATGGTTACCAGCGTACGTTCGGTTGCCATACTGTTAAGCAGCGGTTCCCAAGCATAACCGCCTCTTTTTATCATATCAATTTTTCCTGACTGCTGCAAATAATCATCTACAGTAGTCAACGGCTTGGCTTGTTTTTGGGACAGCTGCATTTTTTTTCCAATAACAATTACTTCGGTTAGTGTTTTGGGAGCAAGCGAGTCTACTGTTTGTTCTTGTGCCAAAAGGGGGATCGCACCAGAAAAACAAAATAGCATTAGAAAGAATAACTTTTTCATTTGGCCGAATTATAAGATTTTAAAAAAGGCCAAAAACATTTTGACCTTTTTAATACAATTTGAAATTAGAATTCTAACTCAAAATAAATACTGCTTGCAGGAACAGATTCTGTAACAGCTTCGCCTTTTAAAACCTCATTATTTGCATTCAAAAGCTGTAGATTAATTTTCCAGTAGCCAGTCATAGTAAGTGACATTTTTCCGTGGTATAATTTATCTGCAGCTGATTGGGTCAAATCTACATTATTGGGTGAACCGTGATTACCCATACTTGGCATTCTTGGATCAATTTTAATCTTAAAATTATCGACCACAGAAAAATTCATCATGGACTCCATTTTATAAAGACCAACAGTCATCTCGTTCAAAGCCACTTTTGGGTGATGAGGCTCAGCATAGGCCAGAATATATTTTACATTATCTGAACCTGTAAACGAAGTCACTCTTTGCTTAGCCGAAGCCGGAACATCAATTACCGAAGTCGCTGTATAAGCAGTCCCATTGATCGAATAATCAATTTTTAAATCCCAATATTCGGTGGTGTTTTGTGCCATCTGAAAAACAATGGTACCTTTATAAACGGTGCCGCTTGCGCCAGCTGTTTCAATTGCTGATTTTGGGCAAGAGTGTGTCATCATTGTCATGTGCATTAACGGAAGCCAGCTGACTGTGGCATTTTGAACATACTTTCCAGATGCATTGTCCTTAATTTTCAGGGAAATTTCATTATAGCCCTGCTGTACTGGCTGGTGCGAGTACAATTCAATAGTATGAGTTGTATTTGTAATTTCCTTAAACTTGGTAAGTCCTTCCAATTCATCTACAGCTGGAGTGGCATCATCTGAGGAACAAGAACCCAATGCTAAGGTTATACATATTATGGCAATTATATTTTTTATTTGAAATTTCATTTTCTTAATTTTTAATTTTTTAAAACAATACATTATTATGCTATGCATTAGACAATTTAGTTTAATACAAAGCATACTCCATCATCTGCCGCAGGCAACAGTGAAAGAATTAAATAAATCTAAATTTTAAGAAATAAAAATAGGAGGACGAAATACAGTATCACTATTCAGATAGAAGTAAAAATCAGAATAGCCTGGGTTTATTTTTTTTGTATAAGAAGAATAAAGAGTGCTGATATTATAAGATTTTATTTCCTCAAAAAACAACACTTCTATTGGCTGGGCTGAACCTTTTTTGTCTGATGATTTAGGATTTTCGGCATCAGATGCTTTTGCCAGCTCTTTCATCAAATGACATTTACCATTACAATGCATTTGGGGTTTTGCCTTATTTTCGCAAAGCACTTTTGTAATGTATTCATAATTCACTACGTAGTCCACAACCGGAAATATCGGTTTTGCGAGCATGAGCAGCACTATTATGAATATCATTTTTTTCACGGTGCAAAAATATATAATTATATTTTAAATTTTGTTCTTAAAATGCATATTTGCATCCAAACATTTGATTGAAAAAAAGGAGTTCTATTGAAACCCCTTTTTTCAATACAAGAATTAACAATTATTCAAAAATTGAAAGTCGAAAATCATAAAGTTTGTAAAACCCAATCCAAAAAGGATTGTTTGTGTTTTTAAATAAATCCCTTTCGGCTTTAAAAACTTTCTGACTTGCGGCTCTGGGAATTATTTAAAAGAAAAAATCTGTGGATTAACATTGATCATAACCCAAGCCCAATTGTTGGTATGATCGACATCTCCGCCTTTTACTCTCTGCATCGTATCGGTTCCAAACATCTGGGAGTAGCCACCAGTAATATTGATAAATTTGTGAACAGCGTAAGCAGCTGTAAAATCAATCTCGGTACCTAGATAGCTGTTCATTTCATTTCCATTACTGTCCAAAACCGTGTTTGCAGAAGTAAATGCGTGCGGCAATAAGTTGAACTGCCATTTTTTTGCAGTATAACCAAATTTCAAAAAGGCATCCTGCAGTCCCACCGAATTTTTGTGATTACCAACATAGAAATAATCCATATACCCGTTGAATCCATGATTGGTACCGAAAAGAGGGTTGAATGATTTTATATCACTGCTCGTATCTCCCTGGCTTTTTCCTGATAAAAATTCGTATCCTAACCCTGCTTTAAACTTGGATGTCACTGCATAATTAAAATTAAGAGCAGCATCGAATGCACTAACGGTATTGGTACTGTTTTTTCCGGTTTGGCCGTAAAACCATGCATTTCCATCCCAATTTTCGCTTTTTGTATTGAAATAGGTTCCAAAAGTCTGCATGTAATCTACCTTTAATTCGGGTGTTGGCGTAGGGATTGGCGCGGTCAATTTGTTTTCGTAACCTGTATTTAAGAATAACAAACTCACATTGATTTTATCTATCGCTGTGTGATACCAGGCATATTGCATTGTTTTGTAGGCTGCAACTGCATAAGGAACTGCAATATCTGTTTCGCTATTAGCATTTAGGGCAAATGCCATATCCAGCTGGTTTTTTTTGTTTTTATAGGTTACCAATACGGCATCGTGACTTTGTGCCTGCTGAGCCCAATCTACTTCTCCAAGGATACGCTGATTGTCATACGAAATTACCTGACGCCCTAAACGGGTGCTCCATTTTTCGTTGAAATTATATTGCGCCCAAGCTTCGAATAGCTGGATTCCATTGACATCGGATTTTGTGTTTGGTGCAACATCACCCCAAACGCGGACATTTTGAAATGTGAGTTTGGTTACAAATTGATCCTGCTTAAAATTTAAATTAAGACGTGTTCTACCAGATATAAATTGAGCAGGTGTTTCTCCGTACGGAATAGGTGCTTTAAAACCGTTTCTGAATTCGTAACGAGGCCTGATTTGCAGATTGGCATCAAATTCCTGGGCAAAAGTATGTATGCTGACCATTGATATACATACCAATGCCATTTTTTGTAGTAGCTTCATGTGGGTTAGATTTTAGTTTAGTTTCGCTGCTTCTTCGGTTATTTTCTGGATGGTTGCATCAGAGTTTACCCCCAATCCTTCCTGCTGATAAGCCAATTCGCCTTCGGCATTAAAAACGCTTATAATATTAGAATGTGAAAAATCCATTGGAGATATTTTTTTATAATTCACAGCCAGAACTGCTGCAAATTCTCTGGTGTTTTCTTCGGTAGATCTCAAAAATTCCCATTGATCTCCTTCCATTTTATTCTCAATTGAAAAGGCTTTGAGACGCTCTGGAGTATCCACCTTGGGATCGATGCTTATCAAGACCAGCTTAACATTGTCTTTTACGTTTTCTGGCAGACGCGATTCAATATTCCGCATATCGGCCACCAGGCGAGGACAGGCAGCTTTGCAGGAAGTATAAATCATGACCATGACCAGTACTTTCCCCCTCAGATCTTTCATTTCTATATTCTGACCATTTTGATTGGTCCATTTCGAAGGAAGGTTATAAATAGATAAATCGGAAATAGGTTTTTCGCTGTCGGCAGTTTCTTTTTTATTACAGCTTTCAAAAACAAATAAAAATGTAAAAATGAACAAAAGAGGCAAAATGAATTTCCCTTTAAAGATTCCTTTCTGCACTTGGGTTGAAATTGATTTCATATTGTATAGTTTTGGCTGGAAATCGATGACTGATATCAATCTTTGGCGCATCGAAAACCTAAATTTTTGGTAGTATAATTTGCTTTAATACTTCCTCTAAAAGCATATCGCATAAAAGCGGCATAATTCATCAGATCGGTTGCATTTACTGATCCGCTTCCGCAAAAGAGATTCTTATCGGTGTCTTTATCTTTTCTGGATTCGCCCGAAAGAAAAATACTGTTGAAGTCCGAAGTCCATTCCCAGACCAATCCATGCATATCATAAACTCCCCAGTAATTTTTGAAAGTTTTCCCTACTGGATTTAAATAGGTTTTGGGTTTTTCGTACCAGGACAAAATGTACTTATTGAATTCCTCTTTGGTACGTGCATCAGAGCGTTTTTCATCTGCCATTGCGACAAATTCCCATTCGTCCATTGTTGGCAGGCGCTTGCCTTGGCATTCACAATATTTTTTGGCGGCAAACCAGGAAACATTGGTTACAGGAGCATTGCTCAAATTATCTGTTCCGTAATTAAAATCACTTGCCCATTGGTGCAGATAACTTTTATCGGCAAACAATCCTTTTATTTTTGAACGGCTGTATGCTGGATATTTTTTTACAAAAGCAAGGTATTGTGCATTGGTAACTGGATAAACATCTAGCTGAAATGGTTCAATTTTGACCGGTCTTTTGCTGACAGAACCATAAAGGGGAACAAAAGTTCCCCCATTTATAGCTGCTGTTTTAACCTCTTGAGCATAAAGAGTAATGCTTATGAACAATAAAAAGAAAATTGATATTTTTTTTTGTGTAAACATTGCTGCTCTTTTTGCTTAAGTATTTATTATTTTCTTTGGGCTTTCACCATTGCTACAGTCACCACTTTTTTGTTATTTCCCCAATTTGCATATACGTAAGTTAACACGTCAGCAATCTGTTGATCACTTAAAGCCTGTGGAGGCATTGGAGTGGTGTATTTTTTCCCGTTTACGGTTATTGGAGCATTAGACCCTTTGATTACCTGTTTGATGGCGCGGTTTACATCGGCATTCAAGTAATCTGATTTTGCCAAAGGTGGAAAAGCTCCTGGAACTCCAGCACCTGTCGCTTGATGGCAAGCGATACAGGTTTTTGTGTAAACCCCTTTCCCTTTATTTACATCTTGGCTAAAGCCTTTTAAACCCAATCCCATCATTGCGATGCAAAGAATATACTTTTTCATTATTGTATTAATTAATTATTGATTATTATTTATTGTTTATTATAATTAATGACCTGATGCTGCTTTTGGAGCTGGTTTTGCTCTAACTGCTTTTACCATTGCTGGTGTTACTACAGTCTTGTTATTACCCCAGCTGTTATAAACATAGGTCAAGACATCAGCAACTTCGTCATCTGTTAAATTCTGACTAGTCATTACGTTGTTAAATTTCTTTCCGTTTACGGTAATTTCACCGCTTAACCCATGTAATACGGCACCGATTGCTCTATCAGGATTCGCATTTAGGAAATCTGACTTGGCCAATGGAGGAAACGCATTTGGAACTCCTTGCCCTTCTGATTGGTGACAGGCAAAACAGGTTCTTCCAAATAATTCTTTACCTGATTTAATCTGTTCTGGAACTGTTTTAGCCGCCACTGCTTTCTTGGCACCGCCATTTTCATTTGGCATATTTTGTATTGTTCCTCCCTCAGGCAAATAAATTCCTTCCTGAGTTGTTCCTGAATATACTTTTTTATTTTCTTCCCCTTCAACTTTTAACATTCCCAAAGCTCCTTTGTTGAATGCTCTAAAGATAGAGTGATCCACCAGAATGAATGTTCCAGGAACATCAACTTTGAACTCTACTATAGCAGAACCTCCTGCTGGGATAAGAGTTGTCTGTACATTTTTATTAATTACATCGCCTCCTTCAATATGCACCTTATCAAATATCTCTCCAATTACGTGGAATGAAGATACCAGATTAGGACCGCCGTTACCCATATAAATACGCACTGTTTCGCCTACCTTGGCCGTAATAGCCTTGTCTCCTGCTACAGAACCTACTTTACCATTAAACACCACATAATCTGGCTGTTCCTTGATAGCTTTATTCATATCAAATGGCTGAGAACCTTGCTCTCCATAAGCACCTTTGGTATAAAAATCTCCTTGCATGATGTAATATTCTTTGTCAACTGGAGGCAAACCACCTTCTGGTTCAACCAGAATAAGCCCGTACATACCATTTGCAATGTGCATTCCCACAGGTGCGGTAGCGCAATGGTACACATACAAGCCTGGATTAAGAGTTTTAAAATTAAATACTTTTTCATGTCCAGGGGCTACCAAAGATGATGTTGCACCCCCGCCTGGTCCAGTAACGGCGTGCAAATCAATATTGTGAGGCATTTTGTTATCTGGATGATTTTTCAAATGAAATTCCACTTCATCACCTACTCTTGTTCTAATGAAACTTCCAGGCACTGAACCTCCAAATGTCCAATATGTATATTTTACTCCATCTGCCATTTCGCCTTCCTGTTCCTTGATTTCCATATTAACTACCAAACGCATTGCTGGTCTATCTGCTACAGGTTTTGGCACAAAAGGGGGCGCAGTCAATTCGGCTTCTTTTTGTCCTTCGACTTTTATTTTCTGATAATAATCTGCATTTTTTTCTTCCTCTTTTTTATTGCAGGAAAAAAAACTGACAGCAACAAATGTAAAGGCAATCGCCTTCAATAGCTTGCTAAAATGGAATGGTTTTTTCATAATTTTTTAGTTTTAAAAAGGTATTTCTATATAAAGGATAATATTGTCTTTTATTTATACTGTAAAATTAAAAATCGAATTCCAAAAAAAGGATGACAAATATCATGTTCTTAACTTTTTTTTAAGACATTTATTTGAGGCTGACAATCAGAATTACCAGCAATCCCAAAGTAATTAACAAACTCATTTTCCAGAACGTATGTGCCTTCTTTAACTCCATAAACTGAAATGCAACTAATAGGAATTTAATAGATGACAATAAAACTAGAAATGGCACGGCGAAACCTGACAAAACACTCCATTCAGAGACATAAGCTGTTGCTATGGTGAGTATTATCAACAGAATCAGGACTAAATTTAATAAATTTTTCATTACTAAAAAAATAAATATATTACAGGAAACAACAATAACCAGATCAGATCGCACATATGCCAAAAGGCAGCACAAGCCTCTACATCTTCAACGGCGGTATCCGAATTTTTCTTTCTCATTCCATAATTTGTCCAGGCCAGAATAACTAATCCCATAATTACATGAATCATGTGGAATCCTGTGAGCAGCCAATAAAATGTATAAAACATATTCGTTTCCAATGAAATACCGCTTTCTATTTTATGATAATATTCTACGCTTTTGAGTCCCAGAAATAAAAATCCTCCGAGCATTGCCAGCTTAAAGAATAGTGATGATTTTCGAATATTATTCTCCTTGAATTGATGCACTGCATTGGCCATAAAATAACCGCTTGTCAATAAAAAGACAGTATTTATTGTTCCAAATACCGTGTTCAGTTCCATTCTTGATTCATGAAAAACCGTTGCATTTTCACTCCCGTAATAGACAAAAGCGACTAATGCCATTCCGAAAGTGATGAGTTCCAGAAAAATGATGATCCACATCAGGATTCCTCCTGGCGGATAATAAATGTTTTTGTAGTTTATTTTTAAGGTTTCCATTTGATTTTAGATTTATGATTTTGTGGTAAAACGATAGAGGAATGATAAATGATTTTAGATATTGAAAAAAGAAGTCAATTATTTCAGCTTTTTCTGTTGTAGATAATGGTAAAAAACCAAATCTTTCTGCACCAAAATCAGAAATCTTTTCATTCCCAATCCAATAATCTTTTTTCTCCTTCAATTTTCTTGATGTCGGTAATATCCTGAGACATTTCGATTACGCCTTTGTAATTTTTATTGGCATCTCTTACTGCAAAATAGCGAATGTAAATCAGGCGGTCTTTGTAGTTAATCCAGAACGAAGATTCATTTTGAGTTCCCTTTCTGAATTCATCCAGAATTTTGAGAACCGTTCCCACACTTTTTGGCGGATGGCAAAACTTTACTTCACGCCCGATGATGCCGGCACTTCTTGGAAAAACGCGTTCTTCGCCCCGGTTATAAAAAATAACTTTATCATTTTCGTCCACATACGTCAAGTCCAATGGCATCGTTCTCAAAAGCAGATTAACCTGCTCAACGGTCATATATCCTTCATCATAATGGGAAGTGTTTTCTAATGAAAAAGACAAATCTCTCTGTGTGAAATCCTGACTTGGATGTATGTATTCGACTTTTGGAAAAGCAGGTGGCGTTTCTGCTAGCATCCAGCCAATTTCATCTTCGCCTTTGCGCATTTCTATCCAATCCTCTTCCTTTAATATATCTAATGAGTTTGGAAACAGAACATTTTCTTCAACGCCCAGCAAACGGTAAATTCCATCTGCCAGGAAAGTGGTATTTGTTACTATTTTCTCTGGATTATTCGTTTTGATATAATACTGAATCAATCGAAACTGTTCACGCAGATTATCATGAAACGACCACATTCCCTGCGAAGGTCCCACCCAGCCTTTCTTTTCCAAAAAAGGAAATAACTGATTTTCTTTTCGGGCAAAACGCTTTTCAATCGTGAACAATTGATTGAAAACATTTGTATATTTTGGTAAATCATCAGAAGGGTTTGTGGTTTTTATTTCTTCCAAAAGAGACTCAATTAATTCTTTTTCCTGAAAATAAATCCAAACTGGATGTCCTTCGGGCAATATTGGGGTGTCTGTTATTTCTTTCATTTTAATTACATTTTTAAAACATATAAATCACATAAGTTTTCATACATCAAGCTTTAAAGATTTTATATGGCTTATATGTTTAATTTTATTTTTGATGCTTTATCTTTTCATATAATTTCACTAGCGACTGCAAAAGCTCTACGGGCGTGGTGAGAATCTGATAGTGATTTTGCCCAAACATTTGAGGCAGATAATACTTAGCTTCGGCTTCGATGGCCAATGCATAGGAATTAATGTTCTTGGAATTGAGTTCACGAAGTGCCTGTTTTACATCGTTAATACCGTACTTCCCTTCGTATTTATCATAATCATTTGGTTTTCCATCCGAAATCAGGATAACCCATTTATTCTTAGTGCTTCTTTTATCGAGACGGACTCCGGCGTGACGCAGAGCTGAGCCAATACGGGTGTAACCGCTGGGTTCTATGGCACCGACTTTGTGTCTGGCAGCAATCCAGCTTTCGTCAAAATCCTTAACCGTTAAATAAGTCGAATAATTTCGGGTTTTGGAATAAAAGCTGTCAATAGAAAAATCGATATTGAACTCGTTTAAAATCTCTCCAAAAAGAATGGACACTTCTTTCTCTACATCAATAACACGATTACCCGAAGCGTATCCATCGCTGGAAAGACTGATATCGAGCAGAATCAGAATCGATAGATCTTTTTCTTTTTTTCGATTGGAAACATAAATTTTCTCCGAAGGTGTTCTTCTCGAATGCACATCAACGTACAGATCTGTAAGAGCGTCGATATCAAATTCATCGCCTTGTGTCTGCCTTTGCTGCTGTTGCATTTTGTTGTTGACATTTGTCAGCATTTTGCGCAAGCCCATCAAGGTAGAAGCGTTTTTGGTTATGGTGTTTTTATAATAATTGCTGTCTGTTTTCAGCTGTGTTTTTGGATATACTTTACAAAAATTTTCCTTGTAACTGTTTTTACTGAAATCCCACTCATCATACACATGATGAAAACCTTTTGCATCTACCGAAGCACTTTCGGAAATCGTGGTGTTTTCCATAAAATCAGCCTGATATACGGAATGCGAAGTGTCATCTACCCGAACAGTGTATTTCATATTCAGCTCTTCCAAGGCATCCTGATGCTCTTCCAATTCGTCCGATCCATCAAAATCACGCCAATTGCCGTTGAATTCTTCGGCAGTTTCCACTTTTTCAAAATTGTGGAGCATCACATAATCTTCCTGCTGTTTTTTGTCGAGTTCAACTGTGACAACTTCTTCAACTGCTTGTGCTTTTAATGTTGTTAAAGGCTGGCTTTCATTTGGCTTTTTGGCTGCATCCGAGAAGTTCTGCAATACCTCATCATTGTCAGTTGTTATTTCATTTTTCATCCATTTGCCAAAAATCCACGAAAAATCCGGTTCGCTTTTGGCAGATGATTGATTAATAAAATGATTTTTGGCATTCGCCAAAAACTGCCTGTCGATGGAGAATTCTTCAAATAAAACAGTTAGAATTTCTTCGGATGTTTCCAACGCTTTTTGCTGTGAAAGCTCCAATGATGGTTCTTTGTCTTGGAAATTCCAATTCAGGTTCAAGCGTTGCTGTACACACAGGAACAAAATCCTAAAATGATAAAACCTGAGGTTTTCTTCCAGCGTTGGGAATTCGGCAAACGAAATGGGGAGAAAAAAGTTATTGTTCTTGTAGCCTCCTTCCCTTTCGGCTGGAAATATTTCGATTGGATTTCCAGTCAGGGCACGAGCCATGATGGTCAATCGGGATTTGATCTCGGAGAGCTTAACCGTTCTGGCTTCTATTTCGGGATTAGTTTTTTTTCGGCTTTTTAAATGCTTGAAAAACTTCCCAACTAAATATTCATCTATCTCGAAACCCATTTTTTTATCTTTTTGTGTACGGACAGCTCGCGAGCTGTCCCTACGTAATCATATCATCAAATTGCACAAATCCTTTAATGCTTCCAATGTTTGTAAATCATCTGTCAATGGCTCAACAACTGCAACATGAACAGCCAATCGTTTTGGCAGTCCGCTGTGGATAATTTTGGCTGCATCAACCAGAAGGCGTGTTGAAACCGTTTCGGTTAATCCCAATTCGGTTAAATTTCTAATTTTATTTCCAATGGCTACCAGTTTTCTGGCTGTATCAT
Source organism: Flavobacterium aestuarii (assembly GCF_040049115.1). Classification (NCBI taxonomy): domain Bacteria; kingdom Pseudomonadati; phylum Bacteroidota; class Flavobacteriia; order Flavobacteriales; family Flavobacteriaceae; genus Flavobacterium; species Flavobacterium aestuarii. Next base: position 65,038 of record NZ_JBDLZZ010000005.1, read on the forward strand.
GATCGATATTCGTTTCGTTGACCAGAATTTCAGCTTCGATTTTCGGTTCTGGATAATCAAAAGAAACAGCAATGAAACGTTGTCTGGTAGAGGGTTTTAGCTCCTTGAAACCTCTTTGATAACCAGGATTGAAAGAGGCTACTAGCATAAAATCGTTGTGCGCTTTTATGGTTTCTCCTAGTTTGTCTATAAAAAGCACGCGTCTATGATCGGTCAGAGAGTGAATTGCTACAATCACATCGGGACGGGCTTCGGCAACCTCATCCAGATAAATGATGGCTCCTTCTTTTACGGCAGTGGTCAAGGGGCCATCCAGCCAAACCGTTTCGGATCCTTTGATGATAAAACGTCCAATCAGATCGGTAGAGGAAGTCTCCTCATGACAGCTGATCGTAATAAGTTTTTTGCCCAACTGATGCGCCATAAACTCCACAAATCGTGATTTTCCTGTTCCTGTCGGGCCTTTGAGCAAAAAAGGAATTTTGTTTTTATAGGAATGCTCAAAGACTTCTACCTCTTTGCCCACAGCGTGGTAATAAGGTATCTCTAATAAAGTATCTGCTAACATATTTTTTATTTTTTTGAAAAAAGCCGAAACGTTAAACAATTGTTTTTGAGGAAATGGAAGCTTAAAACTTCTGTTTAAACGTTCCGGCTGGAAAAAAAGGCAGGTTAGTTATTTTGTTTTTCCTGTATCCTAACAGGTTTTCAAAGAACAAAATGATCCTGAAAACCACCAAACCCGCGTGAGTGATAGAAGCCAATGTCATTAAGTTAAGCTTTATTTCACTCTCGCAAAGACGCAGAGGCGCAAAGTTAAAATCGGATTCCTTTGCGTCTTAGCGTCTCTGCGAGAATTATATTTAGACAAACTTTAATAAGAAATCCTTAACTTAATGACATTGGGATAGAAGCTGGCTACCGAAGTAGCGCGGATAGCCCGACCCACGGAAGAAAGGGGCTCTATAAGCGTTCCTGAATTTTAGCCCCTTTTTTCTGCGGGGTCACGCCCACACGAGCTTTAGCAAACTGACGCAGTAAATGATTATTTGGTTTCTAAAGCTTCATCGGTTGGTCGTCCGTATTTGAAGAAATCGAATATGAACATTCCGATTCCTGTGGCAAACATGGTTGCGCAGATCAGTAATACTACGAAGTGAATACTGATTTCGTTTTGTACGGTCATAAATTCCATTTTCATTTTTCTCTCTAAATACACTTGGGCAACACCAGCAACACCAAAGGCAACGGTCATTCCCAGCATCCCTACATTGGACAGCCAAAAAGCAGTCATTCCTGTTGTGCTTTGGTATCTTTTACGGCCAGTCAGATTAGGCAAAGCATAACTGATAATGGACAAAACAATCATCGCATAAGCTCCCCAGAAAGCATAGTGACCATGCATAGCGGTTACCAAAGTTCCGTGTGTATACAAGTTGGTTTGTGGCAAGGTATGAGCAAAACCCAGCAATCCAGCACCTACGAATGAAACAATTGAAGAACCTATTGTCCAGAATAAAGCGATTTTGTTAGGATGGCTTTTTTCGCCTTTGCGGTACATATTGACAGCGAATAATGCCATTGCCAGGAAAGCTAAAGGCTCCAATGCTGAGAAAATACCACCAACGATTAGCCAGATTTTATTCACTCCAATGTAATAGTAATGGTGTCCTGTTCCTAAAACTCCTGAAAGGAATGTTAGTCCAACGATTACGTACAGCCATTTTTCGATAACTTCCCTGTCAACACCGGTTAATTTGATTAACAAATACGAAAGAATACCTCCCATGATTAGTTCCCAAACACCTTCAACCCATAGGTGAACCACCCACCAGCGGAAGAAGGAATCCATTACCTGGCTGTCAAACCAGATCATTCCAGGCAGATACAATAAGGCGGCAAACAGCAGACCCATTGTCAATACCAAAGCGGTTGTAGTTTTGCGTTTTCCTTTCCATAAAGTTCCTAAAATCAATCCTAAGAACAGCAGTACATTGATAACTACTAAGAAATCCAGCTCTCTCGGAATTTCAAGAAATTTTCTTCCTTCCCAATGGTTGAAGTGAAAACCCACTAAGGCGATAACTCCCACAACTGCCAATGAAATCAGCTGAACGTAAGCCCATTTTACGCTAATCAATTCGCGCTGTGCTTCTTCGGGAATAATATAATAAGCGGCACCCATAAATCCGGTTAACAACCAGACAACCAGTAAATTGGTATGTACTGCCCGGGCAACGTTAAAAGGGATAACATCATGCAATACCTGAATTCCTATACGGTCAAAGCCCATGATAAAGCCATAAACTATTTGCAGTGAGAACAATAGCATGCACAGTGCAAAAAACCAATAGGCAACTTTTTGTGATTTATATTTCATAATATATCTTATTTAATTATTCATCTTTAGATAATGGCGAGACTACACGGTCAAACCCATTCAAATCAATTTTTCCTATCCACTTGAAATAGGCTACCATAGCATCGGCATCTTTTTCGTTCATGTGATAAACCACCATTTTTCGGCCGTTTGGCGCCCAAGGCACAGGTGACATCAATACCGCTTTGACATAGCCTTCGCCCCTGCGGTCGATAACTTTTGTCAGCTCGGGTGCATAATAGCCTCCCTCGCCCATAATAGTATGACAGCCCATACAATTGTTGTGTTCCCAAATTTCTTTTCCTCTTACTACTTGTTTGTCAATCGCCTTGTAATTGGTTTGATCATTTCTGGGCATAAACGAATAAATAGTCAATCCGATAAAGATTAAAAATGTGACTAATGTCCCTCCCAGAAAAAATGCCCGTGCTTGTGATTTTGAAAGCATAATAATCTGTTTTTGTTAGTTAATAATTTTTGAATTCCGAATAAAGGATATTTTTGTCTTTTATTCTTTTGCAAATATAAAAGATATTTTTGTCTTTTATTCAAAAAAAGCATTTTTTTTACTCAAAATATTTTATTTTTTCTGATGAGCTATTATATATAGGTAAAACTTCATAAGCCGAAAAATTTTTAAGTTTTCAACATACGAATGTTCTTAAGTTGTACCTAAAATATGATAAAAATCATGTTCCTAATTTTTAATAAATTGTAAAATTACATAGTCAAAAAAAGGGAACAACACTTTTCTCATTGTTTTCACATTCAATATTTTACATCAATTTTAAAATAATAAATTTAATTTCGGATAAACTTGTCTTTTATTCAAAAAAATCATTATTTTTGTAAAATAATTTTAATCATAAAATACAACAATATGGAAACTTTAGAAAAAATTACAATTGGTGAATATGTAGCAAAAGACTTTAGAACAGCAGCTTTATTTTCAAAATATGGCATTGATTTCTGCTGTAATGGCAACCGAAGCATTGAAGAAGCATGTGAAAAAAAATCTGTAAATTCTGATGATTTATTGAAAGAAATTGAAGCTGTTTTGAATACAAAAGGAGATACTGGTATTGATTATAATTCCTGGCCAATTGATTTATTAGCCGATTATATTGAAAAAACCCATCACCGTTATGTTTCAGAAAAAACGCCAACATTACTTCAGTTTTTAGACAAATTGAGCAGAGTACACGGAGCTAATCATCCTGAGCTGTTACAAATCAACGAGCTTTTCAAAGGGTGTGCGGGAGAATTGGCACAACACATGAAAAAAGAGGAACTTATTTTATTTCCTTTCATAAAAAAAATGGTTCAAGCCACCATTTCTGATGAATTGATTGCGCAGCCACACTTTGGAACTGTAGAAAACCCAATCGCTATGATGATGCACGAACACGATGCCGAAGGAGAACGTTTTAGAAAAATTGCGCAATTAAGCAACGATTATACTCCGCCAGCAGATGCCTGCAATACCTATAAAGTAACTTTTGCAATGCTGCAGGAATTCGAACAGGATTTACACAAACATATTCACTTAGAAAACAATATTCTGTTTCCAAAAGCGACTAAGCTCGAAAAAGATTTTTCGGCACAATCATAATTAATTAATCACTTAAAATCAACAACTATGGGGAACTACGTTATCAAGAGAAATGGGAAATACAAGCCATTTGAAAGTTATAAAATCAAAGATGCTATTGAAAAAAGTTTCAACAGTGTCTCCATAGTCGTTGATGAAAGTATTTTTCAGGACATCATTATTCAGCTTGAAAATGAAGAAGTCTGGGCAGTCGAAGAGATCCAGGACATGATTGAAAAGAAACTTTACGAAAAAAAATACTTTGACGTAATGCGTTCTTTCATGCTCTTTCGCCACACCCGAAAACTGCAGCGTGAACATATTGAAGGATTAAATGACGACACTACCTATGTTGACAGCACACAAACCATCGAAGAATACATCAAGCAGACTGATTGGCGAATCAATGCCAATGCCAATACTTCCTACTCAAATGCAGGATTGGTAAACAATGTTGCAGGAAAAATTATTGCCAACTACTGGCTGGACAAAGTGTACTCTAAAGAGGAAGGCTATGCACACCGCAATGGCGATATTCATATTCATGACCTGGATTGCCTCACGGGTTATTGTGCCGGCTGGAGTCTGCGCGTATTGCTGAACGAAGGTTTCAATGGAGTTCGAGGACGTGTAGAGAGCAAACCGCCATCTCATTTTAGGGAAGCTTTGGGGCAAATGGCTAATTTCCTTGGAATCCTGCAGAGCGAATGGGCAGGAGCGCAGGCTTTTAGTTCGTTTGACACCTATCTGGCTCCGTATGTTTTTAAGGATAATCTAGGTTTTGATGATGTTTTAAAGGCTGTAAGAGGATTTGTGTACAACTTGAATGTTCCAGCGCGCTGGGGACAATCGCCTTTTACCAATATTACTTTGGACTGGATTGTTCCTGATGATTTAAAAACTCAGATTCCGACAAAAAATGACCGTCATTTTTTGGAAGACAGCATCACATCCGATTTATTAATCAGAGCTAAAAAAAGAGGCGTTTCTAAAGTCACAGACTTGAGATATGAGCATTTTCAAAAAGAAATGAACCTCATCAACAAGGCTTATTATACGGTAATGACCGAGGGTGATGCCAATGGACAGCCTTTCACCTTCCCTATTCCAACGGTAAATATCACTGAAGCCTTTGACTGGGATGGAGAAAATACCGATCTGCTTTTTGAAAATACGGCCAAGATTGGTTCTTCGTATTTCCAGAATTTCATCGGAAGCCAATATGTTCTGGACGAAAACGGAAACCAGGTTGAAAACGAGAACGCCTATAAACCGAATGCTGTACGCAGTATGTGCTGCCGTTTGCAGCTCGATTTACGTGAACTGCTTAAACGTGGAAACGGCCTTTTTGGAAGTGCCGAAATGACTGGAAGTATTGGTGTGGTAACTATAAATATGGCACGCTTGGGTTATCTGAACAAAGGAAATAAGGATAAATTATACCAGCAGCTGGATGAGCTTTTATACTTATCCAAATCGACATTGGAGAAAAAAAGAGTATTCGTCCAGGAAATGTATGACCGTGGATTGTATCCGTACACCAAACGATATCTGCAGCATCTGAGAAATCACTTTTCGACTATCGGGGTGAACGGAATGAACGAAATGATACAAAATTTCACCAATAACGAAGACACTATCACTTCGGATACAGGTATCGAATTTGCCGCAGAGATTCTGGAACACATTCGCAACAGGATGAAAGAATTCCAGGAAGAAACCGGTAATCTTTATAATCTGGAAGCAACTCCTGCAGAGGGAACGACTTACCGCTTAGCCAAAGAAGACAAAAAACGCTATGAAGATATTATTCAGGCAGGACAAGGCGAAAATATTTATTATACGAACAGTTCACAGATTCCGGTAGATTTTACTCAGGATCCTTTTGAAGCTCTGTTATTGCAGGATCAGCTGCAATGCAAATATACTGGAGGAACGGTTCTTCACTTGTATATGAGCGAAAAAATCAGTTCATCCGAAGCCTGCAAACAATTTGTCAAGAAAGTGATCAGTAATTTCAGATTGCCTTACATCACGGTCACTCCTGTTTTTAGCGTATGTCCTGTACATGGCTATTTAAACGGAGAACACGAATATTGTCCGAAATGTGATGAAGCCATCATTGAGGAAAAAACGAAATATATTGAAGCTTAAATTGATTTCAAAATGTTTTAAACCGCAAGCTATTCCTCGATTTTGTCATTAACAATATTAGGCGATAAACTGCGAAAACAACATGAAACAGTTTTAAACTCTTAAACCACTATAAAACTATTAAAATATGAAACAGCCAACCAACCCGATTTTAGAACAAAATCAAGAATTGCGCACCAAATGTTTGGTGTACACAAGAGTAATGGGCTACCACAGACCCGTAGAAAGCTTTAACATAGGAAAAAAAGGTGAACACAAACAACGAACTCATTTCACAGAAGGAAAGTGCTGCTAAGCCCATTTATAGTGTAACCCCTTTTACCCTATTGGATTATCCCCATAAATCAGCCTGTATTCTTTGGTTTGCAGGCTGTAATATGCGGTGTTTGTATTGTTATAATCCCGAAATTGTTTTTGGCAAAGGAATCATCTCTTTCCAAAATGTACTTGGGTTCCTGAGAGGAAGAACGCAATTGCTAGACGCCGTTGTATTTAGCGGAGGCGAATGTCTGCTGCACAAAAAATCCATCTCATTTATTGCCGAAGTCAAAAAAATGGGTTTTCTGGTAAAAATTGACACAAATGGCTCACAGCCCAAAGTACTGGAAGAACTTATCCAAAAAGAACTTATTGATTATGTGGCACTCGATTTTAAAGCGATGCCTGCCCAATTTGAAAAGATAACACAATCAAAACTTTTCATACCTTTCGAAAAGTCATTACATTTATTGCTGGAAAGCAAAATCACGTTTGAAGTCCGCACCACCGTACATTCTGATTTATTAAAGAAAAAGGATATTCAGGAAATGGTTTCTTATCTGGAAAACACCGGGTATACAGGAAATTATTATATTCAGCATTTTGTAAATGGATCCGAAACAATAGAAAAATTAGGGCATTCATTTAAAGAATTAGAAAACGGGAACCTTTCTACAGATAAAATAAAAGTGCATTTTAGAGGATAAGTTTATCGCTGCGAATGCACGAATGAATACTTTTGCTTAATGCATTAGAGTATTGCACGAATTTTTATAATTTTAAAAATTATAAAATTAGTAGTCACTTTTCATATTGAATAACATAGTGAGCTTTAACAAAATACTCAAATTCCAAACCTATGAATCATCATCTTTTATTAATCATTCATCTTTTGAGCGCCACAATTTGGGTTGGAGGGCATCTCTTGCTCTGTTTTGCTTATTTGCCAAAAGCACTGAAGGAAAAAAATCAGCATATCATTTTAGATTACGAAAAAAAATATGAGCCTGTTGGAATGTCTGCTTTGGCTTTGCTAATTATTACAGGGATTTTAATGGCATACAAATACGGTGTAACGGCAGAATATTGGTTTCAGTTTGAAACACCTATTGAAAAAACCGTTTCTTCAAAACTGGTTCTGTTATTACTCACATTGGCTTTTGCACTGAGTGCGCAGTTTCGGGTTCTGCCAAAACTGAAAAATGATTCGAGCAAATTGCCCGAAATGACTTTTCATATAATATCAGTTACTATTATTGGGGTTTTGATGGTTATTTTTGGTTCATTTGTGCGTTTCGGTGGTTTTTAAAATTCTAACCATTATGAAAACAAAAATGCTTGCTTTTTTTGCCCCTGATTACACAGATTAAAAACTTACAAAGTTTGCCATTCTGCCGGAATCCTAGCAATTGACAAGATTGTGGAGAAACATTGTCAATGACAATATTAAGTTTATGCAACCATACTTATATGAACTTCTAAGCTTTGTTCGGCCAACAAAAAAACTTAAATGCCTTAAATGGTTAAAAAATATTTTGTCTGAATTATTATGAAAAAATCTTGGATATTAACTTGTTTCATTAACTTTTTTATTGCTTCATTGATGGGCTTGCTGCTCCGTATGATGTATGTTGCGCCTATTGAAGGAATTAATTTTCAGTTTTTGATGCATGGACATTCGCACGTAGCGATGCTGGGCTGGGTCTATTTGATGCTGTACTGCCTGATCATTCATTTTTTTGTATCAAAAGAAGACCAGCAAAAACCCATATACAATCGATTATTCTGGGTAACCCAATTTGCAGTGGCTGGAATGATGATTGATTTTCCAGCGGAGGGATATGCTTTTGCTTCGATCTTATTTTCAACATTGCATATTTTCTGCAGTTATTATTTCGTTCATTTGATCTGGAAAGATGCAAAACCAAGCACCTTCCCCGAAAAAAAAATGCTGCGGACGGCTTTGTTTTTTATGGTTTTTTCGACGCTTGGCGTTTGGTGCCTGGGCCCAGCGGTGGGATTGCTTGGAAAGGCAAGTGCCTTTTACCAGATTGCGATTCAGTTTTTCCTTCATTTTCAATTTAACGGCTGGTTTTTATTTGCGGTGTTAGCTTTGTTTTTTAAGCAGTCTAAAATAAATATTGAAGAGAAAAAATTCCAGTTGTTTTATAATTTATTCGTTACGGCAACGGTATTAACATTGGCTTTGCCTGTGAGCTGGTATTTGTCCAGCCCAGTTTTTCATTGGATAAATGCTGTTGGAATTTCAATTCAGTTAATTTCGTTAGTTCTTTTTGCACAGCTTATCCAAACGCAATTCCAAGGATTCTTTGCAACTCTTTCTTCATTAGAAAAAATAGTTTACCGATTTGCATTGTGCTCATTGGCATTAAAAATCTTTATTCAATTAGCAGTTCTGGTTCCCGAATTAGCCCACGTATCGCATCAGATAAGAGATTTTGTTGTTGGATACATCCATTTAACGATGTTAGGAATTATAACTGGCTTTCTGTTTGCATTTGCGCTGCAGAATGGTTTTTTAAATGTGCAGCATAAAATCCAGAAATGGGGAGTCAAGATTTTTCTATTGGGATTTGTGGCAACCGAACTTCTTTTGTTCCTCCAAGGCACGTGGTTATTCCTGAACAATGTGTCATTTCCTGATTATTATTTCAATTTATTTATTGCCAGCATTCCATTGCCTTTAGGGCTTTTATTACTAACAGGAAGCCTGCTGATTAACAGTAAAAAAACACCAATTTAGACACTCAAAACTATGGTATTTACTACTCAAAATAAAACTAATTTCTTAAATTTGTAAAAAACCGATTATGTTTTCCAAAACCTGCGAATACGGCATTCGTGCCACGATTTTCATAGCCTCAGAATCTTATCAGAACAAAAGAGTTGGGCTAAAAGACATTGCCAAAAAAATTGATTCCCCCGAGGCTTTTACAGCCAAAATCCTTCAGATTCTTTCCAAAGACAACCTCATAAATTCCATAAAAGGAGTTGGTGGCGGTTTCGAGATTCCTAGGGAAACGATGAGAGAAATTAAATTGGCACAAATAGTAAATGCCTTAGAAGGCGACCGTGTTTTTACCGGCTGCGGATTGGGTCTGGCCCATTGCTCCGAAGATCACCCCTGCCCCATGCATGAAAAATTCAAATCCATACGGAGCGAACTGGCCTACATGCTAGAGAATACCAATCTAGAGGAATTAGCTTTAGGAATAAAGACCGGAGATACTTTTTTAAGATATTAAAAAGTAATCTTATATTTACATGATATTTAAATAACTGAATTATCATGTCCCGATCTAATCCCTCTGATTTAAATTCCATTTTAAAAGTAGATTACAAAAACGACAACACCATTTGGCTTACCAATAGTTTAACACTCCGAAAGCTGATTGGTGTTTTGGGGATGGCATTGCCCCTATTATTATTTGGGTTCCTTTATCTTGACAATGGGCTTGAATATCCTCTGGAATCCATCAGCCATTATTATTACACTAGAGTCAGCAGTATTTTTGTAATTATCCTAAGTCTTCTTGCTTTTTTCCTGATTGTTTATAAAGGCAAAGAGCCAGCTGATTTTTACATTTCCTCATCTGCTGGAATTTTTGCATTGCTGGCTGTTTTATTTCCCACAAGTAATATTACGGAAATATGCTGTGATCCTGCCAAAAAGTATGCTGTAACGCTATTGCCTGCAAGCGATTTCCGAATGTATTTTCATTATGCTGTTTCGGGATTATTTTTCCTCTGCTTATCTTATATGTGCTTTTTTCTTTTTACGAAATCAAATAAGACGCCAAGTAAAAGAGGAAGTAAAAAAATTCTGCGAAACAGAATTTACAGGACTTGTGCCATATTGATGTTTTTGGCAATTCTGGTACCATTTGCAGGATTTCTTAAAATCATTCCTCAAGAATGCTTTAAAACATTTCCGCTGACTTTCTGGATGGAAACATTAGCAGTAGAAAGCTTTGGTTTTGCATGGTTGGTAAAAGGCGAAACTTTGTTCAAGGATTATACTGAATAAAATATCGTGACTGCTAAAACAAAAAAAGGCTTGATTTTCATCAAGCCTTTTCATGATTAAACTGCGACCAGTTCGGGGATACAAAGTTCAAGCAGTTCACTCTTATAGTGTTTCAATTGATTCTCGATGTTTTGTTTGCTTTTCTCAAACCAATTATTTGATGCTAATAATGACTGGTAATATTCAATTCCTTCATTCAGATTACTCTTGAAAGCCTTCAGTTTTTTTACCTGAGGTGCTGTTATCTGCTCTGAAAATTCATTGATTTCTTTTTTCAGATAATCCATGTACATTTTCAATTCATTGATAATTACATTTGGACGTTCACCATTCCCAAGTACTGAAGCATTTCCATAAATGTGTTTCACCATATCCGAAAGCGAAACTTCCTTGTCAAAATAAGCCAGATTTGGTCCTGGACAAATCACAACTCCTTGAGACTGACCTTTTATTTTAATGTTGTTTTCCAGATAAGCAGTGTTGGCCAATCCTACACACAGACATGATTTTTCAGTAATACTGTTCTTCTTTTTATCAAAATCCAATTGAGATAATGAATCTTTCACAGCTTCTAATTCTTCCAATTTTAAATCCTGATAACTTTTTGAAGCAGGACACATTCCTTTTGGTCCATACTCTTTACTCAAAGCCAGGAATTTTTTTGGACAAGAGCTTCCAGCTTTATTTTCATTAATACGTTTTTGCTTGAAAAACTCATTCGTTGTACCTTTCACGGCATTGAACGGAATTCCCAATGGTGAAATATGGCTCAGATAAAAATCGTCTTCTTTGGCTTTTTCCAACAATCTTCTTGTGTCTGCATCAACAGAAGTCGCTTCGGGAACCAATAAAAACGGTGAACCCCAGCCCACTGAATCTACTTGGTATTTTTCTAACAAAAATTCATGTTCTTCGGCAGTACCTACACCACCCTGAACGGTAATTTTTAATTCTAAAGGTGTCTCTGGAACAGGCATGCCTTTTATTTCCAAAGCTTTCACCATCAGCTCATGAGCAGATTGAATCAATTGCTCTTTCTTTTGCATGAACTCTTCCAAAATTGGCCCTAATAAATAACCATCAGTAGCAAAGGCGTGACCACCGCAATTCAGACCAGATTCAATACGGTATTCAGAAACCCAAAGTCCTTTTTTGGCCAGGAAATTTCCTTGAATCATTGCCGAACGGAAATCGCTTACTTTCAGGATAATCTTCTTTTGCAGCTTATTATTGGCATCTGGATAAAAAACAGGAAAGTTTTCAAAATACGCATACAATCTCGGGTTCATCCCTGCCGAAAGTACTACTGAAGAAGACAAATTACTATTAGCAAAACCTCGCAGCGAAGCATGTGCATCATTGAATTCTACTGGCAATTGCTCGTCCTTGATAAAATTATCCTTATCAACTTTGGTCATGATATTCACGTCGATTTCACCAGCCGAAAGATTTTCTTCAAGATAATTTTTGATGGTTTCCTTAAAAGCAATTCCGTCATCGATTAAATTTTGAAGCCCTTTTTTGATTTCCGATTTATTAGGCAGCATTGCAATATAATTCTCCAGAGCCTGTTTGCTTTCGGCTAATTCTGCTTTGAATTTTTCGAATTTATCTTTTACGATAGTATCCATCAGATTCAAATAAGAAGTAACACGTTCAGCACGATAATCATGGATTTTTTCGGTAATTTCCTGATATGGGATTTTAAATTTTTCGCTGTAAAAAGCGTTCATTTTTTCGATTAAATCGTCATCTATAATCGATACAACAGATGAGATTCCATATTGCGCCACACGTATCGGACTATCAATTGTATAGGCCAATCCCATCACCGGAATATGGAAAGTATGTAATGGTTTTTTAGTTGTCATATGTGTAAATTGGTTTATTAAACATTTTGCAAATATCACCATACTAATTTGCTTAAAAACTGATAAATGTCATACGAACGTCAAACATATTCCAATAGATTTGCGGGTTGCAAAAACCACAGCGAGAATTTTTTAACAAAAACATTTTTTTTGAACGGTTTAGAAAGCTTGCGGCAACGTGCAGCTTCAAAGTTTTACCTTATATTTGCATAGAATTAATCTCAATTAAAAAAACACCATTAAAGTTTTTAAAAATGAAAAGTCTTAAAGAACGTATATTGGAATTAAAAAAAGAAAAAAATGCGGTAATACTAGCGCATTATTATCAAGAATCCGATATCCAGGATGTAGCTGACTATGTGGGAGACAGCTTGGGATTATCTCAGGAAGCAATGAAAGTAGATGCCGATATTATTCTTTTTGCAGGAGTTCATTTTATGGCTGAAACTGCCAAGATATTAAACCCGACCAAAAAAGTAATCTTACCAGATTTAAAAGCAGGCTGTTCCCTGGCCGAATCGTGTCCTCCAGAGGATTTCAAAAAATTTACCGAGGCACATCCCGATCATATAGTTATCACTTACGTAAACTGTTCTGCCGAAGTTAAGGCATTGACAGACATTGTGGTTACCTCATCCAATGCTGTAAAAATTGTAGAATCTATCCCTAAAGACAAACCAATTATTTTTGCTCCAGATAAAAATTTAGGAAAATATGTAATGGAACAAACGGGCAGAAAAATGCTGCTTTGGGACGGTTCCTGTATTGTTCACGAAGCATTTTCACTAGACAAACTGGTGGCTTTGTACAAACAAAATCCAGATGCTCAAATCATTGCGCACCCAGAATCGGAAACGCATATCCTGAAAACTGCAAACTATATTGGATCTACCGCAGGGATGATTAATTATGTAAAAACCAATCCAAGCAGCAAATTTATTGTAGCTACCGAAGCGGGTATTCTGCATAAAATGAAACAGGAAGTGCCTGACAAGATCCTGATTCCAGCTCCTTCAAACGAAGACAATACTTGTGCCTGCAGTGAATGTGGGTATATGAAAATGAATACTTTGCAAAAAGTGTACGATTGTTTATTGAATGAAACTCCCGAAGTGAATGTTCCCGATAACATTAGAGAAAAAGCATTAATCCCTATCGAACGTATGCTCGAACTATCTTAAGAATGATTACAACCAATTATTTAATTATAGGTTCAGGAGTAGCTGGCTTGACATTTGCTCTTAAAATGGCCAATCGTTTTCCTGACCGGAACATTACCATTGTAACCAAAGCCAATGCTGACGAGTCCAACACCAAATATGCTCAGGGCGGCATTGCCATTGTTACTGACAAAACCGAGGATTCGTATCAGAAACACATCGAAGACACGCTGATCTGCGGTGACGGATTATGTGACGAAGAAGTAGTAAAAATGGTTGTAACCGAAGGCCCTAAACGATTAAAGGAATTAATCGAATGGGGAGCTCAGTTTGATAAAAACACCAAAGGAACTTTTGATTTAGGCAAAGAAGGCGGACATTCTGAAAACAGGGTCGTTCATCACAAAGACCAGACGGGTTACGAAATTCAGCGTGCCATTTTAGAACAGGTAATGCAGAAAGAAAACATTACGGTTCTGGATCATCATTTTGCATTAGAATTAATTACGCAGGATAATCGCTGCGTTGGTGCCTATGCGCTTGACGAAAAAACCAACGAAATACTCACTTACCAATCCGATTTTACTTTACTGGCAACTGGCGGTATCGGGCATTTATACGGACATACTACCAATCCTGTTATAGCAACCGGCGATGGAATCGCAATGGCGTACCGGGCCAATGCTGTGATTCAGGACATGGAATTTATACAATTTCACCCAACGGCTCTGTATGATAAAGGGAGTGGTTCTAAATTTTTAATATCCGAGGCAGTGCGCGGTTTTGGTGCCCGTTTGAGAACCAAAAAGGGTGATTTGTTTATGGAGAATTACGACCCGAGAGGTGATCTGGCTTCGAGAGATATTGTTTCTCAAAGCATTGATCTGGAACTCAAAAAATCGGGTGATGAATGTGTTTATCTGGATTGTACCCATTTGAACATGGAAGGATTCAAAAAACATTTTCCGATGATTTATAACCATTGCAAAAAAATGGGTATCGCCTTGGAAAAAGAATGGATTCCTGTTGTTCCTGCCCAGCATTATCTTTGTGGCGGAATTGTGGTAGACCGTAACGGAAAAACTTCTATAGAAAATTTATTTGCCTGTGGCGAATGTTCCCGAACAGGCTTGCATGGTGCAAACAGGCTGGCTTCAAACTCACTTTTAGAAGCTTTGGTATATTCAGACAAAGTGTACCATTACTTGGCAGAAAATCCATTTATCGCTCCAAAAACAGTTGATAAAATTCCAGTCTGGCCAAACCAGTCTAAGGAGAAAACTGCTCCAGAATATATCGCACAGACAAAAGCAAAACTTCAATTATTGATGCGTCAGAATGCAGGAATTGTACGGTTTGATCTGGATTTACTAAAAGCCAGCGAAACGCTCAGAAACCTGCAGAACGAAATTGATGAAAAAATTAAATCCCATAGTGCCAGCAAAGATTTATACGAACTGAATAATATGACTGATATTGGAAGCCTTATCGTTCAGCAGTCTATTGATCGCAACGGCAATTGCGGGGGGTTTATTAAATATGCTTCGAAAGATATTTAACCAGCATAACTTTTTTGTTCCTAAAAAAGTTATGCTGGAATTTCAAATATTATCAGAGTGATAGGTTTAAAAAAATTACTCATAATTCTTTTCACTGTCTATTTCCTGCTTGATTCTTTTCCTTACATCTATTTTGGCTCCTTTTAAAACATAAATAGTAATTTCGGACTCTCTTGCGTATTTATTCATGCGCTTTGCAGCAACATAAATCGTGTCAAAAAATGGTTTTTCAACTTTCCGTTCTGGGTCTTCGTCATTCTTTTCTTTTATCAAAACCACGTCTTTAATTTCTTTATCCAAAGAAATCCAATTGACATAATCAGCATTGAAGGAATTAGCGGTTACTCTTTTATTTTTAGAATAATAATTGATTGCCCCCGCTTGCCCGTAATTATCGCAGAGAATTATTGTATGCTCCAGATCCGGTAATGTTTCAGCAACCGAATCTACTTTTACTGCCAATTCTTTCCAGCCCAGCATATCGGCAAAATCTTGAGGCAATGAATGATTCTTGCCATCTTCCCAGCGCAGCAATCCAAGATCCTGATATGGTTTTGAGTGAGCCACAATATATTCCGGGCTTTTGTTTGGAAAAAAAGCAGTGTACATTGGAATAAAGAAAAGTATGGGCATCACAATCAAAACTGGCTGTAAATACCTTTTCCAGCCTTCTTTTAATTGATTTTCTAAATAAACAGATCCGAAAGCAATATAGATTGGATAAAGTCCAATAGCATAATAATCTTTGGCTTTGAAATACATAAAAATGGCCAGAGTAAAAACTATAGACCAAAAGAAAAACCTGTATTTTTTAAATGGCTTATAAAATAATAACGATAACAATCCTGAAACTATGACTAATAATGAGCCAATAAAAAACAGCAATTGCGATTTTAAGAAACCCAATCTATCTACATAAACCAGCTGTGTATCGGCTAATTCTTTTAAATGATGAATCACGGGGAAATTATTCCTGTATTGCCACAAAAGATTAGGCAAAATAAGCAATAGCCCGAAGGCAAAAGCCAGATATAATTTTGGCTGTGCAAAAATTTTTCGCTGTTGTGTTACTGCAATTGCTGGAACGAGACCAATAAATAAAAACGCAATATTGTACTTATTAAGGAAACCAAAAACAAAAACGATTGCTGACACATATAGCCATTTTGCGTTTTCGGAATTGATGTATTTGATTAAGATAAAATAAAAAGCCGTCCAGCAAAGCACATCAAAAGAATTGGGCTGATACAAAGTATTTAACCTCAAAAGTGCAGAAAAGAATACGCAGACAGCACCCAAAATTAAAGCAAATAAATTTCCTTTTAGCTCTTCAATGGCTTTCCATACCACGACAATAGTCAAAGCGCCAAACAAAGCTGGAAAAAATTTTACCCAAAAAATCGAGTTTCCCAGCAGTAAAATCAGAGACGAAATCCAGGAAGTAAATGGAGGAACGGACAAATATCCCCACGCCAGATGATGCGCTTGATCTAAATGTAAATATTCGTCCCGCTGCAAGTCATAATCGGAACTGATTAATGAATATTGCAATATAAATTTTAATAAGATGAAGCCGAGTAATAGAAGCGTTTTTTTGGACATTGGGGGATGTGTTTAAGACTTTACTGATTTTATTTACAATTATTCAAACACCTCAAATGTATTTAATATTTACCTAACTATTAACCTGTTATTTAAAAAAGTCTCCATTAATTCCCACGAATACTGGTGAGTATTCAATTATTAATAGGATCAAGCCAAGGAGCCTTTTCTACGGGAAGCCATACCTAAATCATTTTCTAAAAAAAATCCCAGTCGTTAGACTAGGATTGTAATGAACTGATTTTTTTTAATAGCTATTTCTGCTGTGGTTTATTCCCAGATGGCAAATAATACAGCCAGCTGAAACCTATTAAAAACAAAATTAAAGAAGCCACAAAGGCCGGTATTAAAATTTCTTTATTATTATCTAAAGCGTTGTTCAAAGAGGCATACAACAGCCAGATCTGAATGGTGACATTCAAAATCAATATGAATATCAAAGTCGAAAGAATGTTGTTCAGCTTGTTGGGATTCGCTTGATTCTGGCTGGTTCTAAAAGTACTCATAGTATTTTATTTTAGTTTTAAACTGCGTGTTCTTCCTGATGGGAAGCTTTTACATAAACATCATTTTCTTTGAAAAAAACTTCCAGGCTTGGCAATGCTCTTGGTGGCGGTCCGCCCAAAACATCTCCTGTTTTAGCATCAAATGAACCTTCATGACACGGACAATGAATAATTCCGGTGCCTGGTTTGTAAAATACAGAACACGACAAATGGGTGCATTTTTGCTCATACGCTTTGAAGTCACCATTTTCCAGATGAATCAGTATATAAGGTATGGTACTTCCTTCAATTACGAAACCTCTCGTACCGCCCACTGGAACTTCATCTTTTTTGCATACAAAATGCTCTCCCTCAACTTCTTCTTTGGGAAGCAGATAGGCTTTGGCGGCAACGAGTCCGCTGCCTACCATCAGTCCACCCGAAACCAGGGTCAGGAACTTGGCAAAATCACGACGGCTTACATTGGTCGCTTGTTGTTTGAGGACCGGAAAATCTTTCTTCCAGTTTTTATTTAAATTATCTTCTTTTGACATTTTATTATGTTGTAAAAAGTTTTGTTTCAGTTTTTCTTCAGAAGCCATCTGCATTCTAATTATTTATTGTCCCAAGTCTTAATACTTAATACTTGCTACTTAATACCTAATATATAATCAGCTCCGAACTTCCTTTCGGCATCATGATATTGACTTTGGTATTGACAATTTCCTTCCCAAAAATAAAAGTATTAACCGGCGTGCTGTTCGGGCGCATTTCCTCGATTTCGGTTCTTGTACCAAAAAACAAAGCACCACTTGGACAAACCGTCGCACACATTGGTTTTTTGCCAATGCTGGTTCTGTCGTAACACATCGTACATTTCATCATCAGGTCGTAGGATTCTTCTTTTTTCGGCACGCCAAACGGACAGGCCAACACACAGTTTGAACAACCGATACATCTTTCGGTATTGGCGGTATGCACGATTCCGTTTTCGTCCTTGGAAATCGCATCCGCGGGACATACATTGGCACATACCGGATCGTCGCAGTGCATACACACCTGAACAGTGGTTTGCACAGTCGAAGCCCGATCGACATAATTGACGCTGATTAAGGATTCCTGACCGTTGGTTTCACATTCGGCGCAGGCCATTTCACAAGCTTTGCAGCCAATGCAGCGCTGCATATCTACAAAAAATTCCTCGTTTTTATTGAAACTCGTATAATTCATTTTTCCTTTTTATAGATTAAACACTTGCATACGCTTTTGATTCTTTAGATGGAGGCGCAATTTCCTTAAGCGGTTCCAAGTGACAGGCACAAACTTTGAACTCCGGTATTTTGGAAATAGGATCCAACGTTCCTGGCGTTAACTGATTGGCCGACTTTTTACCTGACCAGTGGTAAGGTATAAAAACGGTATCCTCCCGAATGGTCTCAACTATATTCGCAGGGAAAATTCCTTCTCCACGTCGGGTGGAAACTTTTATTAATTCTCTTTGTTTGATTCCGTATTGCTGTGCCAGTTTAGGATGAATTTCCAATAACGGTTCAGGAAATTGATCAACCAACTTACCGATTCTTCGTGTTTGCGTACCACTCAAATATTGAGATACTACACGGCCTGTTGTCAAAATCACGGGATAATCGGCATCTGTCACTTCGCCCGGAAGTTTGTACGGAGCAGGATTAAAATGCGCTTTTCCGTCAGGAGTTTTAAACTTTCTGTCTTCCCATAACCTTGGCGTTCCCGGATGGTCTTCGCTTGGACAAGGCCAAAACATTCCCATATTATCCTCAATTCTTTTATAAGTAATTCCGTAGTAATCTGCCGTTCCGCCTTTAGAAGCTACGCGTAGTTCGTTGAAAATAGCTTCACTGTTTTCAAACGTAAATTTATCTTTCACGCCCAAACGTTTGGCTAATTCCAGAATAATAGAAGTATCGGTTCTAGCCATTCCCGGAGGCGTTACCGCTTGACGGATTCGGATCACTCTTCCCTCTGCAGATGTGGTGGTACCTTCCTCCTCTTCCTGCAGGGAACCTGCCAGCACAATATCGGCATGGCGTGCGGTTTCATTCAGAAAAAAGTCGATACACACGTAATATTCCAGTTTTTCCAATGCCTCGCGAACATAATTGCTGTTCGGTAAAGACACCAGCGGATTGAAACAAATTGAAATCAATCCCTTAATTTCACCGCGGTGAATGGCTTCGATTATTTCGTAGGCCGAAAGACCTTTACCGGGCAAATCTTTCTCATTGATTCCCCAAACTTCCGAAATATACTTACGGTGTTCCGGGTTCTCTATATCCCTGTTTCCAGGCAATTGATCACATTTATGACCGTGTTCCCTTCCGCCCTGACCATTTCCCTGTCCGGTAATGGTTGCATAACCGCAATAAGGCTTTCCTATTCTTCCGGTTGCCAGCACCAAATTGATACAGCCCAAAACATTATCCACCCCTTTCGAATGGTGCTCAATTCCACGGGCGTGAAGCAGGAAACTCGTTTTGGCCCTGCCCCACAATTCGGCTGTTTCGCGTATTTTATTTTTGTCAATTCCGGTCACTTCCTCTGCCCATTCCAAGGTGTAATCCTTAACGGCATCAATCGTTTCCTGAAATCCCGAAGTATGATTATCTATAAAATCATGGTCCAGCATATCGTGATCCACTAGGTATTTCAAAATCGCGCCGTACAAAGCAGAATCGGTTCCAGGACGCACGTCCAAATGAATATCAGCAGTTCGCGCCAGAGGAATCATCCTTGGGTCAACCACAATAATTTTGGCACCTCTGTCACGGGCTTTCCAAATCCAGTGCGTCAGCGTTGGAAAAGTTTCGCTAATATTGGCTCCGGCCACAATAATCACTTCGGCATATTCCAAATCCGAATAATTATTTGATCCCCTGTCTAGTCCGAATGCCTTTTTGTTTCCTGCACCAGCACTCACCATGCACAAACGGCCGTTGTAATCCAGATTCTTGGTTTTTAGAGCCACACGCGCAAATTTACCCACAAGGTAACTTTTCTCGTTTGTCAACGAAACCCCCGACAACATCGAGAACGCGTCATTCCCGTATTTCTCCTGAATCCTTTTAATTTCCGAAACCGTCTTATCCATCGCATCATCCCAAGAAATAGGCGCAAATCCCTGTCCCGGAACATTTTTCAAAGGAGACATCAATCGATCAGGGTGGTTATTCTGCAAATAACGCTGAACCCCTTTTGGACACAGCCTTCCCTCATTAAAAGGAAATTCCATCCAAGGCTCAAACCCCACCACCGTATTATCTTTCACCAGCAATTGAATACCGCACTGCATCCCGCAAAAACAACAATGCGTTTTCACGGCCTCATCCGGCTCGTCTCTTCCCACATATCCGTCCTTGGGCGCATAATTCAGGGTCGGCCCAAAATGCTTTACTATATTCTCCTCTGCTACAGGTAATTTTGCCATTTTATATTTTTATAAATGTATGTTCTCTTTTTCTAAAATCTTAAATCAAAAATCATCATCCTTTGGGCGTGACCCCGCAACAACAAGGGGCTTACTCATCGGAACGTTTATACAGCCCCTTATTGTCGCGGGGTCGGGCTATCCGCGCTACTTCGGTAGCCAGCTTCTATCCCTCACGCGACCGTAAATCAACATCAGGTTTTCAATCAAAAACATTTCGTTCTTTCAACACATTCTCCCTCTCACAACCTGCCTTCTTAAATCTATTCTATCTTTTCTAACTTCTATCCTCTAACCTCTTTTTTCTAACCTCAAACATCATCCAAACAAATTCCCCCCCTGCTGTCTCGCTTTCAAATGCGCCATTGCCAATCGGGATCTTTTGCCCTCTGGACTCAAATCCAAGTGTGATGTTCCGTCTTCGTGGGTAAAATCGAAACCCAATTCTTCAGTAACGGTTTTCAAATCCTGAATGTGCAGTTTGGTGGCAAACTCCTCGCCTGTATGCGGACAAACCGCCATACCCATTTTCATTCCCTGTTTCTTGTAAATATGCGCTCCGATTTGAGCCGGACGCTGAATGATATGAAAAAACTTCCCAAACGGAATCCAAATCAAAAACATAATCACCGTAACCGCATGCAAAACCGCCAGGAAATCAAACGCAAACCCTTTCATGAACTGATACGAGTATGTCAATCCCAATCCTGTAACCGAAATCGCAATCAGCAAAATAAGCGGTAACAAATCTCCTTCAAAAGACTGCGTAGCAATCAGACCCGGATTTGTCAAACGTCTTCTTAAATAATAAAGTGATCCAAAAATAACCAAATACGAAGACCAGTTCAATGCATGAAAAGTCAAAAAAGCGGTAATCGAGTCCAGATTGAAATCCATCACTTTAAACCCAAAAAAATAGGCTTCATATACCGAAATGGAATTCGGAGCCATCGCAAAATTAATCCAACCAAAAGTAAGCGGTATCGTAATCAAAAATGCCGAAGTACAGCCCACGGCAATCATAAAATGCGCCACCCAGCGGTATTTCCCCCTCGGGTAAATAAACTTCTGAAACGCAATATTCTCCACCGATTCTTTGGTAGCAAACCAAAAATGAGAAAACACTTTACCGGTTACCAAATACGTAATCCCGCGTTTAAAATAAATCCAAGTCGGTGGCCGCTGCAGCCAAACGGTATAACGATATACAATCCCAAAGAAAGCAAACACCGTCCCAAATAAGTAAGTTACCAGTGCAGCGTCAAAATTCTGCAGTTTTCTTGACCCATAAAACACTAGGGCAATCATAAAGATCGAAAGCCCAGTTGCAATCAGTAAAGCTTTGGTATTATAGGTTTTGTTCTTCATAAATGTAAAATTTAATACGGTTTAAAACTTCGTAAAATCAGTTAAAAAAGACCGTTTTATTTTTTTGTAAAATTAGCAAAAGAAATACTAAGTAAAAACACCTAAGTATTTTTGAAAACACAAATCAATTAAAATATGTTACAATATCATAAGCCAGCGCAGTATTCCTTTATTTAATATTACGCTGACTTTTATTTATAATTTAAAATAAATTATCTAAAAAACTTAGCTTGGTTTCTCACATCCTTTGCGGTTATAAAACCACCAATTGACAGAAGTAGCTAATATAGTGAAAAGAATCAGACCAATAAAGAACTGATTTACTGTTCCGTTTGCTGTAATGTTATTTCCAATTAGTTTTGAAAAAATAAAAGGTCCAAAAGCTGCAATAGCGGCAGTCCATCCAATCACTCCAGCAGCCTGACGCTGATTCTCTGAAAATATGATAGGAAACTGTCTAAAAGTACCTGCATTTCCAACTCCTGTAAAGAAAAACATAGCTAGTATCACTGCGACAAACATTGGAAACTGATCCATACTCGTTGGCGAAACCAATCCTTGGGTAACCAAAATAACAGCACCTGTCAAAATCCCAATTCCGGTTATAGTTGTCAGTATAGCACCTCCCACTTTATCAGCCACAAAACCAAAACAAACCCTGCTAGCAGAACCAATCAGCGGGCCATAAAAAGCATAAACCAAAGGATCTGGCGCATTTGGAAAATCGCCATACAAAAATTTAATCATCAATGGAAATGCTGCAGACAAACCAGCGAATGTTCCAAAAGTCATTACATAAGTAATTGTACAGTACCATGTATGTTTGTTTTTGAAAATATCCAGCTGCTCTTTTATAGAAGCCTGCATTGGAATGCTTTTCAGAAAGAACCAGCTGATTACGCCCAAAGCCAAAAGAAAACCAATGTACCAGAATGCAGCCGATTGAATGTAGATTTCCTTATGTGTAACCGCCTCATTTTCGGGACTAATTTTGTTTAATATTTTCTCGGCCAATTTAGGGTTTGCATTGGCAATCGCTTTAGATTTCTCATTGAGCGGCAATGCAGAAAAAATCTTGAAATTTTCATTTGATTTCGTTACCGCTGTAACCGAATCTAATACCGGTTTCTTTACAGCCGCCAGAATTTTATTTTGTGATTTGTCATCCAAGGCTGCAAAAACTTCATTTTGTTTTTCAACTGTTGAATCTTTTAAAACATTCTTTGTCTCCTTAACATCTATGCTTGTAAATACCGAAGTAGTCCCGTAAATACTAACACTCAAAATAAGCGGGGTAATAAACTGTGCTAAACTAACTCCAAAATTTCCAATACCCGCTTGGATTCCCAAAGCCGTTCCTTTTAATCTTTTTGGAAAAAACAAACTGGTACTAGGCATAAAGGATGAAAAATCGCCGCCGCCAAAACCACTGGTAATAGCCAAAAGAACAAATACCCAAAACGGAGTATTGGTATCCATCACCGCAAATCCGATACCTACTACCGGAATGAGTTTCAATAAAGTAGCTACGGTCACAACGTGTCTTGTTCCATAAATTGGCAGGATAAATGTGTGGATAATCCTTAAGAAACCTGCAGCCAACCCAGGAATTGCCACCAGCCAAAAAAGCTGGTCTTTAGAAAAAGGGAAACCCAGTCCTGGTAATTTCACCGCTATTACGCTCATCATAAACCATGAGGCAAAAGAAAATATCAATGACAAAGTTGTAATTGTCAATGTTTTCCATGCAATTTTACTTCCAGTATTTTTCCAGAATTCATCGTTTTCTGGTTCCCATTTGTCTAACCACGTTTTCATATCTACTTTGTTTCAGAATTATTTTTTGCCTTTATTGATTTGAAATCAATTCGTTTTATAAAAGACATAAAAGTCCTTTATTTTCATACACAAAATTAGGTATCAGAAAAAAATTAAAATATGACATTTATCAGTTCCAAAAAATATGTTAAATTTTTACTGTTTCTGTAAAAATAGAGCCTTGAAAAACACATTAATGCATTGAGAAAACACTGTTAATTTTGTCAATATTTTTGCTAACACAAATGTACTTACTCTATCAAGCACGCCCAACTAATTTTAATATTTTATACACTCCTGTATTGGGAGCCTTGAATGATGCCTCTTTTTTCGATTGTAGAATCGATATAATGCTGGATTTCGGTTTTTTTAAGTCCCCAGTTTGGGGCAATTAGTAAATCCCAATCGGAAATTCCGAAGAGGCGCTGAATAACAATATCAGGTCGCAGGAGCGGAATTAAATCGCAAAGCAGATCGGTGTATTGTTCCAAAGTGAAGAGCGGGAACGGGTTTCGCTTGTAATGCACACCCATAATCGAGCCTTCGACAATGTGCAGATGATGGAATTTGACGAATTTTATTTGGGGAAATCGGTTAATTTCAGAAATGTAGTTGAGCATCATTTCTCGGGTTTCCCACGGAAATCCAAAAACAGTATGTACACACAAATCGATCGGGCTATCTTTTAACAGCTCCACTGCCGAAACAAACTCAGCGTGGGTACAGCCTCGGTTAATTTTGGACAAGGTCTCGTCATACATTGATTCCATTCCCATTTCGAGATCAACATCAAAACGGTCGCAATAACTTTCTAGTAAAGCCACTTTTTCGGTATCGATACAATCAGGACGAGTCCCTACCGAAAACCCCACAACCTCATCAGGATTGAAAGCCAAAGCCCTATCGTAAATGTTTTTTAGATAATCAACATGGGCATAAGTATTGGTATTCGGCTGAAAATAAACTATGAATTGGTCTGCCTTATATGATTTTTTGGCGCGCTCCATCCCCTGAAGCAATTGTTCTTCAATCGTGGGCGCTTTTCTCGAAATATCGGGCGTAAAAGAATCGACATTGCAATAAGTACAACCACCGTAACCTTTCAGTCCGTCACGGTTGGGACAGCTAAAATTACCATCAACAATTACCTTGAAAACTTTTTTTCCGTTGTATTTCTCACGGAGATGTGTCCCGTAATTGTTATAACCTTTCTTTCCGGATTCTTTTTCTGTGTTCATTTCGCAAAGGTATTCACGATTTCGCGGTGCCGAAATGATTTTTGTCAGGTATTTTGGAGCAGAAAGATTAAGCTTTTACACAAAACCTACTCTCAATATTGTCATTCCGCAGGAATCTCATGCAACACAAGTAACCAATGTGGGATTCCTACGGAATGACAAGTTTGCGGATAATTTGGCGCTTTAAAAAAAGACGTCACCTTTCGCAATTTCTCAGAAAAGACGCTAAGGCACAAAGTATTTTGCTACAAATAAATCCTTTTTCTCTGCGACAATCTGCGAAATCTGCGTGAGAAATAGTGGCACGCAGATTTCGCAGATTTCGCAGATTTTTTAGAAATTCATTAAAAACCTTACTCGATAAACTTTGTGAATCTTTGCGACATTACACTACCCCCCAATCTTAATCATACTTCTATTTTTCGAAAAAAGAAGCGGATCTTGGAATTTAGTATCATTATCCATTCCGCCTCGCATGGCGAATTTAGATTTTATGTTTTGGAAGATCAGTGGTTCTATTGAATCTCCTGCTCGTAAAGTATCAAGCAAAGAGGTTTCAGTATTCGAAAACAGACAGTTTTTCAATTTACCATCGGCGGTTAAACGGATTCGGTTGCAAGTACCGCAAAAAGGATTCGTCACCGAACTAATTACCGAAAAACTTCCTTGGTAGCCTTGAATTTTGTGATTCTTGGAAGTATCATTTGGTCTGTCCTGCAAACGGTTTACATTAGATTCACCATAAAAATCACTCACTTGCGAAAGTATTTCGGCATAGCTTACCAATTTTTCCTTATTCCATCGATTTCCGTCAAAAGGCATAAACTCTATAAACCGAATCTGAATGTCTCGGTCTTTGGTCAACTCAATAAAATCAGCAATTTCGTTATCATTAAATCCTTTTATAACGACAACATTCAGTTTTACCTTGAAACCATTTTTCTCAAGTAAACCGATATTTTCAATCACTTTCTCAAAATAATTACGACGGGTAATTTCGTTGAATTTGTCCTGTTTCAAACTATCGATACTCACGTTCAAAGTGGTAATTCCAGCTTCCTTGAAGGTATCCATGAAATCATGTACCAAAATTCCGTTGGTTGTCAAGGTCAATTCAACACCCAGTTTTCCTAATTGTTCAATAATCACTTTGGCATCCTTTCTTACCAAAGGCTCTCCACCAGTCAGTCTTATTTTGGTCACACCTAGTTTTACAAACGTTTTGGCAATAGTAACAATCTCGTCCGCAGTCATCAGGTGCGCTCTTGGTGTAAGCGCAATCCCCTCGGCAGGC
Organism: Flavobacterium aestuarii; assembly: GCF_040049115.1. Taxonomy (NCBI): domain Bacteria; kingdom Pseudomonadati; phylum Bacteroidota; class Flavobacteriia; order Flavobacteriales; family Flavobacteriaceae; genus Flavobacterium; species Flavobacterium aestuarii. Next base: position 91,327 of record NZ_JBDLZZ010000005.1, read on the forward strand.
ATACAATACGTACATCTCAAATTACAATGCTCCGTAATCGAAATACGCAGATAATTATGCGCTCTACCGTGGTTGTCCTGCATCGGATTGATTTTATTTTCCATGGTCAAAACCATTTAATATTTTGAATAAATGCAAAATTGACGGGAAAACCGCATCCATCGATTCGCTTGCTCCCGCTGTCGATCCCGGTAAAGCCATAATCAACGTACTTCCCTTGAAACCTACCACACTTCGAGACAACATGGCATAAGGTGTCCTGTCCTGTCCGTAGGAGCGAATGGCTTCTTCAATTCCCGGAATGCGACGATCCAATAATGGAATAACCGCTTCCGGAGTAACATCGCGATTGGACAAACCAGTTCCGCCAGTTATGATAACCAAGTCTTTTTTGCTGTCGCAAAATTTGTTTATGGTTTCCTGTATATCGGTTACCTCATCAGGAATCACCGTATAATTGGAAACGCTTAATCCTAATTTTTTAATTTTATCGGTAATTACTTTTCCTGCTCGATCCTCTTTTTTTCCAGAAGCTACTGAGTCCGAACAAACCATAACTGCCACCGATAAATTGAGATCATCCTTGACTCCATAATCGGATTTTCCACCTTTTTTGTGCAATAATTTTATCGTTGAAATTTCAACTTGTTTGTCGATTGGCTTTAGCATATCATACATTGTCAAAGCCACTATTGATGCTCCGTGCATTGCCTCGACCTCCACTCCTGTTCTATAAATAGCTTTAACGGTTACTTTTATCAACACCGAATCTTCGAGCAATTCGTATTCAATTCCGGTGAATTCAATTGGCATCGGGTGACAGTCGGGAATCGAATTTGACGTGTTTTTTACCGCAAATAACCCGGCAGTTCGTGCCACTTCCAATACATCTCCTTTTGGGACTGTTTTATTTACAATAGCCTGCATCGTTTCAGGCGAACCTACTTTTACAATGGCTTGGGCTGTTGCAGTGCGTTGTGTAATTATTTTATGGGTAATATCTACCATTTAGATTTCAGATTGTTGATTAACGATTTTAGATTCTTGATTTACCTACTGTACGTATATTTTTGCCACGGATTACACGGATTTACGCTGAACGTTTTATTTAAATGAACAATGATTTATATCGCTTTTTAAATTCGTGACAATCAGTTTTATCCGTGTAATCGTGGCCTATTTTTTATTTACGTGTTCTTTTTCCAAGTATAACTTTCGTCTTCAAAAATTTCCTTGCCAAAAACTGCTGTTTTTTCTTTTATTTCTTCAACCAAAAACTCCAAAGCTTCATACACTACTTTTCGTCTTGGTGCCGAAACAAAGACAAACAAACAGATTTCGCCAGTCTTTACCAATCCCAAACTGTGGTAAATATGCAGGCAGGTCAAATCATATTTGGCGAAAGCCGATTCCCGAATTTCGTAAAACGTTTGTTCTGCCATTTCTTCGTAGGCGGTGTATTCAATTGCGGATACTGTTTTACCATCAATAACATCGGCACGAACCTGTCCCAGAAAAATATTGTGAGCTCCAATAGTTGTCTTGCTTTGATGTTTTGCAATCGAATTCCCAATGAACTCGGAGGTTATTTGTCCTTGTATAAAGGAGCTTTTTTTTGATTTATCTGTTGACATATTTTTGTTATTGGGCCACGGATGACACGGATTGAGCGGATTTTCGCCGATATTTTTTATTTATCTGTGACGTCTATAGCTTATTTTTATTTTTTGATATTGTAATTAAATTTGTCATTGAATTTTGCCATTGTCATTGCTATTCTATCTGATTTTTAAGCGATTCAATTCCTCTTGCCAAATGAAAAACACCTACAAACCCTGAGTTTTGCAGATAATTCATTGCTTGTTGGCTACGCTGGCCTGTTTGGCAAAACAAAACGATTTCCTGATTTTTATCTAATTTTTTGCTGTATTCTTCCAATTCACTCAAAGGAATCCGAATTACATTTTCTTTCTTCAGCTCAGGCATTTCATCTGATTCACGGACATCGATAATAACCATTCCCAACTGATTGCATTTTTCTAAAAAGGCTTCAGGGCTTAAATTTTCATTTGTTTTTTTGCGATGCAAAAGCAGGCTACCGTTAATAAATCCTTTTTCAATTGCTTTTGGATTTCGGGCAAAATCGATGATTTGAGTCTGAAAATTCAAGGCGTCGTAAATCAACAATTTTCCAGATAATACAGTACCTATTTCCAATATAATTTTTAAAACCTCGGTAGCTTGCAATGTACCAAGCGTATTTGGCAAAACACCCAAAACTCCCGATTCTACACAATTGGGTGCCGCATTCAATCCTTCCTGTTCTGGAAACAAACAGCGGTAACTCGGCCCATTTTTATAATTAAAAACCGAAACCTGTCCTTCAAATTTGTAAATCGAAGCATAGACTACCGGAATCTTTTTAGTTACTGAGATATCATTTATCAAATAACGAGTGGTAATTGTATCGGTACAATCAACAATGATTTGGTAATCATCTACAATTCGGACAGCATTTAGCACCGTGAAAAACTCTGAAAAAGCAGTTACATTAATCTCGGGATTCAACTCCAAAATTGCTTTTTTTGCTGTTTCAGCTTTACTGTTTCCGCAATCTTTTAGAGTATATAATAATTGTCTGTGCAAATTGGTTTCATCCACTACATCCCCATCGACAATCCCAATATTTCCAACCCCAGCCGAAGCTAAATTTTGCAAAACCGGACAGCCCAAACCACCCGCACCAATTACCAGGACACGTGCTTCCTGCAATTTTTGCTGACCCGCTTCTCCGATTTCCGGAAGAATCATCTGTCTGTTATAGCGTTTGGTGTTTATCATTTTAATTTCTTTTTAAAACATATAAGTCATATAAGTTATTCTTTTTTAATCCTAACCATCTTTAGTACTCATTGTTTGATTTGCTTTAAAAATTTAATCTTATTTATCTTTACCTTACAAGAAACACATAAGACCATTTAAGCATTTTTTTACAAACTTTTATGACTTATATGTTTAAAAATCATCCACCTGCAAAAGGCGGTAAAAAGGCAATCACATCCTGATCTTTTATTTTGGTCTGCAGATCACTCATTGTTTGATTGACTGCGATAGTATAAGTCGTGTTTTGTATATTTTGATAACTGTTTTCTATTTTTGATTTCAATGCAGAAACCGAAATAATTTCTTCATCAAAAGTGAATTGCTCCTCTTTCAATTGCGTGATATCAGCGAGTGACCCAAAATATTTTAGCGTAATGGTCATTTGATTAAATTTTGATATTCTTCTTTTGTATTTATATTCTGCACCTGACTGCTCCATTTTTCGGGAATTTCAAGAGTGCGGTGTTTTACATCTTCTATTGCCTGCCGCAGTTTCAATTTGTTTCCGGCTATCTGTTCTCCGAAAACAATTTTCATCGAGCGGTCGTAAACCCCAATCAGCGGACTGGTTTTGTCTCCGATTTTTGTTTGCGTCACCATATATGTTTCATTATGGTTGTCAATTAGCCATTGCAACAATTCAGTAGTTACGAACGGTACATCAACACTCAACACCAGATTCACTTTGGTTTTGGATTCTTTCAGACCTGTGTAAAGTCCGCCCACTGGGCCTTTGTTTTCAATAATGTCTTCGACTCTGGAAAAACCTAATTTATCGTATTCTTTGTTGGCTGATACAATTAAAATATTTGAACCCACAACCGGCTGTAAAGCATCGCAGATATGTTGAATGAATGTTTTTCCGTTCCAATCCAATAGACCTTTGTCGGTTCCCATTCGCTGGCTTTTTCCTCCGGCCAAAAGTATTGCTGTGATATTGTTTTCCATAAATTAATTATAACGAATGTTTCTTGAGTTCGGCATCCAAAAATTCCCAACAGGCCACATTGATTTTTTCAAAAGACGCGATAAGCAATTTCCCGTAAGGAGTAATAACAGTTCCTCCGCCTTTATTTCCGCCTACTTGGGTTGCAATTAAGGGTTCTTTGGAAGCTTTATTCGAAGCGTCGATTAATTTCCACGCCTTTTGATACGAAATATTCATTTCCTTAGCCGCTTTGTTGAGTGAACCCGTTGCTTCAATCTGCTTTAGCAAATGAATACGCCCTTCGCTAATGAGGATTCCCTCATCGGTTTCTATCCAGATTTTGCTTTTGATTTTCAATGCAGACTATTTTCGTTATACTTTTACAAATATAACGAAATGATTATTTCCAAAAAATAAAAAAATGGTTAAGAGCCGGTTTTTTTGTTATAAAAAAAGATACTCCAAAAATTTGGCACGCAGATTTACGCAGACATACGCAGATTTCTTTTTTGGATGATGGCACAATATCCCCTTAGCCCAATTACATAAAATTAAACTTTAATTCTTGCACGCAAAGACGCAAGGTCGCAAAGTTCAAAACGGATTTCTTTGCGTCTTAGCGCCTTTGCGAGCCCATATTCACGCAAAGAATAGAAAACTAATTATGAAAATAAAATGCTGATTTTTAGCCCTGATCGCAGTGAAAATCCTCCCTGCCCAGGGTTTGGGCAGGGAGATTACTTCGTCAGTTCGCTTCGCTCGTGTGTAACGGAGAGCGGGAGAAAACTTCCTGAAAAGGACTAATCTTTCTGCTCCTAAAAATAATATTCAAAATCTTTTGCAAAACAGCAGGATAATTACTGCAAAAATGCGTTGTGAAAAATAAAAAATAACTATATTCGCTTTCCATTAACCGACCATAACCCTTTAAAAATGAACACCAAACAAGCCACTAGTATTAAAGAAGTTATCCAGTGTCTGGATGAGATTATTGAAAAATCAAAAATAGAGCAATGTGCCATAGGCTTATTTTCCACTTTATACAGAGAAGTTACGATGCAGATAAAAAACGGTATCGAAACGGGGTTGTTCGAAAATCCGGAACGGATGGAAAAACTGGATGTTATTTTTGCGAATCGCTACCTGAAGGCGTATTACCAATTTAAGGCAAAAGAAAAATGTTCGGAATGCTGGGAGTTTTCATTTACCAAAGGTGAGGAATACTGGCCGATTGTGGTTCAGCATTTACTGCTTGGAATTAATGCGCATGTGAATCTGGATCTGGGAATTGCCTGTGCACAGGTGAGCACACCTGAAAGCATTTTTGACCTGCATTCGGATTATAATAAAATCAACGAAATTTTAAGCAATCTGGTCAATGGTGTTGAAAAGTGCTTGGTGGAAATCTGGCCAACACTTACGTATATATTAAAATTATCCGGCAAAACAGACAATTTCTTTATTGATTTTAGCATGAAAACTGCGAGAGACGGCGCATGGAAATATGCCACAGAATTTGTCCTGCTTCCAGAAGATCAATGGAAAGCTTCGATACAGGAAAGAGATCGAAAAGTCACTAAAATAGCGCGATTGGTTTCGAATCCTGGATTCTTCGTAAGCAGTATTTTCAAATTTATTCGAATGTTTGAAAGAGGAACGGTGGCTCAAAAAATTATTGAATTAAGCAAAGTGGAATACAATCCGGTTACTGAAACTGTTGTAACTCCTGAATGTGCCGTACAGCCGATTTAACCACAAAAAACACAAAGCTTTATGTGAAAATTTTGCACGCAGATTTCGCAGATTATGCAGATTTTAATCCGTGTAAAATCCGTTTTATCCGTTTTATCCGTATCTGATTTAACCGCAAAGCGCACAAAGAAAAAAAACGCAAAGTTCGCAAAACGTTGCGTTCATAGCGTAAAACTTTGCGAACCTTGCGGTTAATTATCTAAATTATCAAATTATCTAAGCCGTCTCCTTCTCAAATCGAGCTATAACTTCCTGATAATAATTATAAGTTGTTTTGGCAATTGACTCCCAGCTGAATTTCTCCAAAACCCTTTCACGGCCAGCTTTACCCATAGCATCCGCCAATTCTTTGTGATTCAATAGTAAATTTACTTTGTGCGCAAAAGCTTTTTGAAATTCTGTTGGATTCAGCGGATTGAAATTCGTCCTCGAAACACTTTCAAGCGGAATCAAATATCCGGTTTCGCCTTCGACAATAATCTCTGGAATTCCGCCTACGTGACTGCCCACAACGGGAGTTTCGCAAGACATCGCTTCCAAGTTGATGATTCCGAAAGGCTCATACAACGACGGACAGGCAAAAACCCGCGCGTGACTGTACAACACTTTGACTTTTTCACGGGGAAGCATTTCCGAAATCAGGATTACCCCTTTTCGCTTAGCTTTTAACTGATCGATAAGGTTGGAAGTTTCAATGGCTATTTCTTCGGTATCGGGAGCGCCTGCACAAAGTACAATTTGGCAATCCTCATTAAAATATTGGCAGGCTTCAATCAATTGCGAAATCCCTTTTTGACGGGTAATTCGCCCCACAAAAAGCACAAACGGAATATTCGGATCAATTCCATATTCTTCCAATAACTCTTCATCAAAAGTAGGTTCGTAAAATTCGGGATCAATTCCGTTATGGATTACGGTCACTTTTTCAGGATCGACACCATAAGCTTCGACCACATCGACTTTCATCTGTTCACTTACAGCAATCACTCCATCAGCCGATTTATAGGCGTTGGCCTCAATCCATCGCGACATAAAATAACCGTTTCCGAGTTGTTCCACTTTCCATGGACGGTGTGTCTCCAAACTATGCGTAGTCAAAATCAACGGCACCTGAAGCAACTCTCTCGTAAAAACACCCGCCAAATGTGTGTACCAAGTATGGCAATGCACGATATCCGCCTTTGGAGTTGCCTGTGCCATTTCGACATTTCGGCTTAGGTTATGAAACATTTTGATGTGTTCGTTTTCCGGATCCACCATTTTAGTCAGACAGGAATTGATCCCTTCCACGTGCATGGAATCGTTGTCTTCTTTTTGGTCACCAAAACATCGAACTTCAACCTGACCCAATTTGGCCAATTCGTGGCTTAAGAAATCAATATGTACTCCTGCTCCCCCATAAATATTTGGCGGAAATTCGTTGGTATAAAGTGCTATCTTCATATGCATTATTTTATGATTCGTAGTTGTTCGATATGAATGGACATCCTTTTAGCACAAAACACAAGTATAAATTAAACCAACTATTTAATCTCACCCCCAACCACTCTCCAAAAGAGAGGGGAACCTGTTGTACTAATTTATATTTATATTTCGCATAACATGACTATCCGCAAAGCATACTAAATATTTTTTTGCCACTGATTACACAGATTCTCACAGATTTTACATGCATTTTTTAGAAATCTGTGTTAATCTTTATAATCTGTGCCCAATTTTATCGATTTGGTATTAGTCACGGATAATCATATCGCATAAAACATTAAAATGCCCAAAATATCAATTTAGTAAAAATACGAAACCGCAATTTAATTCGTACGTAAACCAAGCATTATTTTAAAACTATTTTTATGTTAAGATTACAAAAAAGCTTAAACTTTCTGCAAAAGACATCAGAATATGCCATTGATAATTACCATATTTTAACTAGATTAGCACAATAATCCAAATATCACCCATTAACCAAAACCGTTACAGCATGCAACAAAACAACCCCACTTTCAATATTTTCAATTTCGAAAAAATTGCCGACATCATTATCCGCCTCGGTGTATTGTTTTTACTGATTGGCTGGTGTTATGACATCCTGAAACCCTTTGTTTTGATCATAGTCTGGGCCGTGGTAATTGCCATAGCTTTCAGTCCAATTTATGAAAGAGTAGTCAAATTATTTAAAGGCAAAAAAGTATTGGCTACGATATTTGTGGCGTTAATTCTGCTTACTATTTTAGTTGTGCCTAGCGTACTCATCACACAATCTTTATACGAAGAGGTCAATAATTTTGCCCAATATTACCAAACCAATGAGCATTTGATTCCGCCTCCTAGTGAAACCACCAAAAATTGGCCAACAATAACAAAACCGATAGTCGAAATATGGGCATCGGCCTCCGAAGATCTTTCCAAAGTAGCACTCAAATACTCCGAACAGTTAAAAACAGTCGGCTCATGGCTATTGCTTTCCTTAGCGGGAATAGGTAAAGGCATCCTGCAATTCATCGTGTCAATTATCATTGCCATGGGACTACTATTATACACCGAATCGTTAACCAAAGTATCCAAAAACATTTTCATCAAACTTATCGGAAACAATGGCGAACATTATGCAGAAGTCACCGTAATCACCATCCGCAACGTCGTAAAAGGATTCTTGGGCGTAGCCTTAATCCAAGCGCTGATGATAGGGGTTGGGTTCTTCCTTGCTGGCGTTCCCTTTGCCGGAATTTTTACCATTATTTGTCTTTTCCTTGCCATTATACAAGTAGGAATTGGACCCATTGCCATTCCGGTAGTCATTTATATGTACTCAGTTACCGATGCCACAACGGCAACAATACTGGCGGTTTGGGTTGGAATTACTTTAGTTTCCGACAATATCCTAAAACCAATTTTCCTTGGAAGAGGCAATCCACCGGCACCAATGTTGGTAATATTCCTTGGCGCCATCGGCGGGTTCATTTACAATGGTTTCATTGGTTTATTCCTTGGAGCGGTAATCCTGACTTTAGGTTATAAATTTTTTCTTTCATGGATAGATATGGAAGACGATGAGCCAACAATAGAAGAAGCACCTATAGAGGCAGAAGAATAGGTTTTATAATTTCAATTTATTGTGCTAAAACTCATTTGGGCGTGACCACGTTGAGAAAATGGGCTTACTTAGCTATGCGCATATACAGCCCCTTTCCTCAACGCGGTCGGGCTGTACGCGTTACAAGGTAACTTGCTTCCATCCCTCACGCGGGGAACTTCTTTATTAAGAACTTAGCTATTCAAAAATCAACATAAAAATGACAAAACACAACATTGAATCAGTAATCAAACAATTTCGAAATGATTCTCAACCAGAACAGAGATATACCTCTTTTGATTACTGTTACAATTATTTTCGCCTTAATGAAAACTTAACTCAAGACATTGAAAAAAGTTGTCTTATTCTAGGATTTTATTTAGCAAGTTGGGGAATGTTTAGAGGATCAAGCTTTTTATTACAAAAAAGTTCCAAACATTTTGAACCTACAATTAAATATATTGCATCATTAGATAAATCCATTTGGGAAATAGATGTTGATAATTACAATGACGAAAATATTGAAACAATAATTTCCGTATACAAAAACATCAAAAAACATTTAATTCCAAACAACAATACTGATTTAACTTTAGTTACAAAAGTATTACTAGGAGTCTTCGGATTTATACCTGCCTTTGATCAATACTTTTGTAATACATTCCGAGAAATTTTTAAAGAATCTAAATGTGGCTTTCGATCTGTAAACAGTCAATCCTTGAATTGTATAAAACAATTTTATATCGATAATAAAGAAATGATCGACAAACTATCAGATGAAATTTACACAAAAGATTTCACTACTGGAAACTCTACAATTTTTAAATACCCTAAAGCAAAAATTATCGATATGTATGGCTTTACTGTGAGGTAAACATTCACCCCGCTAGTCTAAGAAACATCACGCTCGTACACGCAAAAATTGACAAATAATTATAACCAAAAGCGGGCACAAGCGTGACGCTTGTGTTAGCTGAGGAATACCTTGATCAATGAAATACCTCTCAAAGAATTAAGAATCTGAAATTTACAGACAAATTACAAGATTTAAAATTGGATTAGCGTTATATTTGTAAATAGGTTTTAAAATCAGCAATTATGCAACCAACTAATTTACAAAAAGATAAACTTGATTTGATTGATAAAATCCTCCATACCGAAAATCAAAGCACATTGGATTTTTTAAAAGATTGTTTAAACGATGAACCTTTACAATATCAACTAAGCGAAGAACAAAAAAATATTGTAAGGGAAAATACCGAAAATTATTTATCCGGAAAAGACAAAGGGAAATCTTGGAAAGAAGTTAAAGCCAAATTACTTTCGAAACGAAATGGGTAAATTAAAAGAAGTCCTTTCAATTCAGGCAGAAAACGAATTGGAAGACGCATTACATTAGTATGATTTAATTTCAACAAAAATTGGAGATAACTTTCTAAAGCAAATCGATGCCTGCATTGAATCCATTTTGCTGAATCCTGAAACTTACAAATTAGAATTTGACGTTTACCGCCAAGCTGTGGTTAAAAAATTTCCTTTTGTCATTATTTACACAAAAATTGATTCTACAATTTTCATTTCAGCCATTTTCCACACTGGCAGAAATCCTAAAAAGAAGTTTAGATAATTCCAAATCGACCTGCTTTGTCATTCCGTAGGAATCTCACGTTGGTTATTTACCTTGTGTGAGATTCCTACGGAATGACAAACTTGATGATAATCTTATACTTAAAAATAAAAACTTTATAGTCTTTTCGAACACTCATAGTGTAATACTCATGCTATCTGACAGCTTACAAGAATAGAAATACAGAGTGTGATTGCTTCGTCTCTCCAATGACTTAAAGAAACATCAATTTAACTGTTCAATAACTCCAAAATCTTGTCCGTGTTTACTTCGCTGTAATCGTTGATATAGAAGTTGCATGGAGGCAGTTGCTCTTTAGTGTGTGAGCTCAAAACGCCTACGACTTTCATTCCGGCATTGAGACCGGCAGTAACACCCGAAAAAGAATCTTCGAACACAACACAGTCGGATGGAGCAACTCCAACACGTTCAGCCGATTTTAGATACACTTCTGGATTGGGTTTGTGACTGCTTACATCTTCACTTGCCATCATCGAATCCATTTTGTCTTCAATCTTTAAGGCATTTACAATCAAATCGAGATTGGCACGCGGAGCCGATGTTGCAACGGCGGTTTTAAATCCACGGGATTTTAGTTCGTCCAAAAAGGGTAAATAATGCGGAATGGTCTCAACTTTGTCTTTGTAAATTTCACGAAACATCGATTCTTTTTCGTCTTCTAAGTTTTTCAGTTCGTCGCCGGTAATCGGGCGCTTGAAGAAATGCGACATGATATAACCATTGTGTTTTCCGTACATATGATCTTCAAACTCCTGCTGGGAGTGAGGTATTTGATACTTATCAAAAAATGCTTCAAAAGCTTTGCCATGATCGGGATTGGTGTGACAGATTACACCGTCCATATCAAAAATTACACATTGCTGTTTCATTATAGTTTTGTCGTTTTAAGGGACTGCAAAGATACAATCGTTTTATATTTCTGGAAACTGAAATCTGAAACAAAATTAACACCTTAAATCTCTGAAGTAATTTTTATATATTACTGAATATTCATACATTTACTAAATGTAAGGATTGTTAAAATTCAGATATTGAATTATTTGAGACCAATAAAATTTTAAAATCACCCAATTTCATAACAAAAAAGGTTAACTATGGACAGCAAAACATCGAATTTTTCATTTACAATTATTGCTATTATTTTGGGAGTAGTAATTTATAAGCAATTTGATTTTGATACTTTTAAATTTAAAAATACCGCATTGGCAATTATTTACATTGTGGCATTCCTATTTTCGGTTTATATTCTTTTAAAGAACAAACAGAAGTCCAAATAAAAACAGGAAGGTTCTTTCTGATTACTGCCTCGCGTGAGGGGTTGAAGTGGAGCTCTCCCGATTTTTTCATCGGGAAGCGGGAACGGAAAACCCTACCCGTAGTTGCGAGGAGGAACGACGAAGCAATCTAAAGGGTCACGCCCAAATTATTTTAAGTTCTGAAATTAGCATAGCTGAATAAACTGCTAAAATAGAAATCTATTTGCATCATTTGCTTAAACAAATAAAATCTTATCTTTGGGGTATAAAATTGAAGTTATGGATACGACAGCTCAAATAAAAAATAATTTAATTTCTAGAATAAAAGATTCTAAAGATTTGACATTTTTAAAAGCTCTTCAAACTATCTTCGATTCTTCGGAACAATCTTTGTATGAAACTTCTTTGGAGCAGGAAAACCAAATTCAGCAAGGAAGACAAGAAATTGCCGATGGAAAATTCTCTTCAAACACTCAAGTTGTATCTGAAATGCGGGCATGGCTAAAAGAGAAATAGTCTGGTCTAACCTAGCTAAGCTGGAATTAAAAAATACTCTTGAATTTTATTTCGAACGAAACGGTAATGCAAATTATAGTTTACAACTCCTTGACGAAATAGAAGATTTAACAAATACTCTTTCACAAAGTCATTTTATTGGTAGATTATGTAAAAATAAATTCACAAGAGTTATACCGATGAAAAAATATTTGATCTTTTATGAAGTTAATCTCGAAAGAATTGAAATAGTTTCGTTTTGGAACAATCTTCAAAATCCAGAAAATAGAAAAGTAAAATAAAACATATTTTCTATTCCAAGCCTCTAGATTTTTATCAAAGTGTTTTTTGTTTTTCCATAACCCAACCAAAAAAAATATGGCAACAGAACTGAAGGAAATGTTCAATACAGAATTCTACGAACATTTGGCAATTCAATTTAATAGAGCGGATGCAGGTTTTAACATTCAGCAATTTGTAGAAGCAGTTACAAATGGATTAGAAAAAAGATCACTGAATGAACGATTGCGATTTACTACGATAACACTCAAAAATCATCTCCCAGCCGATTTTAAAGAAGCTGTAAAACTATTAAACGCTGTAATTCCAAACAGTCCCAGAGGTTATACATCGCTCATTTTTCCTGATTATATTGGGCAGTTTGGTGTTCACGATTTTGAAACTTCGATGGAAGCATTGGCATATTACACACAGTTTGGTTCTTCGGAATTTGCCATTCGGGAATTCCTGAAACACGATTTTGATAAAACTCTCGCAGTGATGAAACTGTGGGCCGAATCACCTAATCATCATGTTCGAAGACTTGCTTCCGAAGGTTGCCGACCCCGTTTGCCTTGGGCAATGGCAATTCCTGAACTCAAAAAAAATCCAGAACCTATTTTGCCGATATTACATATTCTAAAAGCGGATCCATCCGAATATGTAAGGCGAAGCGTAGCCAATAACCTGAACGACATTGCGAAAGATAATTCACATATAGTCATTGAAATTGCCAGCAGATGGAAAGGACACACAAAAGAAACCGATGCGATAGTCAAACACGCCTGCCGAACGCTTTTGAAACAAGGAAATACTGAAATTCTAAAACATTTTGGACTCGACAGTTCAAAAGTAGCAGTTGCCAATTTCAAGATAAACACACCAAAAGTTGCTATTGGCAACCATTTGGAGTTTTCATTTTCTATTCAGAATAACGACGAAAAACCACAAACCATACGACTGGAATATGCTGTTTATTATCTTCGACAGAACGGACAGCTTTCAAAGAAAGTTTTTAAAATAAGTGAACGGATTTTTGAAGCAAATCAATCTTCGCTCATTAATCGGAAACAGAGTTTTAAACTGATTACTACCCGAAAATTCTACGCAGGACAGCAGAAACTTTCTATCATTATAAACGGTGAAGAAAAAGAGAGTATTGCATTTGAATTGATTGAGTAAAAAAACGAAAGCATAAAAATGGACAGAAAAACAAATATTGTTATTTTGGGTGCCGGTGTCGGCGGATTGACCACCGCAATAGCTTTGCGCCAAAAAGGATTTGAAAACATAGCCATTTTTGAGCAAAGAGAAACAGCAACTACAATTGGTGCAGGTATTGTTCTATGGGCAAATGCAAGTAAAATTCTCGATAAACTAGATTTATTAACAGAAGTCCAAAAAATTGGAGGCCAAATAAAACAAATGGAACGCTGGACTGATAAAGAAGAATTCTTAGGCTCCATTAATGTTTCTACAATTGACACAACAATTGGTTCAACCAGTTATTCAATAAGCAGAAAAGAACTGCAGGAAATTTTATTAAAAAAAGCAAACTATCTAAAAATCCCCGTTTTCTATAATCACAAAGCCCTGCAACTATCTTGCAAAAACAATAAAGCAACTGTTTTATTTGATAACGGCACTGAAATAAAAGCAGCTATTGTAATTGGCGGAGACGGAAGAATGAATTCGGTTGCGAGAGAGTATGTCAATGGAGATAATAAACCTGTTTATCAGAATTTTGTAAACTGGATAGGAATAGTCGAAAGCGAGAAACCTATTTTCTCAAATGCTGAAATTGTCTTGGATTTTTGGGGATGCGGAGAACGTTTTGGAATCGTTCCGATAACCGAATTCAAAGGATATTGGGCCGGCGGTAAATCACTGCCTCTTAATTCATCTTTTAAAACCAAAAACAACAAAGAGGAATTATTAAAATTATTCGCCTCATGGTCACCAAAAATTCAAAAAACCTTACAGTTAAGCAAAGAAGAAAACATCAAGTATATTGAGGTATTCGACCACAACCCTATTTCAAATTGGCACAAAAATAACGTCTGTCTGATTGGGGATTCCGCACATGCCGCGTTACCTACATCCGGACAAGGCGCGTGCCAAGCGATAGAAGATGCATGGGAATTAGCATCCGTTTTGGAAGAAGCAAAAACACACGATGAAGCATTTGCAAAATTCCAAAAGAACAGATTCGATAAAACAACAGCCATCACAATAGCCGGAAGAGAATTAGCAAAATCATTATTTAATGAAGATCCTGTATTCTGTAATTACAGAAATGAAAATGCAAAAAAGACAGATTATAATCTTGCAGCAAAGAACATTGCTCAATTATGGGCTCTGAAATAAAAAAACAGTAAAAATGAATTATTCCTTTAGAAAAGCCACTGCTTCTGAAATCCCTGCAATCTGGGATATTTTACAACAAGCCATAACCCGCAGAAAAGAAGATGGCAGTGAACAATGGCAGGATGGTTATCCCAATCCGGAAGTAGTAAAAAAAGATATCAATGCAGGTCACGGATTTGTACTAACCGAAGAAGAAAACATAATTGGCTATACAGCAATACTGATAAACGACGAACCCGAATATGCTAAAATTATAGGCAAATGGTTAACCAATGATGACTTTGTCGTATTTCACCGTGTAGCAATTTCTGAAAATTATCTGGGCAAAGGCTTAGCAAAAAAAATGCTGGAGTGCATAGAAGATTTTGCCATAACTAATAACATCTACAGCGTCAAATCAGACACCAATTTTGATAATGCCGCTATGCTGAAAATCTTTGAAAAATCGGGTTACAAATATTGTGGCAAAGTATATTTTAGAGGAGGCGAAAGAAGAGCTTTTGAAAAAGTGCTCCCTAAAACTAACTAAATTTCAAAACAGCTTATAACAAATATACCTCAACGGTATCCCCCTTTTTCAATTCATAATTTCCATCGGGAACATACACCAATCCATTGGAAACAGA
Organism: Flavobacterium aestuarii; assembly: GCF_040049115.1. Classification (NCBI taxonomy): domain Bacteria; kingdom Pseudomonadati; phylum Bacteroidota; class Flavobacteriia; order Flavobacteriales; family Flavobacteriaceae; genus Flavobacterium; species Flavobacterium aestuarii. The sequence continues at coordinate 106,631 of NZ_JBDLZZ010000005.1, forward strand.
AAAAGAATTGAGCATTGATGAAGCCTGATGGCTCAAAATTGCTGCTTCTCCATTAACAATATTCGCTTTCAAAAATTGGGAGCGTGTATTTTTTACTTCGTAATCATGAGCAATTGGCAATAAAACCGCCTGCTGATAATTAGCTTCGGCACCAGATAAAATCGCTAGTGTAGGCAGAACATATACATAAAAACATGTCAGGCAGGCCGCAGGATTTCCCGGTAATGCAAAAACCATTTTATCATTCAGTTTTCCCGAGAATAAAGGCTTTCCTGGCTTTTGATTTACTTTATAAAATAAGGTTTCTACTTTAAGCTCCTTCAAAGCGCGGGCCACAAAATCATAGTCACCAACCGATATTCCTCCAGAAACTAATATCACATCGTTAGCAGTTAAAGCTTCCTGGAGTTTATTTTTAGTATTTACAAAATCGTCATTTACTTCATATAAAGTTACCGCATCAAAATACGCATCACGCAGTGCCGACTGCAGCATAAGACCGTTGCTTTCATAAACTTTTCCATATTCAAGCGGTATTCCTGGCTTGGACAGCTCATTGCCTGTAACTACAATTCCGACTTTAGGTTTTTGATAAACACTGACTTTTGTAAAACCAAGTCCTGCCAAAAAACCAATTGCTGCCGCATTCAGAATCTTTCCTTTTTCGAGTGCCAGATCTCCTGCCGAAATCTGTTCCCCAATTGGTCTTACATTGGTTTCGGGATCTACCAATTCATCCAGTAACAATTGTGTCCCGTCGACAGAAACCTTTTCAATCTGAATAACAGCTTGCGCCGAATCAGGTACAGCTGCACCCGTAAAAATCTTCACGGCCTGCCCCGGAAGCAGTTCAACCTTATGGGAATCTCCCGCTTTTACTTCGCCTATAATTTCATAAACCAAGGCATCATGCAGACACAAAGCGAATCCATCCATCGCCGACTGGCGGAAAGGAGGCATATTGATTGGCGAAAAAAGTGATTCAGCCAAAATATGTTTTCTCGCTTCAAAAAGCGGATACGCTGCTTTTGGCAAAACTGGCAAATTATCTTGTAATATCGAAAAAGCTTCCTGTACAGAAATCATGTGCTGTGAATTATATTGATTTTCAAAAATACGATTCGGAAATGATTTTATGATGCTATTATATCTAAAAGTTAACAAACAGCTGCTCTTTCTTTTGTTAGAAATTTTATAATACCTCAAACAAAAACATTTCAAGCATAGCTCCTTTTTTTGAAATAAAAGGTAAAGCATTAAACCTTTGACCGTTATATTTGTCTTATCCATATAACTTAAATACAAATAGAATATGAAAACACTAATAATTGCCTTAGTATTTGGGATTGGAGTATCTGGATTTGCGCAGGTAAGCACACCGCAGCCTGGTGACTCCTACCGGGAAAAAACAACTCCGGAACAGCGTCAGCAGAAACATTTGGCTTACTTAACCAAAGAATTAAATCTGGATGCCAAACAGCAGGAAGCTGTCGGTAAAATTTTAGCAGAAAAAAGCGCCAAAGCACAAGACCTCAAAGCTCAAAGAGACACCAAAAAAGACAGCGGAGAAAAAATGACTTCAGAAGAAAGAACCGCTTTAAAAAATAAAATGCAGGCCGAAAAAGCAGATACAGAAGCCAAAATGAAAGCTATTTTATCTGCCGATCAATATCAAAAATGGCTTACAATAAGAGAAGAAAACAAAGGGAAAATGAAAGAAAAATTAAGAGAGAGAAGAGGAATCTAAACCTTTAAGATCTTTTTAAAAATCCACTAATCAGCAATTGCCATTTAGCGGATTAGCGGATTTTCCTTTTCAATTAATCTTAAAACCTGAGTTTTGTTTGTTTTTGGAGCAGAAAGATTAGTTCTTCTCAAGAAGTTCCCTCCCGCTCTCCGTTGCAATCTTGCGGGCTTCCCGATAGTTATCGGGACCAGCCCACAAGGATTTCCACTACGATCGGGGCTAAAAATCAGCAGTACTGCTTTTTTGAAATTATCCAAAAAACTTTCATCTAAAGAGAAATCTGCACAAATCTGTAAAATCTGCGTGCCAACTTACCATATTTTTAACCCTTGTAAATATCTCTTTTCTGAATAGCGTAATTTGATGTTAACAAATCCGAGCGATCAAATTATAATTTAATTACCCTATTTGTATTATTAGAATCAATAACAACTTTCCAGTCGTTCTTTTTTATATAGTCTTTTGAAACATATATTATTTTTTCTATATCATAGTCATCATTTGGTTTTTCGATACGCTTTTTGAGAATAGTTTCCTTATCAAAAACTAAAAATACCAAGGTGTCATTTTCAAAACTAAGCTCCCAATTTCCATTTTTAATAAATCTTTTAAAATTATTAGAGGGAATTGCACCTTCATAGGAATAAAAATAATCTATATCTTTTTTATTTCCGGTATAAATTGACGTGTCAGAAACCCAGAGTCTAGTACAGACAACTAAAGATTTGTTTGTTCTATTTACAACCGTTAATCTATCATCCCACATATCACAGCTAAAAAAGAAAAAAGAGAATAGTATAATAATATATTTTTTCATTATTCGAATTTCTATTGTTCTATTTTGTCATTCCGTAGGAATCTAAATAAAGTGAGCAATCAATTTAAGATTCCTACGGAATGACAATATTGTGTAAAAATCAGCTGAATATCAATTGAACTATTTTAAAACGTTTTGGAAACCTTATCTATCGCATTAATAGTAAAATCTAAATCTTCATACGTCAATGCATCAGTGATGAACCAAGTTTCATAAGCAGATGGTGCAATATAAACACCTTCGGTTACCAATCCGTGGAAGAATTTCTTGAAAGTCTCATTATCACCAGCACCCGCCGATTTAAAATCAGTCACCGGATTCGCATCAAAATGAACCGAAATCATAGAACCCGTTCTATTGATTGTGAAAACAACATTATTCGCTTTCAAGACTCTCTCGATTCCTGCGCCCAAATAAGCTGTTTTTTCTTCCAGTCTTTTGAAAATTTCACGATCATTGTCCAAAGCCTGTAACATTGCCAATCCAGCAGCCATCGCCAGTGGATTCCCCGACAAAGTTCCCGCTTGGTAAACTGGTCCCAATGGAGCAAGATAATTCATAATTTCCTCACGCGCTGCAAAAGCACCCACAGGCAGTCCGCCACCGATAACTTTTCCGAAACAAACGATGTCGGCATTGATATTTAATAATTCCTGCGCACCGCCTCTTGCCAATCTGAAACCGGTCATTACCTCATCAAAAATCAGCAGAATTCCGTTTGCCGTACACAGTTCGCGCAAAGCTTCCAGAAAACCTTTCACCGGCGGAATACATCCCATATTTCCGGCAACTGGTTCGATAATAATGGCAGCGATTTCATTTTTATTGGCTTCAATTAATGTCTTTACGTTTTCCAGATCATTGTATTGGGCAAGCAGCGTGTCTTTGGCAGTTCCCGCAGTAACACCAGGACTGTTTGGTGTTCCAAAAGTCACCGCACCGCTTCCCGCCTGAATCAAAAAGGAATCGGAATGACCGTGATAACAGCCGGCAAATTTTATGATTTTGTCTCTTTTGGTAAATCCGCGCGCCAAACGCACTGCGCTCATACAAGCCTCAGTTCCCGAATTCACAAAACGGATTTTATCGATATTCGGCACCATCGAAACCGCAAGTGATGCGATTTGGGTTTCCAGTTCGGTCGGCATCCCAAAAGAAGTACCGAGCTTCGCTTTTTCAGTCACCGCTTCCACCACTGGTTCGTATGCGTGCCCCAAAATCATTGGTCCCCAGGAATTGATATAATCGATTAAACGGTTTCCGTCTTCGTCATACAAATAAGCACCTTTGGCGCTTTTTACAAATATTGGTGTTCCTCCCACGGCTCTAAAAGCCCTAACTGGCGAATTTACTCCTCCTGGAATTACTTTTTCTGCTTCAGCAAAAAGCTGACTGCTTCTTTGATAGATCATTTTTTATTTACGATTTATGATATTCGATATACGAAATATGATTTTTGATTTTAAATTTTTCTGAATACTAAAAACTGAACACTGCCAACTTACTTTACTATCAGCTTCTGTCCTATCGAAAGCGTATTATCTGTTAAATTATTTTTCTGCTTTAATTCTTCAACTGTTAAATTGAATTTTTTGGAAACCGAATAAAAGGTATCTCCTTTTTGAATCTCATAAAGATTAGCTTGGTCTGAACCAAAATCATCCTGCACTAATACTTTAGTCTCTGCATTTTTAGTTTCTTTTCCCAAAACCTTAGAATCATACTGATGCAGATTATAGGTTTCAATGTAGTTTATTAATTTTTCAGGATACTTCGGATCAGTAGCATATCCGGCATCTTTCAGGCCTTTTGCCCACGCTTTGTAATCACCTTTCGGCAATTTAAACAAATTAGCATATCTAGTTTTACCTGTTAAAACCATCGCGTGGTCTTTATACGATTCGGAAGCCTGCTTGTATTTTCTGAAACATTCGTTGGCAGAATCATCATCTTTATACACTTTGTCGCCCGTCCAATCATGGCATTTAATTCCGAAATGGTTATTGGCATTTACCGCCAAATCACTTTGTCCTGCACCAGATTCCAAAATTCCCTGCGCCAGAATAATACTGGCGGGAATGCCATAAGTTTTCATATTGCCCATAGCAACACTGTTGTATTGGGCTACGTACCCATTTACTAATTCAGCATTCGATTTGGTTTTGGATGCAGAGCCACTACTTCCGTTTTGAATTGGCTTAGAATACTTCCAGCCCACCGGTTTTTTAGTAGTCTGGATTTTTGATTTTGAAGAACCACATCCAATCAAGGACATAATCACAAAGAGTAAAATTATTTTTTTAAACATATTTTGATTTTATGATTTAGGATGTTTCGATATTGTCATTGATTTTGCCATTGTTATTGAAATTGAATTAATGTACTGTTTTTCTTTTTCAAAAGTGTGTTCATTCCCTGAATTCCCTGTAATCCTCCAGTGTGAATCAATAAAATTTTAGAATTATCAGGAAAAAAGTTCTTATGAATTAAATCAATAACGCCAAAAACCATCTTTCCAGTATAAACAGGATCCAATGGAACTCCAGTTTGTCGGTAAAACTGATTGACAAACTGGATCAATTCTTCATTTACCTTTCCGTATCCGCCAAAATGATAATCGGTTATTAAATCCCAATTTTCATTGTGGGCAAATTTACGAATTTCATCTTTTAAAAAGTCGCCTTTTAGCGCTGGAAATCCCAAAACTTTTTGGTGTGGCAATGCGCTGTTGATAATCCCCGAAATGGTTCCGCCTGTCCCCACCGCCAAGCAGACGTAATCAAACGTGGCATCCTCTTCGGTTAGAATTTCTTCACAGCCTTTTATCGCATATCCGTTGGTTCCGCCCTCTGGCACAAGGTAAAATGAACCGAATTTCTGTTTCAAACCGTCTATAAATTCAGGTTCGGTTTTGTGCCGGTAAGCTTCTCTGGTTACAAATTCGAACTGCATTCCGCATTCCTGTGCGAATTTTAGGGTTGGGTTTTCAGCAATTTTATCTCCCAATTCATCCCCGCGAATTATCCCAATGGTCTTAAAACCCTGCTCTTTTCCAGCATACGCCACCGCTGCTATATGATTGGAATAGGCTCCGCCAAAAGTGAGAAGTGTTTCCTGATTCTCAGTTTTTGCCTGTAGCAGATTGTACTTCATCTTTCGGAATTTATTCCCCGAGATAAAAGGATGAAGCAAGTCTTCCCGCTTGATTTCGAGGGTGATTCCGTTATATGTTATTTTTTGGTTCAAAATCTATGGTTATTTTGTTGTACTTAAAAATTGGCACGCAGATTTCGCAGATTTATGCAGATTCTTAATTTGAATTTTTTAAACTTTTAAATACTTCAAAAAACTAAAAATTCTTCTTGTTTTTAGATAATCCAAATCGAGTTCATTACTGTAAGCTTCCCTTTCAAAACTAATGTTTCTATAAGCTAAATTGGTGTTTCTGTACTGCAGCAAACGTACCGCATATTCGACAAAATACCAAAGAAAAAAAGGCAGAACAAGCAGTTCCAATTGCTGTCGGATATGTATTCTTTCATGGTTTACCAATATTTTATTTTTAGAATCAAAGCGATATTTTATAATCACAAACGGGAAGACCGTGAGACCGCGATATCCTTTTGGGATTAAATATTTGGCAACGATCACATACATTGATTATAAAATTTATAGATTTGTAGAGGCAATTTAGCCAAATTCAAAGAAAAACACAATTGCCCTTTGGCAGATTTCAGCATAAAAACAAAATGGCAGAACAAAGTAATGAAAATAAATTAACTGAGGGCGAAGATTTTTATTATACACCTGAAGGCTACAAATGCTTCACCGAAAAATACCATCTCAAAAGAGGCTATTGCTGTAAAAGCGGCTGTCGTCATTGTCCGTATGGATTTGATAAGAAAACTGGAGAGATTAGAAAATAGAATAAAGAGAATAGAATATAGACTGCAGAAGGCAGAATTTAGATTTCAGTATTAAATATAGAATCAAAATGAATCAATTGCCTCCTGCTTTAGCTGGAGAAATGAAAATAAGAAGACAATCAATCTGGCTTTAGCCAAAAGATATATTTGGCTAAAGCCAATTTGATTTATAATTTATTATTCCTCCAGCTAAAGCAGGAGGCAATTCATAAACGAAATGGACATCCTTTCTTTAAAATATAAAATTAAAATTCATAAGTCCTACCATAGGTCAGATATACGGTATCCTTAGTTTGTCATTTTAATTATAAAATGATTATTCAATTTTTAGATTATTCGATTGTTCAAAAAATCTAATAATCTAATAATCCAGCAATCTAAAATCTAAAAAAAAATGACTTTTCAAGAACAGATACAACAAGGAATTCCTTCTATATTACCACAGCCAAAACCGTATGAGGCAGATATTAACCACGCGCCGAAACGGAAAGAAATCTTAAGCGAAGACGAGAAAAAACTGGCGCTCCGTAATGCTTTACGCTATTTTGAGCCGAAACATCATGCCGAATTAATTCCTGAATTTCGACACGAACTGGAAACGTACGGACGTATTTATATGTACCGTCTGCGTCCCGATTATAGAATGTATGCAAGGCCAATTTCGGAATATCCTGGGAAAAGTGAACAGGCGAAAGCTATTATGCTGATGATTCAGAACAATCTGGATTATGCGGTGGCACAGCATCCGCACGAATTGATTACGTATGGCGGAAACGGTGCGGTTTTTTCGAATTGGGCGCAATATTTACTGACGATGAAATACCTGTCGGAAATGACCGATCAGCAGACTTTGACAATGTATTCCGGTCATCCGATGGGGTTGTTTCCTTCGCATAAAGAAGCTCCAAGAGTCGTGGTTACTAACGGAATGGTGATTCCAAATTATTCTCAACCTGATGATTGGGAACGAATGAATGCTTTGGGGGTTTCGCAATACGGACAAATGACTGCGGGAAGTTATATGTACATAGGCCCGCAGGGAATTGTGCACGGAACGACGATCACGGTTTTGAATGGTTTCAGAAAAATAAAACGTGCTCCAAAAGGCGGATTATTCGTGACTTCAGGGCTAGGCGGCATGAGCGGTGCTCAGCCGAAAGCGGGAAATATTGCGGGCTGTATAACGGTTTGTGCCGAGGTAAATCCGAAAATTACACACATTCGCCACAGTCAGGGATGGATTAATGAAGTGGTTGAGAATCTTGACGAATTGGTGCAAAGAGTAGCTTTGGCAAAAGCCAATAACGAAACGGTTTCAATCGCCTACCTCGGAAATGTGGTAGACGTTTGGGAACGATTTGATGAAGAAAACCTGTATATTGATTTGGGTTCCGATCAGACTTCGCTTCATAATCCGTGGGCGGGTGGTTATTATCCGGTTGGAATTTCATTTGAAGAAGCTAATGAAATGATGGCAAACAATCCTGATTTATTCAAGGAAAAAGTGCAGGAAACTTTGCGCCGTCATGCAAAGGCCATTAACAAACATACTGCCAAAGGAACTTACTTTTTTGATTACGGAAATGCTTTTCTACTAGAAGCTTCCCGCGCTGGTGCTGATATTATGGCCGAAAATAATATTGATTTCAAATATCCAAGTTATGTTCAGGATATAATGGGACCAATGTGTTTTGACTATGGTTTTGGACCGTTTCGCTGGGTCTGCGCTTCTGGAAAACCGGAAGATTTGGCCAAGACTGATGCGATTGCCTGTCAGGTTTTGGAAGAAATGGCCAAAACTGCTCCAGTAGAAATTCAGCAGCAAATGCAGGATAATATTCAGTGGATAAAAGGTGCGCAGGAAAATAAACTGGTTGTAGGTTCACAAGCCCGAATCCTTTATGCTGATGCTGAAGGCCGTGTAAAAATTGCCGAAGCTTTCAATCAGGCGATTGCCAAGGGAGAAATCGGATCAGTTGTTTTAGGCCGTGATCATCACGATGTTTCGGGAACTGATTCGCCTTACCGCGAAACTTCCAATATTTATGACGGTTCACGATTCACAGCTGATATGGCCATTCACAATGTAATTGGCGACAGTTTCCGCGGTGCAACCTGGGTTTCCATACACAACGGAGGCGGCGTGGGCTGGGGCGAAGTAATCAACGGCGGTTTCGGGATGGTGCTAGACGGTACTCCAGAGGCTTCACGCCGCTTGGCTTCGATGCTTTTTTGGGATGTCAACAACGGAATTTCAAGACGCAGCTGGGCAAGAAACGAAGGAGCTGTTTTTGCTATAAAAAGAGCTATGGAAGCAGAGCCTTTGTTAAAGGTTACATTGCCAAATTTGGTAGATGATAAATTATTAGAATAATATTTACAGCAATAACACAATTTGTTAAAAGCTTTGTAAAGTAGAAATAAATCATCTAACTTTAAGAAACTAAACTTGGTACGATTTTTGAACCAATTTATTAGAACATAAAATCACATAAATCATGAAAACATTTAAATTCCTTCCTCTTTTATTACTTTTCATAGCTGCCTCTTGTGACTCAGTACAAGTATATTCTGATTATGATAAAGCGGTCGATTTTAAGCAGTACAAGACTTTTGCATTTATGAAATCGGGTATTGACAAAGTTGAAATTTCCGATCTGGACAAAAAAAGAATTCTCAATGCTATTGATCAGCAATTGCAAGCCAAAGGATTTACCAAAAGTGACAATCCTGATTTGTTAGTTAATATTTTCACCAAATCCCGTGAGGAAGTGAGTGTAAATCAATTCAACGCTGGATGGGGTTACGGCTGGGGTTATGGCTGGAATCCGTATATGATGTATGGAGGCCACACGACCGTTAGCTCATCTACCGAAGGAACATTATACATTGACCTTATCGATGCCAAAAAGAAAGAATTGATCTGGCAGGGCGAAGGAACTGGAACTCTTTCTAAAAACATGGATCGCAAGGACGAGATTGTCAATAATATAGTAACTCAGATTTTAGCACAATATCCGCCAGCTCTTCCAAAAGCTAAAAAATAATAGTTTATTTTCTTAGTCAAGTCAAAAAATGAATACATTTGCAGTCTAAGCACAAAAAATGAAGAACTTAATTAACATCATCATTGTCATTATTATAATTATCATTCGATAATTATGGCGGGGTGTTATATAAAAAAGTAATCAATATACAATTTATGAAACCTCCCGCCTCGGGAGGTTTTTTATTTTAAACAAACATGAAAAATTCAGCAGCAATTATCAGCATCGTAATTATTATTATTCGTTTCACATGACGAGTCAGGATTCTATTTTCTAATAAAGCCTTTCTCCGTTCAAATGAAGAAAGGCTTTTTTTTATTCAAAAAACAAACTATCCAATAATGAAACAAGAATTTACAATAACACTTTTCAGTGAAAAACAGGAAGGATTAATAAACAAAGTAGTCCTTATTTTGACTCGAAGGAAAACAAACATATACAGCTTCACAGTATTTTTCTGTAAAACAGTAAATTTATATCGTTTTACGATTACGCTTATTGAAACAGAATCGGCCGTTCAAAACCTAGTGCATCAAATGGAAAAAATCATCGAAGTTTTTAAATGTTATTCACAGACTGAAACCGAGCTTTCTACTCATCAGATTCTATTATTAAAGTTTTTAAATTTTGACGAAAAAGCAAAGCAGATCATATCAATTATCAATACCGTTCCTATTATTCAGGAAAATGATTATTGCATTTATACGTGTAAAACAGACAACGAAACAATCCAGCAATTAGACCTGATAAATTCTTTTTAATACCTTTTATGAATATAAAACATTCTTTTTGTTTTTCCTCACCCTAGCCCTCTCCCAAGGAGAGGGGATAAAAATTAGATTATTTTATATTCATAAATGATAAAATTCAAAAATTTTAAATTCCAAATACTGCAAAAATGACTTTATTTACAGCAATACAGCAAGCACAAAAACAGCTTCAGGGCGTAATCTCTCCTACCCCGCTGATAGAAAACATGAATTTATCCGAAGAGTTTTCATCGAGAATATTATTAAAACGTGAAGACCTGCAGGTAGTCCGTTCCTATAAAATAAGAGGAGCCTACAATAAAATGTCTATCCTGACCGATTCTGAAAAAGAGCGGGGAATCATCTGTGCCAGCGCTGGAAATCACGCTCAGGGAGTTGCTTATTCCTGCAATCTTTTAAAAATAATGGGCAAAATCTACATGCCAAAAACTACTCCAAAACAAAAAGTAAAACAAGTACAATTATTTGGTAAAAACTACGTAGAAATCGTTTTGACAGGCGATACTTTTGATGATGCTTACGCAAAATCTGTAGCAGATGCCACCGAAAACAACAAAGCCTTCATCCATCCTTTTGATGACTTAGAAGTAATAGCAGGACAAGGAACTGTTGGACTGGAAATACTGGACGATTACCATGAACTTATTGATTATGTTTTTATCCCCATCGGTGGAGGTGGACTGGCTTCCGGATTATCAACAGTCTTCAAACAATTGAGTCCAAACACTAAAATTATTGGAGTCGAACCTCAAGGCGCTCCGTCTATGAAAACCTCAATTGCCAACTACAAGAATACTCCATTAGACACTATCGATAAATTTGTCGATGGCGCAGCGGTAAAACAGGTTGGCGACCTGACTTTTGAAATCTGTCAAAAAAACATAGACGATATCATACTCGTTCCCGAAGGAAAAGTCTGCACTACCATATTGCGTTTGTATAATGAAGAAGCCATGGTCGTGGAACCTGCAGGAGCATTGACTATAGCAGCACTGGATTTTTACAAGGAAGAGATAAAAGGCAAAACTGTAGTCTGCATTGTTAGCGGCAGCAACAACGACATCGAAAGAACCGCCGAAATAAAAGAACGCTCCCTGCTTTACGAAGGATTGATGCATTATTTTATGATACAGTTTCCGCAGCGTCCCGGAGCTTTAAAGGAATTTGTAAATGATATTTTGGGTCCTGACGATGACATCACTTATTTTCAGTTTGCCAAAAAGAACAGCCGCGAAGTAGGATCGGTAGTTGTGGGACTGGAATTAAAGAATCCGAATGATATTGATGCGATCAAAAAAAACATGAATGTTAAAGGATTTGAGTATCGTTATCTCAACGAAAGACACGACCTATTCACCCAATTGATAGGATAAATTAACAATTCATTTTCTATCGCTTTTTAATTATACCGTATCTTTGGAAGAGCATTTTTACAATAAAAATATCATGACAAACAAAGACATTTCAAATATAGAAGACATCAAATTATTAGTCAATACCTTTTACTCAACCGTGCAAAAAGACGAGCTGATTGGTGCCATTTTCAACGAAAAAATAGGCGACCGCTGGCCAGAACATCTGGAAAAAATGTATCGTTTTTGGCAGACTATCCTACTGGAAGAACATACCTATTCTGGAAGTCCTTTTCCGCCACACAGACAGCTGCCGGTCGAAAAACATCATTTTACCCGCTGGATGGAAATTTTTACGGAAACAGTCGACACTCTTTTTGCAGGCCCATTGGCCGAAGAAGCCAAACTTAGAGCAAAAAATATGGCCGAAATGTTCAACTATAAAATTGAGTATTTCAGACACGAAGGAAGGCATCCGCTTTTGTAAGACAAAAACTGATTATAAATTACCGCAGATTCACAGATTACAAAACAATAAAATCTGCGAATATGCGGTAATTAGTTTCAAGACATTGTAATACTGATTACAATAAAAAAGATATAATATCTTAGTTTGTTAAAGTCATAACTAAAAAATTCATTTTCGTGTCCTAAAATTGTACTTTTGCTTAAAACTACATCGTTTTCGTTATGAACTCAAAAATAAAAAGCAATCCTTTACTAGACCGTTTGCCAAAGCATTTAAAGCAATTTATCAAACCTCAGGATTACAGTGAATATACTCCTGTAAACCAGGCTGTATGGAGATATGTAATGCGTAAAAATGTAGATTATCTTTCAAAAGTAGCTCACAGTTCATATCTGGATGGTTTGAAAAAAACAGGAATTGAGATTGACCGCATTCCGAGCATGTACGGAATGAACCGCATTCTCAGTGAGATTGGCTGGGCTGCGGTGGCCGTTGATGGTTTCATTCCGCCGAATGCTTTTATGGAATTTCAGGCGTATAATGTTTTGGTTATCGCGTCCGACATTCGCCAACTCGAACATATTGAATACACTCCCGCTCCCGATATTATTCATGAAGGTGCCGGCCACGCTCCTATTATTGCCAATCCTGAATATGCAGAATACCTGCGCCGTTTTGGAGAAATAGGATGTAAGGCGATTTCTTCGCATAAAGATTACGAAATGTACGAAGCGATTAGGTTGCTTTCTATTTTAAAAGAAGCTGAAGACACTCCGCAAAGCGAAATTGAATCTGCCGAAAAAGCTGTCGAAGACCTGCAGAATAATATGGGTGAACTGTCTGAAATGGCACAAATCCGAAACCTGCATTGGTGGACGGTAGAATATGGTTTGATTGGCACATTGGAAAACCCAAAAATATACGGCGCCGGTTTATTATCATCCATTGGTGAAAGTGCTTGGTGCATGACCGATAACGTCAAGAAAATCCCTTATGATTTTTCGGCTGTCCATCAAAGCTTTGATATCACCAAATTACAGCCACAGCTGTACGTCACTCCCGATTTTGCTTATTTGAGTCTGATTCTCGAAGAATTTGCCAATACGATGGCGTTACGAACAGGAGGCTTGTCTGGGGTTGAAAAACTGATTCATTCCAAAGCTTTGGGAACTGTTGAGTTAAGCACTGGTTTGCAGATTTCGGGTGTATTTACGAATGTTATTGAGCATGATGGAAAACCGATTTATTTTCAAACCACAGGAAAAACGGCTCTGGCCTACCGCGAAAAAGAATTGGTTGGACACGGAACCGAAACACATCCAGAAGGTTTTGGAAGCCCGATTGGCAAACTGAAAGGTATCAATCTAGCCATCGAAGATATGAGTCCGCGTGATTTAAAGGCATACGATATTTATGAAGGACAAACTGCAACTTTGGAATTTGAAGGTGACATAAAAATAGTTGGAGAAATCATTACAGGAAAGAGAAATCTGCATGGGGAAATCATTTTAATATGTTTCAAAAACTGTACGGTTACGCACGGAGACACTGTTTTATTCAGACCCGAATGGGGCAATTATGATATGGCGGTGGGCAAAAAACTGGTTTCGGCTTTTGCAGGCCCTGCTGATGTGAATAGCTTTGATTTGATTTCACATATTCCTTCGAGCAAAACGATTAAAGCCAAACAAACCGCTGAAAGAGATGATTTAGAAATTTTATATCAAACAGTCAGAAGCATTCGGGAGTCTAATGATACTTCGACTTCATTGGAACCGATTTTTAGAAAACTTCAAAATAACCATCCGAACGACTGGTTACTTTCTGTAGAATTGGCTGAACTTTTGCACTCCCGAAACGAAGAAAACTTGATGGAGGAAGTGCTTCTTCATTTGGAAAACCTAAAAAAGCAGCGTCCCGAAATCGAGAAATTAATTTCGAATGGACTGGAATTGATTTTTGAAAATGAGATTGTTTAAAAAAAATAAAACACGAATTCCACGAATTGACACGAATTATATTGTGTTAAAAATTAGATTTCACGAAATGGCTCTATTTAAAAAATTGAACACGAATTACACGAATTACATTGTATTAAGGTAATGTCGTCAAAATAATTGGTGGATTTAGTAAATTTTAAAAGTCCCGATTATTACGCATCATATTCTCAATATTGTCATTCCGTAGGAATCTCCGTTGGTAAGTCACGTTGTATGAGATTCCTACGGAATGACAAATAAGGACTTTTTTTAAAAAATTCGTGCTAATTCGTGAAATTCGTGTTTAAATCCTGTTGTAATTCTTTTTCGCTTGAGATTTCTTTACCGTTGTACTGCAGTTTCCAGCCCATGGTATTCGTCAGAATTAAAATCTTGGAAAGTTCGCTAATGAGACGATTTTGCGCATTGGATTTCAAGGAAGATTTCTCTATTTTCTTGGCTAAATTTGCTCTCACTGATTTGTTGATTTTATTATAATCATCGCCTGTAAACGGATTCATCTGACTTTGCTCCACATCATAAAATTTGATGTCGGGGCTGATTTTTATTTCTTCTTTTGGGATGTTTAGAATAGTGATGGTTTTATTGGCTTCGTCGATATCGTATTTCATTTGATGCAGATCATACGAAACAGTTACATCTGCGTTGACGATTATCAATGCTTTTTTCTCGAACGAAAGCATATCCATCATGTATTTCTGCTGATTTTTATAGGTCACGACTTCCGAAAAATGTCCTTCGGTAACAACTAATTTGCCAACATTGACAATTTGTTGCTGAATCAGGTTTGTATTATAGTCCAAAGATGAGTTATCTTCTTTCTTGAACTCACAAAATTTGAAAGCCAAAATTATTATGACTACGACTACAGCTGCAGCTATTATTCTTTTAATTAAGTTTTGCATTTCATTCTTTTATTTTAGCCAAATTAATTCTTTTTTTTAAAATGTCCAATGTTTCACTTTAGCCCTAAGACAAACAAGATGATTTTCGATTAAAATAAAAAAGGAATTTATGACATTTTTTCAACCTCATTCTGAAAAAATGTCATTTTTTTAAAATGGCATATATTTTGTTTTTAAGTATATATCTTGCGCAAGATTAAATATAATATTTGTTTAACAATTTAAAAATTAAACCGTTATGAATCTTATTAAAAGAAATGCTGGTCAATTACCACCTGTAAATCGTTTGTTTTTTGATGATATTTTTGGCCGTGATTTTTTCAATTGGGAAAATAACAATTATTCAACAACAAGTACAACACTGCCTTCGGTAAACATCAAAGAAACATCAGATAACTACGAAGTTGAAGTCGCTGCTCCAGGAATGGATAAAAATGACTTCAAAATCACACTAGACAGCAACCGTCTTACAATCTCTTCTGCCAAAGAAAATGAACAAACAACTAAAGACGAAAATTATACCCGTCGAGAGTTTAGTTATCAATCATTCCAGAGAAGTTTTGAATTACCTAAAAACATTGTGGATGAAGATAAAATTCAAGCCCGTTATGAAAATGGTATTTTATTATTATCTATTCCAAAACGTGAAGAGGTTAAACCAAAACCTGCAAGAATGATTGAAATATTATAAATTTAATTGATAGTAAAAAGGAAAGTTGTCATTATGTGACAGCTTTCTTTTTTTTATAAAATCATTCTGTATGAACATTTAGCCTTCATCCAAATCTTTTTAAAAAGGATAACCAATCGCAATATTGAGAATCAGATTTTCTTTTCGCCAAGAACTGCTTCCGAAATCAATATCGTCAATTACCCACCTGTCATTTTCGGGTAACCAAGGTTTTCTGAGCGGAAGTGCCAGATCTGTCCTCAAAATAAGGAACGACAAGTCAAACCGCAGACCGGCTCCGGCACCAACAGCAATATCTTTCATGAAATCTTTGGAAATTTCGGCTCCGGGCTTAAGGGGATCGGCGTTCAAAAGCCAAATATTTCCAGCATCTACAAACAGCGCTCCGTTGACAATACTAAAAAGTTTTGCCCGATATTCGGAACTAAATTCTAATTTTAAATCCCCTGATTGGTCAGGCAAATAAGAAGAATTCGGTGTTGCTGTATTGAAAAAATTTCCGGGACCGAGTGTTCTGGCTCTGAAGGCACGAATACTATTGGTTCCGCCTGATACAAATTGTTTTGATGTAGGCATAACACCTGAATTTCCATAAGGCAATCCGACGCCAACGATGATTCTGCTTGCCAATTCAGTGTCTTTACTGAGTTTTAAATAATGTCTAAAATCTGTTTTCACTTTTGCGTACTGGCTCAGCGGAACATCAAATATTTTTACGGTATCTTTTTTCTTGATATTGGCTCCAGTCAGCAAACCCGTTATGTTTCCAGCCAAATCCAATTCTCCGTTAAAATAGAAGGTATGTTTTTTACGCTTCTGCATCGTATTGGTGTACGTGTACGAATAGGTTGGTCCAAAAATCAACTGCTTCTCGATTATTTTTCCTAATGCCGGATCATCTTTAATATCTTGCTGATATTCTGGCGTTACATTATTTGGACTTACATAGGTAATATCCATGACGTTTAACTGATGTTCTTTCCTGATACTTTCCCGCCACAAATAACCCCACGAAGCATTAAAGGAATTCAGCGAATACAATTGTGTTCGGTTTTGATATTCATACCGAAGCGTAGCTTTGGTTCTGGGAACAAATTCGCTATTCCCCTGAATATTAAACGGCGTAATAAATCTGGGCCACGTCAGGCTGGTTTCGGTTCCTAGCTTGAATATATTATGACCTTTGTTTTCGCCTGCAAGCTGAAAATCGGCACCGCCAAAAACAGAAACAGTAAGTAATTCAGCGCCTCCGAACAGGTTTCGATTATTCCAGTTTACATTGACTTCAGAACCGGTATAACTCGCCGAATTGGTTTTGCCCAAAACTTCAAAACGGATGAATTTCTTTGGCAAAAGCGTTAGATAATAATACGAATCCAAAGTGTTTTTTACACTATCGGATGGCTTGAATTCATTTTTTACAAAATTAAAAGTACCCAGATTTACAAAACGATTCAACGTAAGATTATGATCTTTCCGATTATATAAATCTCCTTTTTTGAAAAGTATTGCCCTATCGAAAACCCTCGGATTAAAAGTATGTGCCGTGTCAATAATAGTAAAATCATTGTATTGAACGATGTCTTCTTTTTTATATCGAATAGTGTCTTTCGAAACCGAAAAATTGGGATATACTATAATTTTATCAATCTTATAAGCCTCTCGGGCTTTTTCGGGAGTTTCCTCTTTTATTTTTAATTTGATATTGACTAAATGATCACCTTTGGTACTATCAACCTGAGCCAGGATATAATCGGGATTAAAATAGTAAAACCCTCTTTCTTTTAGTCTGGCGTCAATGCGTTCGCGTTCGGTCTTTATAATATCCAGATCGTATGGATTTCCTTCTTTCAGCAATGATCTGCGTTTGGTTCTGGCGATGGCTTTTCCTAAAGCGGATGAATCTTCCGGAAATTTAACTTCTTTTATTTTGTACTGCTTTCTCGGCTGAATGGTATATTCTGCTGTTGCTCTTTTGTTCCGAACAGTAGAATCGGCGCTGACTCTGGCTTTAAAATAACCGTGGTTTTCTGCAAAACTTCTCAAAACATTGGCATTGTAATCGAGATCGACTTTGCTAAAAAGCACAGGTTCTTCTCCGACTTTATTTCGGAGCCAATATCGTATTCCTTTATCTTTCGTGGGTTCTCCGGCTATATTGTAAAACCATAATTTTGGGCGAAAGCCTAAGAATTGTTTATTCGGTTTAGGACGTAATAAGCCTTCCAAAGCTTTCTCCAGTTCTTTTCTTTCTTTCTTTTTCATAACAGAATCCTTCACTGTCACAGAACCGCCTGTATACAGCAGATCGCCCTCTGGAAGATACTTGGTATTACTGCATCCATAAACAAAAAGTAAGGACAGCACTATACAATATTTTAAATGTTTGATTTTCATATTGCTATGTTTTTTGCTCATTACCCTGAATTTGTTTCTCGAATTTTTCTTCTTGTTTTTCTATTCGTTTTTTTCTCTCTTTACGTTCCTTTTCATCCTGAATTATACGTTTTTCTTCTTCGGTGCGATGAAAAAGTTCACGGAATTTATTGTAACTCATCGTGATAACAAACGCCACTCCAGTTTCAATAACCTGACCCTCAACCGCCACCTGATATTCATTTTTGCGGTAAGCGCGAACCATATATCTGCCATCTTTGGTAAGCTGATAATCCAGAGAAACGTCGCCGGCTATATTCGTGGTTTCTTCATTGGCACGTTCCTTGCCTTCAACTCCAAAACTGCTTCCTACGGTAACTTTCAATCGGTCATCAAGCAGTTTTTTAGAAACAGCCACATTCAGATCGGTTCTGTTTTCCATTGATCCCGAAGTATAATCTTCGGTTGATTCTACATCAAATTCTAATTGAACACCGCTTATTAATTCTGCCGAAAGATCATTTAACTGCTGGGAAAGTATCTTGCTCACACTTTGTCTTGCCAAAGATTCGGCATTGGTACCACCACTTTCGCTTGCAAAAGGATTTTCACCAACAAAACGGTTCAGCAATAAAAGCGCAAAAACCTGTTTGTTTAACTCGGCCGGTTCTTGTCGCAATTGTTCCAGTTTTGTCTGAGAAGCCGAAACAATATCGGAGGAAACTCCATAATTTCCATCAGGAAGTATGATGTCAAAAGTGATTTCGGGTTTTAGCAGTTCGCCATTCATTTTCAATAAAGTCTGAAACGGAATTTTCTGCTTGTACGTGTTTTTTACTGTCGGACTTACTGCTCCCAATTGGTTTCCGAGCAAATCAATTGGCGGAGCCTCCACTTTATAAATCGCCGTAATATTTAAAGTTGCCATTGTTGGCTCGCCGTTCCAGATAATGTAGCTTCCTTTCTGAATATTAAATTTTCTTCGGATGGCATTAAAATTCATTTCATAAGCGCCATCCGCAACCTCGTATTTACCTGTAAGAGTGGTTTTCCCCGAAGGATCGATTCCGCCAGTAAGTTGGGCTTCGCCTTTCAAGTTAAGGTAATCACCATTTCCTTTATCGATAATCAATGTCAATTCGGCTTCTTTGTCTAAAGAAATATCAACACTGACATTCATCCCAATTAAGTCCGATTGATTTAATTTTTTTTGCATTGCAACTGTTTGTTTCAGATATAAATTATCTTCATTTACAAACTCTACAATCCCTTCTCTCTCGGCAATCGATGGATCGGATTGAGGCAAAACAACGGTAAATTTGGTTTCTTTATTTATTTTGAGATCTCCATCAACGATAGGATTTTCGAGCGTTCCTTTTATGTCTAATTTTGTATCCAAAAATAAATCTCCGTAGAACAAATCATTGTCAGTTGCTTTCGAATGTATGGCTCTGAAATCATTTGCATTTACCGTTAAATTGAAATTATAATTCCTGAAATCCGGAGATTGTATTGTTCCGTTTAGCACCATTTCATTAGCATTTTCATCGTAAAGCGTAAAGGTGTCAAACGTAATTACTTCGTTGCTGAAAGTAATTTTTTCATTCTCGGTTTTAAAATAAGAGTTAAGTTTGGTAATCCTGAAACTGCTGTCATTAAAATTCAATTCACCTAAAACTTTTGGTGCTGATGCATTTCCTGTGATTTTAAAATTACCTGACAAAAATCCAGCTCCATCAGTCACATTTCCCATCGAAAAGCCCTGAATGCTTTTAATATTCAGCTTATTGATGTCGGCATTCAAATCTAAATTTCCATCAGCGATTCTGTAATTACCATTGATTTTTACATCGTTTCCTTCGCCACTCAAAACCACATTTGCCGTAAGTACATCTGCCGTTTTATTATCTACTTTTATTTCGATGTCCCCGACAGGTTCCGCCTTGAAAGCAAAGTCATCAATTTTTATATCCGAAGTAAAAATAGGTGAAGTCATCACGTTATTTACAACCGCATTTCCGTTGATTAAACCCTGCATCAGCAGTTTGTCTTTTTTGACAATATTCAGAATGGTTTCAATTTTGAAATTCTCAAAATCAACCTGAATCGGCGCATTATTATGTGTCCCTTGCGATTGAATTTTGAGTTCGTTGCCCGAATTATCTAAGAAAAACTTATTGATATAAAGCCTTTTGTTTCCAAATTCAATGGCATTTTCAGGATCGATATTCCATTTATCATAATTTAAAACAAAATTATCAGAGTTGATTTTCAGGATATTTTTAGCATCCTGACGAAGGAATTCTCCCGCGATCATATACTGTTCTTTGTCTTTGGTATCTTTAACCTGCAAGGCGTATGAAAGAATATTGTTCTCGACTTTGCCTGATAAACTGGTAAATGGAATTTTTAATTCCCCGCTTTCTATTGTGGCAAATGAAATTTGGTATTCCAAAGCATTTTCTTTGGCTTCGACATTTATTTTACCGTCAGCGATGGTATTATTGGCATAAACAATTCTCGGAATAGTTCCTTTTATTTCTAAAGAATCGGCAACATTATTGTATTTACCAGTTATTTTTAAAGGTTCTAAACCTGTTAATTTTGGTAAGATTTTAAAAAGTATTGGATCATTATCTACCGAAATTGTAAAGGCCAATCGTTGCTCATCAGACTCACCATTTACTTTCGGATTTTGCAGATCCATGTATTTTGACAATGATTTTTTTACTGCCGATGCTAATGTTGTTAGCTTGTATTTCCCATCAACTTCGGCTTTTAAAAACTGGGATGATATTTTGATATTGTTTTGAGTATTATCTGAAAAAGCAATTACACGCACCGAATCCAAAACGATTAATTCTTCCTGCAAAATCTGAATGTTCGAAAGAAACACTTTTCCGTTCAGAAAATCAGGGTTGCTGTTAGCAATATCGGCATCAACATTTCCGCGCAGTTTCAATGGTCCAGCGTGAAGATTCAGCTTTTCCAAATCGGCAATATCGAGGTTTAATTTTAGTTTTACCGATGGATATTTATCTTTTGTATTTCCGTTGGCAGTCAAATCAAAAGTCAGGTTTGGATCTTTCATTCCCGATTTTATATCAAAAGTGCCATTGGCAATATTTCCTTTTAAAGCCAAATCTCTATAAGTATATCTGTTGAATACCACTTTTTGAATCAAACCATCCAATTCGGCCTGAGCCGTTTTTGGATCCAAACCTTTGCCTTTTACTTTCGCTTTAAGCGTGATTTTTCCGATAGAATCATTTTTAATCAATCGCCCTAAATTAAAATCCATTAAGGAAATATTGGCATCGTATTTCTCTTGTTTTTTAATTCTTTGGTCAAATAATGCATCGACTTTTGCGCTTCCAAAACTGCTGTTTAAAGCCACATTCGTTTTGAAATTCTGTACCGAACCTTTGAATTTTCCTGCTAAATTAAACTGCGAAGGCAATTGAATAGTCGCAGGAATGGTTCCCTTTGGCACAAAAGAATTCACATCTTTGGCAGTGCTTGACAGTTTTTTAATATTCAAATCATAATAGGCTTTTTTGCCATCGGGCAAACCTTTGATTTTTCCCGAAAGTGAAACTCTAGTACTTCCAATTCCGCTCATTTCGAACAACGGAATATTCAAGTCTTTTATCTTTCCGTTCAAACGGGTATTCAGATACAAAACCGCATTTGGATTGCTTTTGAAAGGGTTTGTTTTTTGCAAATCGGGAGCAAAAAGTAAAATGTCTTTGAAACCAATTTTTGATTGGTTCAAATTGGCATCAACCGAAAGATTTGCAATGTCTTTTTTCAGAGCATCAAGAGATCGATAGGTGATTTTAATTTTATTCTGAAGAAGTGTCTGCGGTGATTTCAAATACAAATTATTCAGCTCCGCATTTTTCGGGCCGTAAAAGAAATCGGTTTTTAAAGCCTGAACCTGCAGACCGCTTTTTTCATTGACGGTAAATGATTTTATATTTCCCGAAATTCTATCATTCCCATAGTATAATTTTTCGGCTTTGAAATTTAATTTATCTAAATCGAGATGACTGTAATCAATTCCTTTTGCAATTGGTTTCGACTGCATATCATCAAATTTGAAAGCGGTATTTTGGATATCAACATCGTTCAATTTCACTTCCCAGCCCGCTTGTTTAATGGCAGTCGAGTCCAAATCGGGGGTTTTAATTTGTTTTTCCTTGGCTCCCAGCCTCAGATTTACTTTTAGATTTTTTAATTCGAAAGAATCAAAAGCCAAAAGCTGTTGGTTTAAATCAATCTCGTTAACGGCTAATTCCAGACTCCCCAAACGTATTCCCGAATCCAGTTTGGAATCTTTATTATCGTATGCAATATCAATTTTTGACAAGCTGATTTTGTTGAGTCTTAATTTGAAATCTTTTCTTTTTGAAATCGTATCAACGGTTTTTACAGAGACTTCAGCAATTTTCTCTACAGCATCCTGATTCAAGACTAATTTCAGTCCGTTTAAATTAATTTTCGGAATATTGAAATCCATTTCGTCTAAATCAAACTTTTTGAATTTGGTATCAAAATGCGTGAGTTTTACCCGAATATCATTTTTGGAATAATCGTCTTTGAAATTAAAATTAACATTGTCGAGATTTATTTTTACAACGGATATTTTAAATGGTTTACTATCGGGATTTTTGGGTTCTTTCGATTCAAAAGCTTTAATGATATAATCGAAATTGAAAGTTCCTTTATTATTTCTGGAAATATTTGCAGTAGTATTTTGTAAAGAAACCGAATTAATTTCAAGTTCGGAACTTATTAATTTAAACAAATCAACATCCAGTTCTAAACGTTTTCCGGCAAGTAAAGTATCTTTTTTTTGATCTTCAAAATAAAGGCCTTCGAGAACTATATCTTTCGGAAATTTGATGGAAATATAGTCTAAAGCAACTTTGGTTTTTATTTTTTCATGGAGATAGGTAACGGCCTTGTTTTTTACAAAATTCTGAATTGACGGCACCTGAATTAAAACTATAAGAAGAAGTAAAACAGCAATTATCGAAGCGACACACCAAAGCAGTACACGTAGTGTTTTCTTAAGATAATGAATGGATTTTTGATTCATAAGTCAATAAAACACGTTAAACAAAAGCCTTATCATGAAGCACAATTATACAATTTACAAAAATGTAAAAAATATACTTCAACAAGTTACATAATTTAGTGTAAATGTTCTAAAATTTACTGAACGTATTTTATTACTGATGAACGAAACTTAAAACTTAATATGACTGTCCGCAAATAATACCATGTATTTTTTTTTCGCCACTGATTACACAGATTCTCACAGATTTCATTACAGTTATTTTTTTAATCTGTGTAAATCTTTTTAATCTGTGGCTAATTCGATCTGTTTGATATTAGTTAAGGAAAGTTATAAAACTTTATATGCGGAAATTTTTCCTTTACAAAATTTATCTTCTGATTTAGGTTTGCCAAGAATTTAAGATGCTGTTCAGATTCCGGATTAAAACTGCGGTGGCTGAGACCTTTCTGGATTTCCAGCACATCTTTCATCGTCTGGAAACTGTTTTCGTTAATACAGCTTTCACTAAAACGCTCCCAGATATAATCAATAGCGGTCTGGTTTGGGTGCAACATATCCTCGGCATAAAAACGATAATCGCGGAGTTCGTCCATCATGATTTCGTAACTGGGGAAATAGTTTATTGTTTGTTGTTTATTGTTTGTTGTTTGATAAACTGCCGTAATTAAATGTGCTTTACTGACTTGATTTTCGACAAAACCATCTTTGAGATGTCGCACTGGAGAAATGGTAAAAATGAAACTGCAATTTGGATTCAATTTTTTAATTAAATCAATAGTATTTTGAATTGATTTTTCGATAGTTTCAGCAGAAAGTAATTCTTTGCTAAACTGCTTTTGAGGTACTTTATGGCAGTTGGCAACGATGCTGTTTTTTTCGATACTGCGGTATACCCAAGAAGTTCCATAGGTAATGATAATATGACTGGCTTCTTGTAATTGTTTCTTGGTTTCCACCAAAATTTGATTCAGATTAGCAATCAATTCTGCCTTATTCGAATGACTCAAATCGGAATGCACCTCAAAACAATGCCAGCGTTCGTTATGAAAAAAAACATCTTCCTCGGTAAATACTTCATCATTCACAGCCCTATCGATAATTCTCTCAATCGAAACTGGATTGAAAATAATTCCGAATGGGTTTGTCTTACTTTGAAATTTAAAATATTGGAATTTATTGCCCATATTTTCTGCAAAGCAAGAACCCAATGAGACTATTTTAGAATTGTAGTCTATTGGGTTGGGATTTTTAGGAATGGGTATTTTGGTTGTAAAATTCATAATTTTTTCTCGCTAAAGCTGAAATTTCAAGCAAAGTACTTTTTTCTCGCAAAGGCGCAGAGTCGCAAAGAAAAACACTAATCTTTGCGACTCTGCGCCTTTGCGAGACAAATTTAATAAAATCTTTGCGAGTTGAATACTAAAGATTGTTCACAATTCTAGTAATTCCGTTTTTAATTAATGATTCATTGAAATTAATCAACAAGCCTAATTTCATACCAGTTACTTTTAAATATGTGAGAAGCTGTTTTGGATGAACATTTGAAATCTGTTCAACTGATTTTATTTCTATTATTACTTTTTCTTCAACTATCAAATCAGTTCTAAAACCAATATCCAAAAATATTCCATCCCAAACTACAGGCAGTGGTTTCTGTCTTTCAACTTTTAAATCACGTTTAGACAATTCATAATAAAGAATAGCTTCATAAACCGATTCTAACAATCCTGGTCCGAGTTTAGTATGAATTTTATACGAAACATCAACAACAATTCTAGAGATTTCATTCTCGCTCATCTTTTCTTACAAACATAATATAAATCTTGCAAAAAAAAACAATTGTTTATTTCTCACAAAAAAATTCATACGCTTGCAAATACTTTACCACTTAATAAAAAAATCTCGCAAAGACGCAGAGACACAAAGATTAGACTTGTTTTTCTTTGCGTCTTCGCGCCTTTGCGAGACAATACTATAAAAATTCAGCGAGAACTACTTCACAAGGACTTAAAATAATCAAATTTTCTCCTATGTTTTTCGCAAAACAGGAACCAATGAGGCTATTTTAGAATTGTTGTCTATTGGGTTCAAGTATTTTGGAATAGTGATTCTGGTTGTAAAATTCATAGTTTTAGACACGTAAATATCCAGCAGAAATTATACTGGCTTCAAACGTAAAGAGAAATATTAAATCTTACATAAAACTCTAATTAGCTACTTCACTAATGAATTTTATACGCATCAGTCGCAATTCATCAATATCGTAATCGCCGTCAAACTCTTTGAGGGCTTTTTCGATATTATCAGATTCGGATTCCATAAAGTAGTCATGAATTTCTTCCTGCTGGTCTTCATCAAGCATTTCGTCCAGCCAGTAATTGATATTTAATTTAGTCCCCGAATAAACGATCTGTTCCATCTCTTTGATCAGATCATCCATTTTTAACCCTTTTGCGGAAGCGATATCTGTTAAAGCTAATTTTCTGTCAATATTTTGAATGATATATAATTTATTGACAGAGTTAACACCTGTAGATTTTACAACCAGATCATCTGGGCGTATAATATCATTTTCCTCTACATAACGGCTGATTAACTCTATGAATTCTTTACCATATTTTTTGGCTTTGCCTTCTCCAACACCATGAATATTGATCAATTCGGATTGCGAAATTGGATATTTCAAAGCCATATCTTCTAAAGAGGGATCTTGAAAAACTACAAAGGGAGGAACGCCAAGTTTTTTCGCAACTTTTTTGCGTAATTCACGCAGCATTGACATCAGCAATTCATCGGCAGTTCCTGAGGATTTTGATGCAGTAATAATAGCTTCGTCCTCAGACTCGCTGTATTCATGATCTTCGGACATCAAGAAAGATTGCGGGTTTTTCATGAAAGCCAGACCTTCTTTTGTAATTTCGATAATACCGTAGGTTTCAATATCTTTTGACAGCAGTCCTGCCACAAGAACCTGACGCAATAATGCCATCCAGAATTTTTCGTCATGATTAGAACCTGAACCAAAAAACGACTGGGAATCGGTTTTATGTGCATTGATGACCGCATTTACACGGCCAATTAATGTAAAGACAATCTCTTTGGATTTATAAATATGCTTGGTTTTTTTGACTACTTCCAATAATTTGAGAACTTCGTCTTTGGCCTCTATTTTTGTTTTTGGATTACGTACATTATCATCCATATCAGCTCCCTCACCTGTTTCGCTGTCAAATTCTTCACCAAAATAATGCAGTAAAAATTTTCGTCTGGACATTGAAGTTTCGGCATAAGCCACCACTTCCTGCAGTAATGCAAAGCCTATTTCCTGCTCAGCAACTGGTTTTCCCGAAAGGAATTTTTCTAATTTTTCAACATCTTTATACGAGTAATAAGCAAGACAGTGTCCTTCACCTCCATCACGTCCTGCTCTTCCTGTTTCCTGATAGTAGCTTTCCAATGATTTTGGAATATCATGATGAATTACAAAACGCACATCTGGTTTATCTATCCCCATTCCGAAGGCGATGGTGGCGACAACAACCTCTACGTCTTCCATCAAAAACATATCCTGATGCTTGGCTCTTGTTTTAGCATCCAAACCTGCATGATATGGAACGGCACTTATTCCGTTTACCTGTAACACTTCTGCTATTGATTCTACTTTTTTACGGCTCAGGCAGTAAATAATACCCGACTTTCCTTTGTGCTGTTTTATAAAGCGTATAATATCAGCTTCAATATTTTTGGTTTTAGTACGGACTTCGTAGAATAAATTAGCTCTGTTAAATGAAGCCTTAAAGGTTTTTGCATTGGACATCTCCAAGTTTTTCAGGATGTCTTCCTGCACTTTTGGAGTTGCGGTAGCGGTAAGCCCAATAATAGGAACTTCTCCTAATTGTTTAATAATATTTTTTAGATTTCGGTATTCTGGCCTAAAATCATGCCCCCATTCTGAAATGCAGTGGGCTTCATCAATCGCTACAAATGAAATAGGCACTGTCTGAAGAAAAGCAACATACTCCTCCTTCGTTAACGATTCAGGAGCGACATATAATAATTTAGTTATTCCCGCTTGAATATCGGATTTAACTTGAGCAATTTCGGTCTTGGTAAGTGAGGAATTTAAAACATGAGCAATCCCATTTTCGGAAGAAAGGCTTCGGATAGCATCGACTTGATTCTTCATTAATGCTATTAAAGGAGATACAACAATTGCAGTTCCTTCCTGAACTAAAGCAGGTAATTGGTAGCAGAGCGATTTCCCTCCTCCTGTTGGCATAATTACAAATGTGTTCTGTTTATTAAGCAGGCTTTTTATCACATTTTCCTGCAAGCCCTTGAACTTGCTAAAGCCAAAATACTTCTTTAATTCTTTGTCTATGTCAATTTCGTTTGAATTCATTCTTTAATATGTGGTATTTTATTTAAATTTGCGGCACATAAAGATACAACTTTCTTTTACACTCACAAATTTTAAATTATCAGTTTTGATTACAAAAGAAAACATATTGGCCAGCGCAAAAAAAACAATTGCATCAGAAAGCCAGTCTATCACTAAATTAATTGACTTCATTGATGATACTTTTGCGGAAGCAGTACAATGCATCTACAATTCCAAAGGGAGATTAGTAATAACAGGAATTGGCAAAAGTGCTATTATTGCTCAAAAAATGGCAGCATCATTCAATTCGACTGGTACACCTTCCTTGTTTTTGCATGCTTCTGAAGCCATACATGGTGATTTAGGAATGCTTCAGAAAGATGATGTTGTCATCTGCATATCCAAAAGCGGTAATAGTCCTGAAATCAAAGCATTAGTTCCTCTTTTGACCCGTTTTGGGAATAAACTCATTGGCATGACTGGAAATATGACTTCCTTTTTGGCCAAAGGCTCTCATTATGTTTTAAACACAACCGTGGAAGCTGAAGCCTGTCCGCTAAATTTAGCACCTACTAACAGCACAACTGCACAATTAGTAATGGGTGATGCCATAGTGGTATGCCTTATGGAAATGAGAAATTTTAAAGCCGAAGATTTTGCAGTGTATCATCCTGGCGGCGCTTTGGGAAAAAAATTACTGCTCCGCGTAAAAGACATGCTGGAACATACATTAAAACCAGAAGTTACCCCTGATACTCCTGTAAAAAAAGCTATTTTCGAAATTTCAGAAAAACGTTTAGGTGTGACAGCTGTCGTTGAAAACAATAAGGTTGTGGGAATAATTACTGATGGTGACATACGCAGAATGCTTAACGACAGAGATACTTTTGCCGACTTGACTGCCAAAGACATTATGACCAGAAATCCAAAGACCGTACAATCAGCTGACATGGTCGTGGATGCTTTTAATATTATGGAGGATTTCTCCATAACTCAATTGATTGTTGTTGACAATGGCGAGTATAAAGGCGTATTGCATTTACACGATATTTTAAAAGAGGGAATTGTATAATGGCAAAGAAAAATCTGGGCGAAATGTCCTTTTTAGACCATCTGGAAGAATTAAGATGGCTTTTAGTAAGAAGCACTACAGCTGTAGTGATTATGGCTTGCGTAACGTATTTTATAAGTGATTACCTGTTTGATACTATCATATTTGGGCCAACTAGACCAACTTTTTTTACCTACCGTTATTTTTGTGAATTATCACACCAATTGGGATTTGCCGATAGCATCTGCATAACCGAAATGCCTTTTATCATCCAGAATACCGAAATGGAAGGCCAGGTTAATATTTTTGTATGGATGTGTATACTGGCAGGTTTTATTTTAAGTTTTCCTTATATCCTTTGGGAAATCTGGAAATTTATTGGTCCTGCATTGTATGAAAAAGAAAAGAAAGGTGCCAAAGTATTTATATTTACTTCTTCACTGCTTTTCTTTATGGGCGTGATATTTGGCTATTATGTAGTAATTCCAATGTCTGTGAATTTTGTCGCCACCTTTACAATAAGTGATGTTGTCAAAAATCAATTTACACTAGACTCTTACATTGGCATGGTAAAAACAAGTATTCTGGCTAGCGGATTGTTCTTTGAACTCCCAATAATCATTTACTTTTTAACAAAATTAGATTTAGTTACCCCTGAATTTTTGAGAAAATACTGGAAATATGCAGTTGTAATCATCCTGATTGTAGCCGCAATTGTAACACCTCCAGATGTAGTGAGCCAAACAATTGTTGCTATTCCAATGCTGCTTATTTATGAAGTAAGCATCTTGATTTCAAAAATTGTAGTATTAAATAAAAAGAGAGCAAATGCCTGATATCGTACAAGAATTCAATGACTACCGTTCTAAAATGAACGAAAAATTATTGGCCGACAATAATAAAATTGTAAAGCGTATTTTCAATCTGGACACCAATGCTTATGCTGCGGGAGCCTTGGATGTAAAAACCAAAGAGCTTTTAGGACTAGTTGCATCTGCTGTTTTACGCTGCGATGACTGCGTAAAATACCACTTGGAAACAAGTTATAAAGAGGGGGTTACCAAAGAAGAAATGATGGAAGCCATGGGAATTGCAACCCTAGTAGGCGGCACAATTGTAGTGCCTCATTTACGCAGAGCTTATGAATTTTGGGAAGCACTGGAAGAAGCCGGAACTAAATAATTGTTAATAGGTTTATTTGTTGATTCGTTTATTTGTTAATTTGTGACAGTTAAACGATTAAACGATTAAACGGTTAAACTTAAAAGATGAAGCTAAGAGCAGAAAATTTAATAAAAACCTACAAAGGCCGATCTGTTGTAAAAGGGATTTCTGTAGAAGTGAATCAAGGTGAAATTGTGGGGCTTTTAGGACCTAATGGTGCTGGAAAGACCACCTCATTTTATATGATTGTAGGCTTGGTAAAACCAAATTCCGGCAATATTTATCTGGACGAATTGAATATTACCGATTATCCAATGTATAAAAGAGCCCAGCAGGGAATTGGATATCTGGCACAGGAAGCTTCTGTTTTTAGAAAATTAAGCATCGAAGACAATATTTTGAGCGTACTGCAATTGACCAGACTTTCAAAAGAAGCACAGATTGCTAAAATGGAAAGTTTAATTGCCGAATTCAGCTTGGAACACATTCGCACCAACCGTGGGGATCTGCTTTCGGGTGGAGAGCGCCGCCGTACCGAAATTGCCCGCTGTCTGGCTACTGATCCAAAATTTATCCTGCTTGATGAACCTTTTGCCGGAGTTGACCCGGTTGCAGTAGAAGATATCCAGAGGATTGTGGCGCAGTTAAAAAATAAAAATATCGGAATTCTAATAACTGACCACAACGTCCAGGAAACACTTGCCATTACGGACAAAACCTATCTGATGTTTGAAGGAGGAATCCTAAAAGCGGGTGTTCCCGAAGAATTGGTTGAAGACGAAATGGTGCGCCGTGTATATCTGGGCCAGAACTTCGAATTGAGAAAGAAAAAACTGGAGTTTTAAT
This sequence comes from Flavobacterium aestuarii, assembly GCF_040049115.1. Taxonomy (NCBI): domain Bacteria; kingdom Pseudomonadati; phylum Bacteroidota; class Flavobacteriia; order Flavobacteriales; family Flavobacteriaceae; genus Flavobacterium; species Flavobacterium aestuarii. Next base: position 137,259 of record NZ_JBDLZZ010000005.1, read on the forward strand.
TTAATTTCTAATGTTAAAATGGTAAATTTACCTTCATTGTCTTAACACACAAACAAATGTCATTAAACGAAGAACCTTCAAAAGAAACCTCAGATAAATGGAAAAATGACCCAAGCAATTGGATCTGGGGAATTTTCTACTATAACAATGAAGATCCACGCATTTTTCCTCCGAAGAAAATTGAAGAAATGGGTGTTACTATAAATTTTGCTAACCCAAAATCCGTATTGAGTTTGTTAGGTGCTTTGGCTTTTTTTGCAATGGTAATTTTCTTCATTTTGAGAAATAAGTAATTTACAGACTTATTCTACCGTAATATATTGCAGCTGCTGCAAGTCCCCATTATAGACATTAACATCAACTCTGGTATCAATTCCAGGAACGGTGGCTTTCTCTGTGAATTGCCAAAAAAGCCAATCATCTTGAATTTCTTCACGATAAAAATTATAATTTGCAATCCAGAAAAGATAATCACTAAACTCTTCTTTCAGGAAATCGTCATAATATTTTTCGCCGGTATAAATTATAGGCCTCACGCCATAATGCAGTTCTACAGCTTTTAACCATCGTTTCAGTCCTACTTTAAGCCTTTCTATTGACTGCTCTTTAGGAAGTTTTTCAATATCCAGAACTGGAGGCAGATCTCCTTTTCCAAGCTTTACTGTTTTTATAAAAAGTTCGGCCTGCTCAAGAGAATTTTCATTGGGACGATAATAATGATAAGCTCCTCGTATCATTTTATTTTTTTTGGCGCCAAGCCAATTTCTTTTATATTGCCGGTCAGGCCTGTCTTTTCCAACAGTTGCACGGATAAATACATAACGCAGTGGATATTTGTCTTCAATCGTATCCACATAGGACCAGCGGATTTTACCCTGATATTCCGAAACATCAATACCGATAGTTTTCCCATCGCTTTTTTCTAAAACTTTTAGATTACGGGCTTCAGAAAAAACATTGGTTTCATTTTCTGCATGCGATTTAAAACCGAGATAATCAGCTAAACCAGCGCGGTAATGATAGCCTATTAGAACAAGCAGAAGAATGGCTATACCAATGAAAAAGAAATCAATCCATTTTCCTGAAAAAACGCTTTTATTCTTTTTTGGTTTACGCCTTGGCACAGTTCTGCTGCTTTTTTTCATCCAAAAAATTTACTTTTTAAGCAGTTTATTATTGATTACCGAAAGTAAAACATAAAACACAATTACTAAAGCAACTCCCAAATAGCGCAGAAAAACCAGCAATAAAACAGAGATTGCCAAGAAAATAACCTGCAGTGCATTGTCCTTAAAATTAAATTTTTTGATTTTTAAGGAAAACAAAGGAATTTCAGCATTCAGCACGTATGCGCTAAACAAGGCGATTAACAATAAAACCCATTTTTCGGTCAGGACTTCCAGCACTAATAATGAATCTGCAGCATAATACTCTAAAATCAGAGGAAGGCTTAATATAAAAAGAGCATTGGCAGGTGTTGGCAGTCCTATAAACGAATCGGTTTGGCGAGTATCAATATTAAATTTTGCCAGACGCATACACGATCCCAATGTAATGATAAATCCTAAATAAGGAAAATACTGCAGATAGCCATCAGTCATAGAAGCATTACTCGAAAGCATCATTTTAAACATAACAAATCCGGGAACAACACCACTGGTAACCATATCGGCAAGGGAATCCAGCTGCAGGCCCAAAGGTCCCGAAACTTTAAATAAGCGTGCAAAAAAACCATCAAAAAAATCAAGAAAAATTCCAAGACAGACAAAAAAGAATGCCGTTTCAAATTGATTATTGCTCACGAATACCACAGCGATACAGCCACAAAAAAGATTTAACAAAGTAATCGTATTCGGGATGTGTTTTTTGATGTTCATAGTGTTTAAATTGAAGGATAAGCGTGGCAAATTTAATACTTATAAGAGAAAGTCTTGCTCGTTTTGTGGAGAGAATTTAAATTCTTTTATACAAAAATTAGTATTTAATTGAATTAAAGCAGTTACATCATCAAAAAACTTTATTTTTGGAAAATAATTAAAAAGCACTTTTTTAGCTTTCAAAATGCATCTTTTGAAATGAGCATAATCATAAAATGACCGCAAACAACTAATGCAGCTATGCGAATTCCATATTCCAATAAAAAAACATGTATTATCTCACTATGAAAAAAACACAGCTTCTTTTATTCTTTTTTATAGTGAATATCATTTACTGCCAGACCGTTCGGAAATATTCGAATGAGTTTATGAATATTGGTGTAGATGCGGCTGCTTTGGGAATGTCAAATGCTGTTGCCGCTTCGACTTCAGACGTTAACTCCTGTTATTGGAATCCAGCAGGACTGATTCATCTGGAAGAAAATCAAATCTCTTTGATGCACTCCAACTACTTTTCTAATATTGCCAAATATGATTATATCGCTTATGCCAGCCCTATCGATGATCGAAGTGCCTGGGGAATTTCGTTAATTCGTTTTGGGGTAGACGATATTATGAACACTACTGACTTAATTGATAACGAAGGCAACATTGATTACAATCGAATCGAGCTTTTTTCAACCGCTGATTATGGCTTTACATTCTCCTATGCCGTAAAATTGCCCGTTCCAGGATTTCAATATGGAGCAAACGCAAAAATTATACGAAGAATAATTGGCGATTTTGCCACTTCTTGGGGATTTGGGTTTGACTTCGGTTTGCAATTTGAAAAAAATGACTGGCAATTTGGATTAATGCTTCGGGATATAACGACCACTTATAATATCTGGAACATAAATGAAGAAGCTTATAAAAAAATAGCAGATGCTATACCTGGGCAAAATCAGGAAATGCCAGAGAGCAGTGAGATTACATTGCCCAAAGCTCAATTAGGCGTTGCAAAAAAATTTATTTTCCATAACGATTACAGCCTTTTGGCTGCTGCTAATCTGAATATGCAGTTTACGGAAACAAATGATTTAATTTCGAGTGAGTTTGTAAGTATTGATCCTGCTGTTGGCTTAGAATTTGGCTATACTGATCTTGCTTTTCTAAGAGCAGGCGTTGGAAATTTCCAGCATGTGACCCAATTGGATAATGGAGAAAAAATAGGATTCCAGCCTAATATTGGCCTAGGATTTAAATATAAGGGAATTGCTATTGACTATGCATTGACAGCATTAGGAAACCAAAGCACTGCTCTGTATTCAAACGTATTTTCTATAAAAATTGATTTACCCCTTTTTAGAAACTAACTTTGAATTATGTTAAATTCCAAAACAATCAAAATCAGTCACAGATTCACAGATTTGCAAATTCTTTTTAATCAGCAGCTCGAGCAATAAGCTAACGGTCAAAACAATTCTGTCAATCTGTGTTAAAATAAACATTATATCATGAAAACCGCATTATTAAAAAAAATATTCGTTTGCATCCTTTTTTTGGGTTCTGTTTATAATTCATTTTCTCAAAATATTTTATTATCAAAAAATGCTGCTGTCAGTGTAATGACCTGCGGAACTGGAAATGAGCTTTATTCCCTATTTGGCCATACCGCTATAAGAGTACGTGATATTGATAACAATCTTGATGTAGTTTACAATTATGGTGCTTTTGACTTTGACACCCCGAATTTTGCAATGAAATTTGCCAAAGGAGACTTAGATTATTTCATTACAAACAACCGATATGACGATTTTATCAGCCAGTATAATTATGAAAAAAGGGACGTTTACGAACAGGAATTGAATATTCCGCTATCGCTCAAGCAGAAATTATTTGACAATCTGGCTCAGTCAATGCTTTCTGAAGAACGTTTGTATCAATATAAATTTATTGATAATAATTGTACTTCAAAAGTGGTTGATGTAATCAATAAAACATTAAACGCTAAAGTAATAACTAAAAAAACAGATACTGATCAAACTTACAGAGCAATTTTATTTCCCTACTTTGACAATCATTTTTATGAAAAATTAGGAACGAGTATTGTATTTGGGACAAAAGTAGATCAGATGGGAACTAAAATTTTCCTGCCTTTTGAACTTCAAAAAAACCTGGAGCTCATTACATACAATAATCAGCCTTTATGCAAAGAAAACCAGACTATTTTAGACTTTAAAGAAGAAGCTCCAGTTTCATGGTGGAATAACTCCTACACTTATCTCTTTATTTTAGGTTTTGTAACATTGACAAACAAAAAAAGCATTGATTATATTTATCTATCCTTTATTGGGATATTAGGCCTGCTGTTTGTCTTTCTGGGATTTTATTCATCACATCTGGAATTGGGCTACAATTACAACATTTTATTATTCAATCCCGTTCTCTTGGTTATTTTGTATTGTGTAATCACAAAAAACTCAAAATGGACTTACAAGCTGGCTGCTTTCACTATTGTGTTAACGATTATGTATTTTTGTTTTATTAGCACCAAAATTCATTTGGTAATTGTTTTGCCTTTAATCATAACTAATCTGTTTGTACTGATCCGATTGGCATTCAGGCATAAAAAGCGTATTCCAATAATTATTTAATAGACTATACTAATACAAGTCTGACATATTGAAAATCCTTTGCGTCGTTGCGTGAAATTTGGCTCGCAAAGACTCAGGGACGCAAAGAATAGAGAGAATAAAATTTGTAAAAAATATACAGCAGCTAATTTATTCTGAGAAATGGTACTAGTTGCGGATAGTCATATTATTCAATTACTGTCCTCTATAAAACAAAACAGTAGAGATGGTTTTGAAAATGATATCTAAGTCCAGATAAATGCTTCGGTGTTTAATGTAATACAAATCATATTGCAGTTTAATCAAGCTTTCCTCTATTGTTTCCCCATAGGAGTAATTCACTTGAGCCCATCCCGTAAGCCCAGGTTTGATAATATGACGGGTTTCATAAAATGGCATGATTTGCGCAATTTCCCTAACAAAAACTGGCCGTTCTGGCCTAGGACCAATTACTGCCATGTCACCTTTTAGAATATTGATGAACTGTGGAAACTCGTCTATTCTCGTTTTTCTCAAAAATTTTCCAAACTTAGTAATGCGTGAATCATTGGTTTTAGCAAAAACAGCTCCTGAAGCTTCAGCATTTTTCATCATCGTCCTGAATTTTATTATTTTAAAAACAGCTCCATCTTTACCAACTCTTTTTTGAGTATAAAACAATTTGCCCTTATTCCAGAATATATTCCCTATGAAGATTATTGGAATTAAGGCAATACCAATACATAGTCCAGCTAGTGACAGAATAATTTCAAATAATCGAGAGGACAATAAATATAATTTATTTTGATTGCTGCGGCTAAATGGAAAAAAACGATAAAAATCTCTGGCAATATACTGCATGGGTATACGCTGCGTCTTGCTTTCGTAAATATGCGTATACTCTCTAATACTCTTCCCCGATTCAAGCAGGACAATCAATTGATGATATAAATCAGCTGTAATTCCATCCGTTTTTTGAGAAGCGACTACTATTTCAGAAATACCATTTTTGGCAACAAATGAAGTTAAGTCTTTTATTTCAATATGTTTTACGTTCTGATACTCTTGATCGGAATTTGAATCGCTGTCAAGATTTATATATCCGATAATTTTATAATGAGGATCAACACTTTCTAATCCTGAAACAAGTTCTTCGACCTGATCTCTATCGCATACTAAAACGGCATTTTGAACAAACCTGTTAGAGGCTAGAAAATGCAGGTAAATCATTCTCCAGGCATATAATGCTATAAAAAAAGTAATGTAAAAAAATACCAGCTGTAAACGGTTTTTAGGCAGCTCAGGCGAAAAAACAGGTGTCAGCAGATAGAAAAGCACTGTTGAGGTGGTAGTCAGAATGGTGCTTTGCAATACTTGAAGATTATTGCTGGCTACCTGCAGATTGTACATTTCAAAAATGCCTCCAAACAGATTAATATAAATGGCCAAAACAATAACCCAATAGTAATTTGCTGTTGAAAATTGAAAATAATTGAAGTTAAAAACAAATCCTAAACAATACAGGCCTATTAAAACGAAAAACACATCAAAAATCCGTAATAGCAGTTTACGCTCAGATATTTCGAAATGCATTTTTTTGGAATTACTCATTATATTTAAACTTGGGGTTCGGAGCGCAAGTTAGCTATTATATAAAAATAATCCTTTTTTTATTTCAGAATTGTGAGCCATTTCAGCTTGACATCTTGCCATTTAAATTGTTCTGATTTTTTTCTTGCGTTGGAGGTAATTTCACTATACAGATTGGAATTCTCAAGCAATCGATCAATAGCCTTTACCATTTTATCAATATCATTATCCGGTACCAATAAAGAATCTTTTCCGTTTTCTGCTAAAAACGGAATGCCCCCAACATCTGTTGAAACAACAGCCAAACCTAATGACATTGCTTCAATCACGCTCACAGGCATATTATCAAAATGTGTGGTATTTATAAAAATGGAATAATGCCTAGACAAATCAATCCAGTCTGGTTTAGACAGTCTCCCAGTAAAAAGAACATCAACATCCAAATCTTCAGCTCTTTGCCTGGCTTCCAATAAGCTGCCGTCTTTATCAGGACCAACCATGCAGAGTTTGGCCTCTGGATATTTTTGCTTAAGAGAAGCAAATACTTCTACTGCCATTACAGGATTGTATATTTTGGCAAAAGAACGCACCCATAATAAGGCAGGCATTGCTTTTTTTCGTTCGAGAAAAGGATAATTTTCCAGTTCAATTGCATTGGGAATATAAGTTACATTATCATATCCTTTAGCCCTGAACACATCGATCAAAAAAAGTGATGGAGAAACATTTTCAAAAGAATACTTAAAAATCATTTTGCATGCCACTGGATTATTTTTCAATCGGAAAGATAAATTGCCTCCATGCAGAATAGGAATATATTTGATCTTTAAAAAACGGCACAATTGGGAAGCTGCAAATGCATACCAGAAATTAGCTGTGCTGTAAGTATCAATAAGAACATAGTCTGCTGTTTTATTTTGAAATACGCTCCACAGCATGCCAAACAGCCTTAGAAACTGATTTTTTTGAGAAGAACTGTACTGTACACTATAACCTTCTTGCTCCAATAACGGGCCAAGAGTTTCAATAGTGGTAGGTGTAACTCCATGCTTGGATAATTTATTTCCTATGTACAGCAGGTTTTTCAACAGTATAAACTTTTAATAATGAAAGGGCATAAACAAAAGCAGGTGCGGCTAACCGCATGGCAGCATGATTAATTGTTAACAGCCAAAAAGCTAAAAAAGACAAAGCTAAAATATTCTGCCTGTTGATTATAAATAAAACTATTGGAGTACATAATAGAATAATTAAATCAATCAGTCCAAGAGAACCGTGTTCTGCCAGCATTCTAGTGATTTCATTATGAGAAGCCGATACAATTCCTGTTTCTTTTTCTCTGATTTCCTTATTCCTGCCCACTCCTACGCCCAAAATGGGATTGTCCCAGAACATCTGCATTTCCGAAGCAATGAGAGTTTCTCTTCCTGTTAACTGGCTCTTCTTTTCACGTCCACTTGCATCTTGATTGGCATATCGTTTGTTAATCAATCCTCCCGTTTGCATAGAACTATATCCCCATACTCCCAAGCCTGCAACAAATGATAACATGATAATAATTCCTATCTTAAATTTCACAGCATAATTTGCCTGATAATACAGCACTGCCAAAAAAATAAAAATCATTAATACAGCAGTCAATATACCTCCTCTTGAGAAGGTCACAATTCCCCTGAAAGCAAAAACGACAACCAATCCTGCATTAATTAGCTGCATTAATCTGCTTCTGGAATTTAGCACCAATTGAACAAAAAATATAAAAGCTCCTAATCCTAAAATAGTTGATACCTGATTGGGACCAAATCCGCCAGAAGTCTCAAAATTAGACTGCGTACCTGTTACCACAGCCTTGACGCTTGGTGTATATAAAAACAAGTAAACAGCAAGTGCTGCAAGTGGTATAGCAAATGCCGTAATTATCCCTAATAATCTGTCAAAAGATAGTTGCCGTTGGTAACAGTATATAGCACTAAATCCCAAACAGACTGGACCTGATAAATTAAATGCAATTGCCTTTCTTACGTCTGTATCCAAATCTAAAGTTAGTGTTGCCAAAACAATTCCAGGAATTAATAACCCTAAAAACAACCAATACAAAAAAGCATTTTTAGAAAATCCAGAATAAATCATGCCCATAAACATAAAAACCAGCACACTATATTTACCATATTCATTAAGAAAACCTCCTCCTGTCATCCTCAAAAACACTTCAGCACTTACCACATATGCAGAAATCAGCAAAGCTTCATTATTTCTGTTTTTGGTTCTTATGATATAATAAATACCAAAAATAAATATAACAAGCGTATATAACTTTGAAATAAAAGGCAGTACAAATATCGCTATACCCAGCAGAGCGTGGAATAACAATAAGTAGATATAGGATAACTCTTCTTTCTTCATTCAACTATTTTGCAGCCAGTTTAAATATTTTTTCATAACGGTCTCTTCTGTATAATCCCTCTGGATGGTATCAAAAAGAGCTTTGCCAAAATCATCTCTTAAAATCTCATTTTCTATCAAATTAACCAACGCTTGATAAAATAAATCTTCTCTGTCTGCATCAACAATAAATCCATTCTTGCCATTTTGAACAATTGTTGGAATTTCGCCGACACGAGTAACAACAGCTGCTTTTTTATACAAACCATATTCCAAAAGAGACACTGGTAATCCTTCTGATTTTGAGGTTAAAATTGCAATTGATGCCTGATTAAGTATGTTTCCTATATCTTGTTTGGAACCATACATAAAAACATTGTTTTCCAAACCATATTCTTTAATTAATTGTTTTATCTGAACGGCATATTCATCCTCAAAATCTTTTCCAGCCAAATGAAAAGTCCAGTCTGGATGAGATTCTTTTAGCTTTTGAGCTACTTTCAATAGAAAAAAATGATTTTTTTGTTCTCTTAAATTAGCCAAAGATACTATCCGTTTGCCTTCACCCCCATTTAAAATAGTATGATTAACAAAATTTGTTTCCTTTACTGTGAAATTAGGCAAATAAATAACGTTTTTAGCTTTAAGCTCTATCTCAGACCAATATTTCAGTTGTTGATTCACAGTAACAACCCCTGTAAAAAAAGAAACTGTCCATTTTAATATTAAATGAGGTCTTGAAGCTAAAAATTCGTTATTCCCATAATGGTCATGCCGAATAATTAATAATGAGGGGCAAGTTAATTTCAATAAAAAAGCAAAGAAAAAAGAAGTGCTATGGGCATGAACATGAGTAACCTTATTTTTTAGAACAAAAGACCTAAATCTAAAAAGAGCGGCAAAATCCAGCTTCCTCTTTTTATTCAAAAACAAATAGGATACTTTTGGACTAACTTGCTGTAATAATGAACCTTCCTTTCGAGTAGCTGTCAATCCTGAAAATTCAATTTTATCAGCCAAGGCATTAGCATAATTAACTGCCATACGCTCTGCCCCTCCCGCTTCTAAAGAATCAATTAATTGAACTATCCGCATTGCAGTATCTTTTTTATTTCTGTATCAAAAACATCAAGTGTATATTTACGTGACCAATCAGAAGCCTTTTTACTTTTAGTAACAAAATCTAATTCATTTTTTAAGAGTATTTCTAATTGCTGAACATCTTCATCTATTACCATTTGCAGCAACAACCCCCTATTTCCAAAATCCAGCATAAAAGGTACACAGGAAATTTTAGTTGCAATGGGAACACAGCCCCAAAACATTCCTTCAGCAATAGCTTTTGGCCACCCTTCACTTTTAGAAGGCAAAATAACAAAATGACTGTTTTGATACGCTTCCTTTACAATATCTTTAGATTGATTTCCTTTCAACGTTACAACTTTCCCTAAATTAGAATTTATAATATAACGTTCTATATTCTCTCGTTCCGCTCCTTCACCATATAAATCCAAATGAACGGAATACCCTCTCTTAAATAATTCTTCTGCTAATTGAATCGCATATAGTGGATTTTTACCTTTCACTAGTGCACCGACAAAAACAAAACGAATCGTTGGAGTTAACGATTTCTCTTGAATCATTTTTTTATCGGATTCCAAATAGGTCGCAGTAAAAAAAGGTTTTATGTTTTTAGACTGATTTTCCCATTCGCCATACACCAATACTTGCATGTTTCTGGTCAAAAAAGTATTGCTCAAAATCCATTTCTGCAAACGGTAAGTCCAAGGCTGTTTTGCTTTCGGATCCCAATTTCCAGCATATTTTGCCGTTTTCTTTTTATTGGGAAATAAAACCTGTATAAAGCAACCCAATAATCCTATATTACCAGGACAACGCAGATGAATATGATCTGCTTGGCGCATGGCATTGTATATCTTCCAACTAATTTTTGGTATTCTAATAATAGTTCTCAAAACCTCAAGAAATCCTAATAAACTTATTTGATCAATTGTTACGAATTGCAAATTATTATGATTATAAGCACAGTCTATAACGGATTTTCCTTCTTTTTGCAAGTGAGCTACTATAATTAATTCCTCGACATATTTAGTCCAGATATTCATTTCATTTACATAAGGTGCATAAGCAAAATATTGATTATTTTCTTGACTATGTGAAACATGAGTTATTATGGCTAGTTTCATCTTAAATACTACAGTATAAGTTTCATTTGAATTTATAAAATTTTAAAATTTAGTTTATAATACATATCCTAAGTAATTACCTACTCTATATCCTATGTAATTACATAAATTAGGAAATTGATGAAGTGCCATTAAAAAAACAAGCTTTTAATTATTATTTTTCTTCCTATTAACGCCAGTATCCTTTTTAAATAATTTTTTGGATGTAAATATTCATTACTCCAGTCAAGATTATTTTGAGCAATTTCAAGATATTTTTTATCCTTTAACAAATATTCAATTTTTTCGGGTATTTCTAAATAAGCTGAACGCGATGAAACCTTTTCATAATTAATATGTTCATTAAAATTTTCGACAGCAACATTTATTGGTGTTGTTACTACTGCTTGTCCATATAACAAGTATTCTCCAATCTTCCATCCGGGAGTATCTTTTAAACCATCATCTGCAATGCCGATATTACACTGTCGAAGAAGTCCAAAATATTCTTTTAATGATGTTTTATTTTTATCTAATAATAAATCTGGTGCTAATTTAGAGGATAGTAAATCAGGAAATAAACCTACTGAAGCATTTTTAAAATTCTTCCTTATTATTCTGCACGACTCTATCCTAAATTCATTTTGTAACCGTCTCCTTTCTTTTTCCTCCAAATCTATGTGATTGTCAGGATTCCACAATCTAGTATAAAAAATAACTTTACCATCATTATCCTTTGCTTTATTTAATAACCTTCTGACATCAATTGCATTATGTGATAAATTTGTAAAAGTATTAAAATAGTCAAGGGCTCTTATAATTTCAATTCTATTTATTTTATTTGTTAGAAATTTTAAATTTAACTTTGACAATAGTTTTAATGATTTATACGAATAATTTACCTGCAGATTGAGTGGAAAAACATTCTGATTCACATCTGCTATTTTCAATGATCTTTTTAGATAAAAATCATATTTTTGAGGATCGTCAATAAACTGAATATCATCAGAATAATCAAAATAAAAAGTTTTATTGCTAAAATAAAGTATAGCTCCGTTCCAAGATATTTGAGGATTAATCTGAACATCAAAATTAATATCATTTTCTTCACAAAAATATAGAGACGAAAAAACAATCATGTTATGATGAGGAGTCCAATGATGAAATTCTAATCTCATAACTGTTATTTTAAATTTATTTTTGGCTTATTAAAAATCAAACTCCACCAGCCTGCTGTTCTCCCGATCGTTTCGGTAAATGACTGTTTTCTTTGGTTTGTCGTCAAAGTATTGGAAAACCGAACTAAAGTCAATAATATAGTTATAGCATGCCACTTTAATTTTGCTCTTAGCAATGGTTTCGGATTCTTAACTCTCCAGACATACCAGCCGTTTCTTACCACCATTTTCCCGTAAAGGTATTGGTTAGGTCTGCCTGAAGCATCATGATAATGATTTAGATTAGCAGCCGTATTTACATACAACGTCCCCATTTTAGCCACTCGCAGCGTAAAATCAGCATCTTCGTACAAACCATACCCTTCAAAATAAGTGGAGAATTGTATCGTATCGAACACTTTTTTTCTAAAAGAAGAAACTCCTCCCATAAGCATTTCTGTTTGATAAATTTTACCGCTTGGAGGTAAAAAACCAACACTCCTGCCGTGAGAATACAATGACGAATATCCTGGGGGACAATCACTGTCTAAACCCAATTTTTTCCGAAGGACAAAACGGGAACCATCGTTTCGCTTCCAGCCATCGAAATAAAATTCATTAATAGGAGCGTTATAATTCTCTCCAACAAAATTCCACTGGGTTTCATTACTAATATAACCTCCAACACCCAATGCTTCTGGATATACTTGATAGGTTTGCAGTAATTGCTCAAAATAATCTTTTTCTAAAACAGTATCATCATCCAAAAAACAAACAATTTCAGAACTCGAATTCACTTTAGAAATACCAAAATTACGTTGTTTCGTTAAACCTCTATCGGCATAAGAAACTAGAAAATATTCTAAATTATCAAATTGATTTTCATGTAAAACTAATTCTGTTTCTAGATTAGTTGATCCATCAATAATCAAAATTTCATTAGGATATAATGATTGTTCCTTTACCGATTGCAACAATTGCAACAAAGGTTCTGGACGCATATAAGTGCAAATGATTAAAGTAAATTTCATAAACTAATGGATTCTTTTCCCTAAAGCCAACAGATTTTTGGCATAAAACAAGGATTTTTTAAATTGAATATTTTTATACGGAATCCGAATCAATCGGTATAAAAATGAAGCTTTTTTTCCTTTAAAAAGGTACAGAAAAAAATATTTTTTCTTATACTCTATAACTTGTTGAGGCGTAAAATGTTTTAGAATCCCATACATCACCGTAGGACTTGGCACAGGCTTAATTTTTTTTACGGGAACATCTAATTCCCAAGGCTGTACTTTTCTTTTCTTTCCTGTAATTTTTGCTTGAATGCCCCAAAATCGGTAACCTCCTGCAGGAGGCTTAAGATGCAGATTTACAGAAAAAGGATTGTGCAATACCGTGACTCCTATTTTTGATAAGGACATTCCAAAGTCGCTGTCTTCACCGTAACCCCCATCAAAATTAATGTCATTGCCTACCAGCTGTGATACATATTCCTTTTTTACACAGGAATTGGCATTACTGAACATTTGGGTACAGCCAGCAATCCATCTTTTATCTCCAAGTGTATTTAATTTATTTTCTAAATCTTGCAAATCTTGTTTTTGATGGTCGGCTCTAATATCCAGACCATTGCAGGCTCCCGAATTATTGGTTTGCAAAAAACGTATATGATTTTCTATAAAATCATTTGGAACTCTAATATCATCATCTCCAAAAACGATATAATCTCCCGTACATAAAGCAATCGCTTCATTTCTTGCTCGACAACTGCCTTTCGATTCCTGCCATTTGACAATTAGTTCAAAAGAATACTTTTTCTGTTCATATAAACTCTCATCACGATCATTTTCTGGTGTTGCATCAACTACAACTACTTGAGTAACCTTATAAGTTTGACAAGCTAAATCTTCTAATAATTGCAAAGTAAAATCTTGTCGAAACATTGTTGGAATAATGTAACTCACTGAAGGATTGCTTTCAATGGGTTGTAATTCCCTAGGTTTTAATACTGCTTTTGGTAATGTTTTTTTGAATTTATTTTTAGCATAAAAAAATGCGTCCCATTCTTTCCATTTCCAAAAACCTTTTCTGTAAATCATAAATAACGCATGATCTACTTTGAAATTTTTTATAAAAAAAGTATAGCGGTCTCTCGTTGATATATTTATTTTTTCTATTTCATTGATTGTAAATAAATCTTTTACATATAATGAAACTGCCCCAGAATTACGTACCGCATTGTAACCAAAATCTAATGCTTGTATCTGAGGGTTTTCATATTCATCATCAAAACCTTTTAGTGTTTCCCATGTTGATTTTCTAATAGCAAATGCATTAGGATTAATTCTCCAGCTCACACATTCCTCCAAATCATCAAAATCATTGATGTACCAAAAGAAAACCGCGGTTTGATATACTAATTCTGGAAAGGCATTTTTATAACCTTGTTCAAAAGAACTATGCCAGATATCTCCTGCTCCATTGGAAAGCTGTTCTAATTTGTCAAAATCTGGATTTCCATTATAATAAATAATTTCTCCTGAATTGGTTTTATATTCTTTTACTATCATCTTCGTGAGAACTGTTTATAAAATGCTAAACTCTGTTGTGCTACTGCCGAAATACTGAATTGTTGAGCCACTTTTTCTCTAGCCGAAATCCCAAATTCCTCTCGCATGGAAGTATTGCAAAGCAATGTATTAATTTTTGAGGCATATTCGGCATGACTCTTAGGATTAACCAAAAAACCATTGATTCCATCATCAACAACAGCTGTCGCCCAGCCGATATTTGAGGCTGCAATTGCTTTTTGCATCGCCATAGCTTCTATCCAAGAAACTGGTAACGCTTCCGCAAAAGAAGGAAACACACAGACTGCTGATTCACTAATATACTTTTGAATTTCCTGATAAGGCACACTACCTAAATAGCTTACATTTAACAATGCTTTTTCTGTAAATAATGGTTGCATCATTTCCCAAGTTGAAGACGATCCCGAGATAATATCTGGCACATCTTTGCCTACTAAAACTAATTTTGCTGATGGATTGAATTTTATTAATTCATTAAAAATTAGAGGCAATTCCAAAAGCCCTTTTTTGCGAATCAAACTCCCAAAATACAAAACGGTATTGGGTACTTCTGTGATTGACTTATCCACTTCAAAAGAAGTAATATCTATTGAATTAGGAATAACCGTAAACTGTTTTTGCAAACCAAAAACCCGATTTGTTTCATCTGCTGTAAACTCACTTACAGAAAGTAAAGCATCTGCCTTTTGCAGCGCTCTTTTTTCGTGAAATTTATTATGCCATTTCACAGGACGATTATCCAAATGACAAAAATAAGTATCTGAGCCATGCAATTTTATAACAATTGGGCATTTTTTAGGTTGAATAAACGAAGTAATTCCTGTCCAATCTGGCGCTTCAACTAAATCTATTTTTTTTTCAGAATAAAGCTGGTTGATGATTTTTTCTATTTTTTTTTGAGTCAAAAACCAGGATAATCCTTTTACTTTTATATTTTTAATCTGCTGGATTACAATACCATCATCTTCAAAAACACTTTCCTCCTTCTGTCCATAAATCAATACACGGACTTGACAGCCTTCCTCCAAAAGTCCTTTAGCTAAATTTCTGATACTCGTACCAATTCCTCCTGAATTTCCTGTTCTGGCATGTGGATATTCAGGAGTAAGAAAAGCTATTTTCATCACTCTCGTTCGGTCTTCAGAGGAAAGAGTAGAGTTATTTTTCATTGGTCTTGTAAATTATTAATAATTTTTAAATTCATTCTCTCACCTCTTTAGACTCCCTCTCCTTTGGAGAGGGCTGGGGTGAAGAAAAAAATCTTTTATAATACGGGCGGTAAACATCCTTGCTCCAGTATCATTCATGTGTCCGCAAGAAGAAAAATATTTATTTTCGACAACTGCATTTTCATAATTATGAATTTCTGGATACATTTTTTTTACCTTATCGAAATAATTCATTCCCGCTACATTTTCACACATAGGTGTCATCACAACAATTAGATTGATGTTGTTTTCTTTGCAAATTTGCTTTATTTCCTCATAATATTTATTGTGAGGCAAAGGATTTAAACTCGCAATATTGTTTTTCATATTACCTTTTTTGTGCTTCACTAACGGGTAATAACCTTCATTTTCTAAAGCACTTGTTTTTTCTTTTTGAATGTTTTTTATTACTTCTCTAAAACCAATTTCAGGGTCAAAAACAATGTAGCGATAAAAAGGAATATAATATAAATAATTAAAATCTTCTTCGGTTAAAAAATGTTGCTCTATAGTTTTGGAGTCGTGCAAATAGGGTAAAAACTTCGAAGAAATCCCATCAGCCCGATGGTCATTGGTCAAATTCAAATCGGCTTCTAGTATAACATTTTTTATTTTATAATGACGCTCAACCATCAATTTCAATAACAGATCAGCTTCAAACAAATGCCCGCCGCTCATTCCAAAATTGAAAGTTTTTAAGCCCCTGTCTTCAAACAGTTGAGAAACAAAATGGTTATTCGCTCGGGAAGAACCCAAAATGACTACATCATAATTTCTAGGTTTTGAATTGTAGATATAATCTATTTTTCCTCTACTAGATGATTGCAAAAAAACGCTGGTGTAGGCAAAATCAAATAAAGCCAACAAGACAAGAATGGTGGAGAAAATCTTAAAAATTAAGAAAACAAAATATTTCATTCAGGAATGTTTAATAACATTTTTTTAATTATAATTTCAGTAAAAAAATCTGCACCTTCTTTATTCAAATGGGAACAATTTTTAAACAATTCGTCACTTTTAACAGCTTGTGAAAAATCACGTAAATCAGGTATTTTCTTCTTAAGCTTTTCTACAAAATTTAAGTTTTTAGTATGTTTACAAAAAGGAGCGCAGAAAAACACTATGTCCATTTTATTTTTATAAGCATATACTTTTATTTTATCAAAATAGCGGTTTCTCTGATTTATGTAATCTGGTAAACTATTTGTATGTTCTGACGAATTCCCTTCTAAACCAACAAAACCATAACTTTCAGTAATTTTTGTTCTTTTATTAATCAAATTCATAGAAAACTCTCTTGAACCTATCTTTGCATCAAAAATACAATACCTGTAAAAAGGAAAATAAAACAGTTCTTCCTTTTCTTTAAAATGGCTTTTAAAATATTCTTTTGTTGTTTTATTTTCCCTCACAAAAGGCATCAATTCATATTGAAAAACATTCGAATATCCATCTTCAGCATTAAATATATAATCTACTTGAATAAAAATTTTATCGACGCTAATATTATATTCTTTAGTAAGCTGTAAAACTGTATAAATATCACTAAGTTTAGATGCTTGAAAGCCAAGATTAACGGCACTTTTGCCTGTTTCATCCTTTATCAATTTAGGTATTATAGTGTTTTCAACTCTTGAAGAACCTAAAAATAGATAATCTATTTTTGCATTTTTCAAACTTCTCAAATACTGGAATTTTGTTCGAGACATCGTTGCTGTCTCATAAACTTTTGTATAAACAAAATCAAATACTATAGAAATTGTTATTACAAAAAAAAGAATCAATGCTATATGTCTTGTAAATCTATTCATTAAAACTGAAAATAGATGAACTCTTTATAATCCGAATAAGTTCCAAGCGCAATTATAGACGCTAAACACAAAACCAGCCTTAAATAGGAGTATTTTCCTGAAATAGGTTCTATCTTTGTTCGGTTGTTCCACTCTACCAAAACAAATAAGCCAACCATAATCAATAATTCGTAATTGTATCTTTCATTGGAAAGGTATTGAGAAGCAAACTCTCCATTAACTAAGATTCTTTTCAAATACAATAGGGCATCAGTTATCGTTTTGGCTCTAAAAAACACCCAAGCTACACAAGAAAGTAAAAAGGTCAGCACAATATTAAGTCGCACTTTAATAGATTCTAAATTCCAACTCAAATGGGTACTTTCAATATTGTTTCTATTCTTTTTCAGTAATAATAACGGTAAAAAATATACCGCATTGATAAAACCCCAAGCCAGATAAGTCCAGTTAGCTCCATGCCAAAAACCGCTCACTACAAAAATGATAAAAGTATTCCTGATTTTCATCCAGATACCGCCTTTACTGCCACCAAGAGGAATGTACAGATAATCCTTAAACCAGGAAGACAACGAAATATGCCAACGGCGCCAAAACTCGGCAATGTCTCTGGAGAAATAAGGATAATTGAAATTCTTTAGTAAATCAATTCCAAACAATTTAGACATTCCCAATGCCATGTCGGAATAACCTGAAAAATCGCCATAAATTTGGAAGGCAAAGTAGACAGCTCCCAAAATTAAGGACAGTGAATTCATACTGCTGTAATTATCAAAAATGGCGTTGGCATAAGTGGCACAAGTATCGGCAATAACCACTTTTTTGAGTAATCCCCATAGGAACTGATAAATTCCTTCTTTGGCTTTTTCATAATCAAATGTTCGCTTCACTTTTACTTGTGGTAGTAAATGAGTCGCTCTTTCGATGGGCCCCGCAACCAATAAAGGAAAATAGCTCACGAATAAGGAGTAATCGACAAAGTTATATTCGGCTTTGATTCGTTTGTAATAAATATCAATTACATAAGATAAGCCGTGAAAAGTGTAGAATGAAATCCCAACAGGCAAAACAACATCTAACAAAAAAGGACTTGCCTTGAAACCTACTCCTGAGAGCAATTCAGCAAACGAGTTAGCGAAAAAATTATAATATTTAAAAACTCCTAGAAAACCAAGATTAATAGAAATACTTAGCCAAAACCAAAATTTTCTTTGTTTATCTGAAGCGCTTTTTTCAATTCGAATACCTGTATAATAATCCAAAAAAGTGGAGAATACCAACAGAAATAGAAAACGCCAGTCCCAGCAGGAATAAAAATAATAACTCGCTCCAATCAATACCGCGTTTTGTGTGCTTTTCGTTTTATTGAAAACAAACCAATAGAGTAAAAATACAATGGAAAAAAAAATAGCAAAAGCTAAAGAATTAAAAAACATAAATTAAAATAAGGGAATTGGGGAGCAAATTTAAGATTAATTATGGATTAGTAAGGCAAAATGTTGGTTAACCATTTGCTGTAAAGAAAAACGATTTTCTATTTCATTTCTAGTATTCAAATCGATTTTTTTAACTCCTAGATATACTTCTTCAAGAATAACAGTCAAAGCAAAAACATCTTTAGCTTTAAAAATATAACCATTAACAGCATCAGATATTGCTTCTTCATTGCCGCCTACATTGGTAGTAATAACAAGAACATTTGCGGCCAGACTCTCTAGTATAGATAAACTGAAACATTCCATGTGGGTAGGTTGCAGCATATAATCATAATGGCAATAAACAGATTTTAAGTCAGCACTGCTTCCTTTGAAATTAAAACAAGATTCTAAACCGTGGCTTCTGACTTGATCTTGCAATTGGGCTCTATAAGGGCCGTCACCATAAATATCAATGACTATTTCTTTTTTAATTGTGTCTGGCAATAAAAAAACTGCCTGAATCAAATCTTGGATTCCTTTGGATTCCCTCAAATGCGATGCGGTTAGAAAACTAGGCTTTGTTTGATTCCGTTTTTGCCTGATCTTTATTTCGTCCAATGCAATCCCGTTATAGATCACCTGTGTCTTCTTTTTTAGTTGACTACCAAAGTCCTTTATCAGCTCTTTCTTAGTATAATCTGAAACGCCGATAAACGTGTCGATGAATTTAGAATAGAGTAATCCTTTAATTCTTTTCTTTATTTTTTTTTCGAAAGAATATCCATTTATTGGTCTTGGGTTATGATCTACAGCAATGGTTTTTGCATTTGAAAATTGTTTTACTTTTTTAAAGAAAGGGGTGCACAACTCTATAAAATGAGTAATAACATATTCGTATTTTGAATTATTTCGCGAACAATAATTTAAAAAAAAAGACTCTAGACTTTCATCCTTGCTGTAAAAAATAGTGAGGGTATTATATTCTCCATGATTGGATTGATTTGGAAAAAACCAATCCACCTGAATATTATTTTCTTTGCACTTTTTATCAAACTGCCAGAAAAAGTAATCCATTCCCCCCACGCGATCGGTGATAAGTTTATAATTACATAGTACTGCTATTTTTTGAGACATATTAATAATTATAATAATTGGTTAAAAACTTCCCAAATCCGTTTTGACGCCAATTCAGGTTTTTCTCCTGCTACTATGACAAACCATTTTTTACACTCAGATACATTAGAAACTTCATTATTAATAACTTTTTTTACGACTCCTTTTAATTTCTCTTTGTCTGTGCAAAAAACAGCAGATTCATTACTGGGCATAGACCTAAAATGCACATATTCATAGTTTTGACCAATGTCACGAATTCCTTTTTTTAATTGTGGCTGTTCGTAATTTAAATAAACACAAGGCTTATTATGCGTAACAAAATCAAAAACGGTAGTTGAACAGATGTTCACAACCATTTCACTATGTTCGCAGATATTATACAGCAATTGTGCGTCTTCGGCCAAAGGCATTAAATCACCAACCCCGTGAACGCGCTCCCATAATGGATTAATTACCTTTACTACGTCCTTATTTTGCTCTAAAACCAAATCATACCTGTCAGAACTATCAAAAGGACATTTTCTATAAATAACTCCTAAATTTTCTCCTTCTAAATTTAGACTTCTTATTACATTAATTAAATCTTCTAAATAGTACTGATCTAATGGAGAAGTAGTTACATCATCTCCTGAATAACAAATGTATCTTTTAGAGTTATCCAAGCCATGTTCTTCAAAAAAAGCTTCTCTCGACAAAGCTAAGCTCTCATCAAAATGTGTTTCAAATTGTGGAGTTCCTGTAACAAAAACCTGATTTTCGACTATAAATGGATAATACATCAGTAACTCTTTTTTCATCAAATTACTCCATACCAAATAATAATCGGCCTCATAGACATTCATTGCCTTAGGCACATTATCCCAAGATTGTATAAAACAAACTGTTTTAATTGCTAAATCTTTTGCTGCCAAAATTATACTTATTGCCTGCGAATTCCTTTGATTAGAACAAAATACTATTTGGGGTTTATTTTCTAACAATTGTTCCTTACAAGCTTTATATCTTTGAGTTTTTCGCTCTTGTTTTTCAATTTTTTTTCTTAACCGAGCCAAGCCCTTTTCTGAAGCATAAATTTGAATCAATAAAAGAATAAAGAGACTTTTAAAAGGGTTTTTAACTCCTTTGAAACTTAAAGGAAATTTATATTTATCATAAACTAAATCAGTAAATTTTTTTTTCCAAAGATTTAATTCGATATGTTTTTTAGCTCTTAAGAAAAGAGGAGTTAATGGACGGACCTTCGCGTTTTTAATTTTTATTTCATTAAACCCTAAATTTTCTTTAATTGGGAAATTACTAGCATTCCAATAAATTGTTTCAAAACCCAATTCATCGCCTAATTTTTTAAATGAAGAATATGCAAAATTTCGCAATCCTCCTCCATCAGGAAACAGAACCATTATTTTTTTTTGAGACATATTAAAAATTTGTTAACATAGAAATTTAAACTTTTTGATTTTTTAATTTATCTCTTTGTACCTGTTCAATTGGTAGGACATCTTGTCCTTTAAAAGTTAAAGCTTTATGAACAGCTTTCAAATCACGAACCAATTTGCGCAAGCCTTCTGGTTCTAATGAAGCAGCATGATCAGTTCCTTTCCAGGTTCTATCCAGAGTGTAATGTCTTTCAATGATATTGGCTCCCAAAGTAAAAGCTGCTACATCTACTGCAATACCCAAGTGATGTCCAGAAAAACCTATATATTTTACCCTATCTTCATATTTTGATTTTAGTAAATTAATATCCAACAGGCACACATCTTCGAAAGGAACAGGATAACCTGAAGTACAGTTGTACAATACTAAATCTTGATTTCTTTTTTTTTGGATAAAGAAATTTACTAAATCTTCCGTTTCATTTTTTGTAGTCATTCCTGTCGAAATGTGCAATTCACCAGTATAATTTTCACAAAGCCAAGTAAGCATTTCATAATTATTATTACATGCAGATGGAATTTTGATAAACTCTGGTTGCAAAGAAGCAATTTCTTTTGCCGAAGTGGTATCCCAAACAGAAGTTGAGTAAACAATTCCAATTTCTTCGCAATACTGTTTTAAAATTGCATGCTGTGCCACATCAAATTCTAAATATTCACGATGTGCCCCATAAGTATCACCGTATGAATTAGAAGCATTAGGATGAGGAGCATTATACTGATCTTCCGTCAACAATTCTTTATTATTTCTTTTTTGAAATTTAACCGCATCGGCATTACAAAATATTTTTGCAATTTTGATTAATTCTTTAGCAATCTCCATTTCTCCTTTGTGATTACAGCCAATTTCGGCAATTACATAAGGTTTTTTATAGTTATTCATATCTTTCATTATAAGCAATTATTTTTTCACACGCTTCTCTAATAGCTCCAGCAGCAGCAGATTTTGTTAATAAGTAATCTGCTTTTTGTTTAACAATTTCTGTACCATCCGCAGGAGTAAATGACCAGCCCACGCTACAAATATTAGCCAGATCATTAACATCGTCTCCAATATAGGCTACTGTGGCAAAACTACTATTTCTATCTTTAATAAATTGTTTCAAAAATGAGTATTTATCTTTAATACCTAAATAAGTATTAGTAATCTGAAGTTTTTTCATCCTTTGATCAACTAGCTCTGAATTTTCAGAAGTCATAACTATTACTTCTACCTGATGCTGGCGCAATATTTCAAGTCCCATACCATCCCGCATATCAAAGGCTTTAGCTAACTCCCCATTGGCAGAATAAGATACTTGTCCATTGGTAAAAACACCATCAACATCTAAAACCAAATAATCAATGCGCTGGTGAACTTTTTCTTTTTTAAGTCGATTTGCTAACAACTCCTCAATTATTTTCCAATCAGTCATTGAGTCGATCTCTACTAAACTCGTTTCATCCATTTTTACAAGCCCGATTGTTCCGCTCACCCGGTTATTACTTTCTAAAAAAGCTTCTTTTGTTGTAGCATAAACAGCACCATTCTCTATTAGTAAACCCTCAAAGTCCTGTCGCCTTGGACGCTTAAAAACATCATAGTTTTGAGGCGTCCCGTCTGAATTCCAAGTAAATCGGTGTGTATTAACCACTGTTAATGCTGCTGTTTTTTTATTAGATATGATTTCATACAAAACAGCATTAATATCTTCTGAAGTTGTCATTGGAGATGTGGCTTGAAGCAGGCAAAGGATATCAAAATCATTTGTTACAGAATCAACAAATTCCATCATAACGCTTTCTGTAGTAGCAGTATCGTTAGCATTTTGCTCGCTCCGAAGTTCGGCCTTAACTTTTGGCGACCAGTAATATTCCTTTTTTATAAATGATATGATTTCTTCATCATCTGTAAATACAAACACTTCATCTAATTCAGAGAAAATTGCAGCCGTTAGTACCCATGAAAACAATGGTCTCCCTAATAACTTCTTTTTATTTTTTCCAGGAATCCCTTTAGAACCTTTACGTAATGGTATTATTGCTGTTTTTTTCATAAAATTTATTTCATCTTAATTTTGGGTTTTTTTTACTTTATTTTTATAGAACTCTCCTAATTTAAAAGGCACATATTAAATGTTTAAATACCTTTTTTAGGCTGGAAATGAATAAAATAATTTTGATCTTAAGAATTACTTTTCAGGTTGCCAATAGATTTTAGTTTCTGGAAGTTGCTTATACAATTCATATTCTTTTTTTGTTAGTCGTCTACTGTTTTTTATGATTTTTGGAACCGACCATATTAAATCTAACAAGGCTAAATTAATAGCCCTTAAAGCTTTGAAGTCTCCTTTGAATACTTTTAATTTAAACTGCATCCATATAGAATAAAACCATAATCTCGGGATACTTCTTTTAGGATAAAACAAGAAAAATAAATACCACCCTGAACGTAAAGATCTTCTCAATCTCATAACATAATCAGCATTGTTTTTTCTTGATTTAACATCTACTCTGTGATTTACCAAAACTTCAGGAAAATAATGAATTTCTATTTTTTTCTTGAATAATTGGTAGGAAGCAAAATTCTCTTCACCATAAAAAACAAACCATTCTGGATAATTGGGAATAGTACGCCAAATATCCATTCGCCATACATGAGCACAGCCTACAAAGCCTTGTACCTGATGAGGCTTTTCAATAGACAATTTAAATTTAGGCTCTTCAAGTCCCCAAAAAATACGGAGAGCAATTAACCCACAATTTATATTGTTATCAAAATAAGTTTTTATGGATTCTAGTGGATTTTCGGTAACAAAATGAGAGTCATCGTCCAGTGAAATAGCATAATCAGCTTTCGTTTCATTCAGCATTTTATTTCTACAAAAAATATAGCCTTTGGAAACAGCATTTCGTTCGAGTTGTATATTAGGAAACTTTTCTTTTACATATTCATAAGTTCCATCTGTCGAACCATCATCAATAACCACACATGAAACTGAATCATGATCAAGTAAATAACTGATTTTATTTAGACTAAAAGCTAAATCTGTTATACGATTTTTGGTAGTAATGAGTATAGAAAAAATAGAATTTGACATAATTAATTATTTTCTAAACCAATAATAATCTTTTTTAAATAATCTGCTGATAAATAATTTACTAAATCATTTCTATTCAATAACAAATTGTTTGGATTTTTCTTCCACAATTGGTATAGTTTTTCAATCAGCAATGCAATTTTTATTACATCATCAACTTCTGACCAAAAGTAATAATCTTCTCCTAATAATCTTCTTGTTTCGCTATAATAAGGAGACAAAGAAAGAATCGTCCTGTTAGCTTCTACACAATGAGCAAATTTCGCTGGTAAAAAAGGACTTATTTCTCCTTTTGCCTCTAAAATAATATTTACCGAAACATTTTTTTGTAACTGATAAACCTCATCAAAAGCTACATTGCCGTTATAAATATAAACTCCCAAAATATCCTTTTTGTAATTTTCAAGCATTTGGCTATGATAAGATGCATTTCCTAATAAAATAAGTTTTGCATCGTTTTTTGCTGTGGGATTGTTTTTCAAAAAAAGCAAGAAGCCTTTTAGTAAACCTTCTGGCGAACGCTGTTTCATTAAGTTTCCAGCATGTAGCATATTGAATTTTGAAACATCGAAATAAGAAGGAAAACTATTATTCTGTACCACATATTTTGCATTTTGATGTGGAATAACAATTCCCGTTTGAGCAAAACCAGAAAAATAACTTGACATCCATTCTTTTAATAGCAGACTCGGAAAAGCGCTGTATTTTGCTTTTCGTGATAATTTCTCAAAGAAAATCTCTTTCAAATCATATCCCGGTTCGACCCAATTGTAAGGTCTTGGATAAAAATGAAAAGGATATGGATCATGTATGTATGCCATCCATTTATTATGCAAATTTGGCAATTTAAGGACTGCATAATGAGATCTGAAACTGGCACCTTTACTTAAGGTAATGACTAAATCAGCTTCAAAAGATTGTTTTTTTAAAACTCTGCTTATACTTCTTGTATCATTAAAAAAGGTAAATGAAAACCCAAATCTCTTTTCTAAAAAGGGTGCAAGATTTATTTTGAAATTTCGAGTAAAAACTCTCTGAAATCTACTCAAAAAGTACAAAATACTCCATTTTATTTCAGGAATCACGACTGTATCTATATTCTTTAATTGTATATTTTTGCGGGTATAATGATAAACTAAAAGTTCAAATTCAGCTTCGTTTAAATTATTAATCAGAGCCACATTTGCTTTTGATCCGCTGCTATCTTCTATATCTATTGAATCGACTACAATAAGTATTTTTTTTATCATTTTTACCAATTTGTTCTTCAATCAGAATCTTAGTTTATTTTTCTTAAAAAGCTAATAATATTTTTAGAAGCGTTACCATTTCCGTACGGATTTGATTTATTTTCAAAACCATTAAAATTTTCTAATAAATCTTGTATAACATCTATTATCTTACCTTTATCCGTCCCAACTAATTTTGAAAAACCGACCGTTACCCCTTCCGGTCTTTCCGAGATATTTCTGGTTACTAAAACAGGTTTTCCTAACGAAGGCGCTTCTTCCTGAATACCTCCCGAATCTGAAACAATTAAAAATGATTGTTGCATTAACCATACAAAAGCTGGATACGATACAGGATTTATTAGCAGGATATTTTCTTTATCTGATAATAATTGATTTACAACATCTTTGACATTCGGATTCAAATGCACCGGATATACAATTATAACATCCTGACGCTTTGAGATTGTTAATAATGATTCGCATAGATTTTCCATCCCTTTACCAAAATTTTCCCTGCGGTGACCTGTTACAAGCACAATCTTTTTATTTGTTGGAATTATATTTTTTAATTCTTCTATTTCCGGATGACTAAAGTTTTCTTTTCCGATTTTGTTAAGCGTCCAGAACAAAGCATCAATGACAGTATTTCCTGTTTGGATGATACTTGATTGAGAAATTCCTTCTTTTAACAAATTAGCTGTTGCTTCGTTTGTTGGTGTAAAATGAATATCGACCAATCTTCCTGTCAACTGGCGATTGATTTCTTCCGGAAAAGGAGATTGTTTATTATAAGTTCTTAGTCCAGCTTCAACATGAGCTGTTTTTATACCGCAATGAAATGCAGCCAAAGCCACCATAGAAGAACTAGTTGTATCTCCGTGCACAAAAACTATATCTGGATTAACTTCTAAAAACACTTTATCCATTTTACTTAAAATAAGTGAACTTAGATTATTTAGTGTTTGGTTTGGCTGCATTAAATCTAAATCGTAATTAGATTTAATATCAAAAAAATCCAATACCTGATCAAGCATTTCACGATGCTGTGCCGTTACGCAAACTATAACTTCAAAATTATTCTCTTTGAGTTCGTGATATAAAGGCGCCATTTTTATGGCTTCAGGACGTGTTCCGAAACAAAGAAGAATTCTCATTTTCTAATATTTTTTTTCATTTTGTAAATTGGCAAGCGCAAAAAATAAGATTGATAATAAACAGACCATTTTATTTTTTGCAGCAAAGGCAATTTTAAAATTTTCATAATCTGATTGAATAAATCATATTCTTTATAATCTAAAGAAACTGTGATAAAATAACTAAGCAACGAATCTGTGAGTATTTGTTTTTCTTTCAGGTTTTTAATTACCAAAATTACTGCATCGCAATGCGATTTTCTTCTGAAAGGATTGTGGGTGAAAAATTCTCCGGTATTTGATTTTAAATGTTTTCTCCCGTAAAATAAAGTCTTTTTTACAGAAATCCCTTTCACTCCTGACGACAATATTCTGGAATACAATTCCCATTCTTCAGCATACATTAAATGTTCTACAAAGCGATTGTTTGCAAAATATTCTTTTTTCCACATTACAGCACAGGAATTGAAGGGCAGGCTATTATTTAACAATTTCTCTACATCATTACTATTAATATAAAATGATGAATATTCTTTTGAGCAATCAAAATTATAATCGAAATCTCCTGTAAAAACTTCTCTTTCGTATCTACAGAAAGAAATTTCTGTTTTTTCTAATTCATTTACGCACAATTCGAGGTTTTGAGGATGTACAATATCATCATCATCAAAAAAAATAATATACTCTCCTTTAGCTAGATCCAGTCCATAATTGCGGCACCCTGGCAAACCTTTTAAATAACAATTAGGACGTTTTAAAAATTGAAAACGACTATCTTTTTCTAGAATGGGAGCTATTACTTCTTTTGTATTATCTGTTCCGCCATCATCAATAATTAGGCATTCCCAATTAGTATAGGTTTGGGCCGAAATTGAATTTAAGGTTTCCCCAATAAAATGAGCTCTATTATAGGTTGCCATGATTATTGATACCATAGGATTCATATAAATAGAGATTTTAAAAACCGAACTGGTTTTAAAATTGCTTTTCCGATTTGAAACTCAAGCCGCAAGGTGTTCTTAATCTTTTCTTTTTCTTCTCTTTCAATCCTATTCAGTAAGGATTTAACAAAAAGTTCGAAATTTTCTTTATACAAATCTTGATGTTTTAAATAAATATACTGCAACAATTCATATTTCTTATTATTTGCTATTGCTGTTGTTGAATTATTTCGTTTTCTATAATTGTATAACGGCTCCTTAACTACTTTTACATGTCCTCCTTTTTTCAATAAACGAATGAAAAACTCCCAATCTTCATATCCTTTTCTCATAGTTACATCATAGCCACCAGAATTTTGCCAATCTGCTTTTTTGAATAATGATGTGCCTAATGCATTATTTGTATATAAGAAATCTAAAATCATACCTCCTTGCGGTTTGTAAACAACTGAGCTACCATCATCAAACAGTAAATTTGCAAAACAACTTACAATTTTTACTTCATCATCGTTCAAAAAAAGAGAAATTGCTTTTACACAAAACGAAGGTTCAAAAAAATCATCACTATCTAGTAGTAAAATGTAATCACCTTTTGCTTCCCTAATCCCAATATTTCGAGCTGTACTTTGTCCTTGATTTTCTTGTGTAATTAATTTAGTGATTTTTGATTCAATCTTCTTTAAAACACTTTTGGTTTTGCTATCTGAACCATCATCAATAACAATAACCTCTTTATAAGGATACGTTTGATTTAAAGCTGAATCTACAGCCTGCTCAACATATTGCCAATCGTTATAGCAAGGGATTATTATTGAAACTAAACTATTTTGGTTCATTAAATAATATTTTATATATCATTTCCCATTTTTGATCAATGATTTTCTGTGAAAAATTTTCATTCACAAAAATTACTGCTTCATTACTCATTTCTTTTAACAACATTGGTGTTTCAATAAACTTTATAACATTTGTTACAACGGCCTCGACATCGAATTCATCACATAAAAATCCAGAAAATTTATCTTTTAAAGTATATTTAATCCCCCCTGAATCAAATACAATAACAGGTAATCCGCAGGCTTGTGCTTCTAAAGTAGCAAGCCCTTGTGTTTCTCTTAGTCCATTTGTAGTTGCTTGTCCAGTTAATAAATAAACATCATGCTTCCACAATTCCTGTCGAATGTCGTATTGAGATTTACTTCCTTTCAAAAACACACAATCTTCCAATTGATATGCTTTAATCAGATTTTCTAAACTTTTTCGTTCCACTCCTTCTCCAATAATTGTCAACGAAACATTTACACCTTTTTTAACTAAAATATTGACGGCCTCTATACAAAAAATTTGTCCTTTCATCTTGTCAAGTCTTCCAATGGTAATCAATTTAAACTGATCTTGTGCTTGTTTATCACCTTTATAAGAATAAAAAAAATCGGTATTTACACTTACAGGTATTAGTATTAATTTTTCACTTGGACAGCCTAATTCTAAAAGCTTTTGTCCTAAATAAGGTGTATTAGCTGTTATTAAATCTCCATATTTAAACAAATTGTCATAATAGCCATAATTCTGAATGTAACCGCTAATTGGGAAGAAAGCATCATGACCATGAAAAGTTACTATTAAAGCTGGTTTAAAACCTGCCTTTTTTAAGATTGGCAAAGGACTAGAATTGGTTCCGTATTGAACATGAAATATTTTGGCATCATTAAATCCATTATAGAAAGACCACTCGAATAGCCAAGTAAGGTTAAATCTAGATTGTTCTTTATAATACTTTAAAATAAAACTAATTTCTTTTAAATTAAAAAATAAAATTTGAAGCCATTTTAAAATTCTTACCAGTTTATTGAATGGTATTTTATAATCTTCAATTATTATTTTGTCCAATAGATTATATTCTTCAATCAAACTATAACGTTCATTTATCTCTATTAACTTTCGAGTAACAATTTGTATATCATACCCCAAATTAATAGCAGTTACAATTTGTGCCGTTATAAATGTTTCCGACAAATGTGGAAATTCAGGAACTTTAAAAACTATCTTCTTATTCACTTTTATTATTTCATTTTTTTTTAATTAAATCTACCCAACTAGCAAATTACTAAACTTAAGTTTCTTACAAAAATGAATAATCACAAAACAAAGAGAAAAACAAGACAAACTTACCAGTAGAATACTTATAAGCGGAGTTGAACTATTTACATCAAAATTATTTATTTTAAAAATTTCCAACACTAAAGGATGCATTAAATAAATACCAAAACAGGCTTGATTTAATTGTGTTACTCGTAAAGCAATTTTTAAATTAGCACTTTCAATCTTATTAAAGAACATGAACACACCAGCACTAACTATAAAAGTATTTAAACACAAATATTCATAAAAATAATTATAGAATTTACCGTTTTTGACGGTGAAATAATAAGTTCCGAGAAAAGTAATTGTACTACCAAAAAAAATTAAAAAAATGGAGATTTTTTTTTTAAACTTAAATAAAGACAAAAAATACCCCAAAACAAAGTAGCCAATAAAACCTGAAAAATAGGTGAAATCAATTTTAGGAAAATAAATTTTGAATTTAGGTATTGTAAGGAGTAAGGTAATTGACCAAATAATTAAAACGTAAATAATCTCCTTTTTAGATGCCTGTTTGATCCATTTTCTTAAAATTGGCACTGTCAAATAAACACCGAATAACGCAAAAACGAACCATAAGTGATACTTAGATCCATAGAAAACATCTTTAATGATCTTAATTAAGCTAAAATACTCTCCTCCAAACACATAACGTTTTAAAAGACTATATATTAAAGACCAAAAAACAAATGGAGGGATTATCTTTCCAAATCTTTTTCTTAAAAAATCTATCAGTTCATAATCTTTACCTAATAATAATGCACCACTTATCATAAAAAAAACTGGAACCGAATACCGACTGATACTATCAAAAAAATTAGCAACATTCCAGTCAAACATAGATACTATCCCAAATTGATTAACTAAAGAGCCACTAACATGAATAACAATAACTGAAAAGGTTGCTAATATTCTCAAAAGAGACAAACCAAATTGTGTTGGAAAATAATTATTTCCTTCTTTCATTTTAATATTTTATTTTTTTTTAAAACTTCTCTAAATTTAATCTCTAAAATATAAAAAATCTCCTCCAAGGGCAATCTAAATAGCATCTTTAATCTCCATTTTTTGTCAATACCAATCGAAGTCTTTTTAAAGTAAAGAGAAAACAAAATACTTCTTATAATCCTTTTTATTACCGATTTAAATTCTTTATGAGGATAACTATTATTCTTTTGATTTAATTGCAACAACTCTTTTATCCATTTTAAAAACAAGACGAACTCATACGTCTCAATTGGCTGATTCAACAAAAACACCTTAGAAATTAGTTTATCAGGATATTTACAGGAATCATAATTTATTCTTTTGAATAAATATAATTTAATTTGAACATCATCAATAATTTGTTGTGGTTTGTGTTTTTTAGAAGCTTGTGTTTCATGTACTCTATACAATAACAGTACTTCTTGAATATTATAAAACTCTCCTAACCAAGCTATTTTAGTCCAAAAATCATAATCTTCACCACTGTTTTTGGCTATATCATAATAATGGCCTTCTAAATCTTTTCTTCTAAACATTGCTGCTCCCATACAAATGGAACAAGAAATTAACAATTCTACAATTATTTCATTATGTTTTTCTTTGTGTGGAATTATAGCATTAGTTCCTCCTAAATATTTTACAAGTCCTCCACAAACTAAAACATTGGGATTGTTTTCAAGAACAGTAAGCTGTTTTTCAAATCGCTCCTTGACTGAAATATCATCTCCATCCATTCTTGCAATATATTTACCATTTGCAATTTTAAATCCATCATTTGTAGCTTGTGAAACACCCTGATTTATTGGCTTGTAAATCGTTCTAATTCTTGGATCAGAATACTTTTTTATAATTTCAGAAGTACCATCAGTAGATGCGTCATCTATTATTAGTAATTCAAAATCCCGTATTGTCTGATTTAAAATACTATCAATAGCATCTTCAATATATAATGCACAGTTGTAAACAGGCATAACTACAGAAATAAGAGGATCAGTATTCATATTCTGCGAATAAATAACAACAATAAACTTTTAATCTTTAATTCAAATTCATGTATTGGATTTGCAAAAATAGATTTGAATAAAAAATAATATTTAGTTTTATTTTTTTGTGAAAATTTTAATTTTATAAATCTTGACAAATAATAATTAGAGCGATACACTCTCATATATTCGCTTGTGAAATTATCTATTTTTTGCTTTTTCCTTCGTTGATATGCTTTGTTTATAGCATAAAAATGCCAATAGTCAGCTTTGTATAAATTATCATTATGCGAAATACTGTTTTTATGAATCCTATAGCGATACAATATTTTATTAATAAATAAATGCTGTCCTTTCTCTTCCAACTTATAATATAAATCCTGATCTACGGCACGCTTCATAACAGGATCAATTCCACATGACTGAAAATAATGTTTGTTTTTAAATGTTGCAAAATGGGTTAATGCCCCATTTGCGTATGTTAAAAATGACTTGTCGAATGGCAGACTACAGCCATAAAGTCCATTAGATATAAAATTCATTTCTAAATCAACTAACTCATACTTTGACGTAATAATTGATGCTTTCCTATTTAAACAATGCGCCTCTACCATAACACTTACTGCATCATTTTTCAAAGCATCATCAGGATCTAAAAAACCTAAAATTTCTCCTTGAGACAACTTAGCACATCTATTTTTAGTATAACCACAGCCCTTATTTTCAGCATTTAAAAACAGTTTGAATCTATGGTCGTTTCTTATAAGTTGTTTTATAATAGCAACTGAATCATCAGTCGAGGCATCATCCACAATAACAACTTCCCAATTAGAATACGTCTGATTGATGATGCTTAAATAACAATCCATAAAAAAATGACCATTATTATAATTTGCTACCAAAATGGAAAAAAGAGGATTATTCATTTAATTTAAAAATGCAAGTTTAGCTGTTTTACTTTCATTTCTTCTGCTTAAAATACTCTTTTTGTCTAAAGTATTTATTAGTTTTATTTGGGAAATAATTTTCAAGAACAATTTAAATCTAAATGAAAACATAGCCTTTAGAGCATATCTATAACGTTTTTTAATTTCAGTTTGAAACGAAAACTCCAAAAAAGGATTAGATGCTTTCAATACAATTCTTCGCTTATAAAGCAATATAGAATCTTCAAAATAAACATTACTACTGCGTTCTTCTCTATCATGATAAAGCATAGCTGTACCTAAAACACCAACCTTCAATTGGTGAAAATGTACTCGGTCTATATAGTTATCATCTTCACTATAATGAAAAAAAGAAGGACTAAATCCGCCGACTATCTCAATACATTTTCGTGATAATAACCATCCAGCTGCATTTACAAAGTTCACTTTATAAATACTCTCTTTTACCTTATTTAAATATATATCTGAATACAATCCTTTACATTGAAAAGGAATTATGTAGTTAGAAAAATTATAATCCAACTGATCTCCTTTACCGTTTAAATGCATTGGGCTAACAATACCAAATTCAGGTTCCTTCTGTTGTGCAGAAATTAATTTTTCAATAGTATCTGTTTGCACCCACGCATCTTGATTTAATAAAAAAACGAAATCAGCATTAGTATCATATGCTTTTTTAATACCAATATTATTAGCGGCTCCAAAACCTAAATTATTAACATTCTGTACAAGTTGTACATTAGAATAATTAGATTTTAAAATTTCCTGAAAACCATCAGTTGAATTATTATCAATAATCAAAATATCAACTGGAATAGAACTAAATACTAAGCTATCCAAACATTTTTTAATCCATTGTAATGGATTGTATGTTACAATTACAACTATTACTTTCATAACAAGGCTTCTAGATATGCTGACTTCCATTTTTGGCATGGTTCTAAATGATTCCCTTCGGCCCATTCATTCCATGCATTAATAAATATAAATGAATCATCAAGATCTTTAAAATTTTTAGCTGTCGTTTTATTTTTATACCAATATCTAAATAAATCAGGTGTACTATTATCAAGTATAATAGCATTTTGTCCTTCCCTTCTAGATGAATTGTCCCACATTGGAGTTATGCCTGGATATATTCCTTGATTACTATTTTGAAGGTCAAAATCAACAAATTGTTTATAATCTACTATAAAATCTTTATTTTTTTTAACTCTATGCTTTAATTTAAATTTTTTACGCAATTTATTTTCGATGCGCTTAAGAATAGTCTGTTTTCTGTTTTCCAATTGATTTCTAAAGTTCTTCATCGATCTTGATAAAGGCTGAAATTCAATTATCGCATCAAAATCAAACATGGACATTTTTTCTCTGTCCCATCCAATCCAGCGTTCAAAACATCCCAAATAAAGTTCAATATTTTCTTTTCTTGCCTCTTCTCTAAAAATAGCAATTGTATTTGCCATATCTGGGAACAAGTCTGGCTTATAAAAAATAAAGAAAGGTTTACCGTTTACACGAATATATCTTTCATCTTTGAAAAAAGTCAATAAAAACTTTATATGTTCACGATCATCCTCGGCCGAATAATTTTGCTGTAATAAAACATCGTTAATACTTCCATCCCAAGCTCTGGTCCAATTTTCATTTGCCCAGCAAAACATAAAGGGAAAGTCTTCTTTCGGATTTTTCATTTTCCTGTCAACAGGCTCATTCATAACACGTTTCCCATTGAACCAATAATGGTAATAGCAAAATCCATAAACTCCATATTGCTTAGCTAATGATTCTTGAGCCAAACGCGATTCTTCTAGTCGTAAATCATAAAATCCCAAATCTGCCGGCAGATGAGGCTGATAATGTCCTTCAAATCTTGGTTGAGCTTTAGTCACATTAGTCCATTCTGTAAAGCCTTTTCCCCACCATAGATCATTTTCTGGAATGGGGTGGAATTGAGGCAGATGAATGGCTATAGGTTTGACTTTATTCATTATATTAATTTATTAAAAACAGAAGCTATATTTTGTATATAAGCATCTTTAGAAAAATAATCCATCGCTAATTTGTAACCTGCTTCTGAAGATTTTTTGTAAAAACCAGAGTCATTTATAAGATTGTTCATTTTAGTTATTGCCTCATCAGCATCATTATATAAAGACAAATCATAATTCGAATTTAGAATTTCAGATGGCCCGCCGCTATTTCTGGCTAATACTGGTATTTTATTACTCATTGCCTCTATCAGTGTTCTTCCAAAAGCTTCATTTTTAGCACAACTGATTAATATATCTATTTGCTTATAAATTTGAGTATTATCAACATATCCTAAAAAACTAACAACATCGGACAACTTATTTTTATCTATAAAATCCATTAATTCTGAATAATAATTTTGATCCGAAACTCCTCCGTATATATCCAATCTTAAATTATTATTTTCTCTATAGCATTCTTTAAATACTTGCAGTGCGAAATCTTGTTCTTTAAGACTCATAATTACACCCACGATTCCAACTGTCGTTAGATGTCTGTTTTTTTCTTTAAAAGAAATTTCTTTGGCTTCCAAAACACCATTATAGATAACTTCTGAATTATTTTTTTCTTGCCCTAACCAGTGTTCTTTAAGCAGATTTGTTGTAAAAATTGAAACATCACTTTTTTTAATTTTATTTACAACTGCCTTTCTTAATGGAATATATGAAATATTAAAATCCTTATCTCCATATTCTCTAATATGCCAAACGTGAGGTTTCTTTATTTTTTTTGACAAATCGTAACCAAAAGATAAAACAGAAGTATTCGTATAAACTAAATCCGGAAGAAATTTCTGTGCTGTTAAAAACAGTTTTTTTTCTAAAACTCTTTTATTTCTATAATAATTTATTGTCTTCTTTAAGTGATTTTGAAACGACAAATAATTAAAATAGCCACATCTTGGCAGATTTAATATTACATAATTCACACCTATCCTATGCAGTTCATCAGTCATTAAACCATTATCTGGTACAATGACCAAGAATTCATACATCGTCTTCAATCCTTCTAAAACAGTAATTAAAGAGTGAGATGCCCCATTTAGATACTGTTCATGAGCTAATACTAATATTCTAGGTTTTACAATCATTTCAAATTTTGTAATTGGACCATCTTCTATTAACTTTTTTACATTGCAGTTTTAAATTAATTACATACTCATATTTTCTAATTAGCTAATTAAAATTTTCTTTAATCAATTTACTAATATCCGGTTTCGAACCCTTTGAATTTAACTTATACTTTAATCTTTTCTCTAATATATTAACTAAATCATCTTGACTATTAATAAATAAATATTTTTGAGATTCAATCTCATTTTGATACGTCACATATCCTTTATCTCCATAGATAATATTTGTCACATCAAAATAATCGGCCTCAATGGCGGAACCAGAATAATTAGTTAAATGATAATCTGAAAAAGCTAAGAGTTCATGTAATGTTAATGAATTCGCGATATCAATCTCTACTTGTTCCTTATATTTTAATTTAAGAATTTCGCACATCTCTCTATCTTGAGGGTAACGTGGGTGTAATCTTAAATATAGTATCAAATTGGAGTTCTTATTAAGACAATCAATTATATAATCGGGCAAACCTATTCCCTGCAAAGTTACTAATACTCTAATATTAGAATCAGTTTTTAATACTTTGACAATTTTTGATGAAATTAAAGATAGATTGCCTCCTACAACATATTCTATTTTTTTTATATCTTTAAATTGATCTGTCAAATATTCTGCATCACTTTCTCTCCAGACCCAAATCTTTGAAGGAAAAAAATCTTTACTATTTTTTGTATTACTCCCCCAGCTGCTGTATGCAAAATGATTTGACGTTACTTGACTGTGTTGATATTCTACTGTCTCAATATTTAATCGATTTGCCGCTCTTATAATACTCATCATAGTATTATTATAGTAACAATATAACAGAATGTTTTTTATCCTTCCTTTTTTCAGAATATAGAAATACATTAAATACTCTGCTTGATTAATAATTATATTTTGCACTAAATGATTATATAACCTAAAATCATCCCCATAATGCAGAGATAAGAAATCACAAAACTGTCTTAATTGCCTTTGAATTTTAGAATTCCTGCTAAATTTTTGTTTAACTTCTTCTAAAAAGATTTTTTTTAAAACTTTTAAATTATAACCTAATAAAAATCCTTCTTTTTTAAAATCAAAAAGGGTAAAGGTAATTTTCAAATTTTCGAAATAGTAAACAAATGGGTCAGTATAAGGGTTAATACCTGTTTTTATACCAATATCAGAATCATGTTTGTGAGTAAAATCAGTAACAATAATGTTTTCAATATATTTATTACTTGTAAAAATTTGCTTGTAAAATTGTAATTTATCTTTTAAGGTTATTTTTATTTTAATTTCATTATAACTCTTACCTTCATTTAACTTAAAAACTTCGGTTCTTTTTAAATGGAGCTGATAAGCAGTCTGAATTTTTATAAGAGGCCACCAATCAATATCACAAAAATTAAATTCCTGATTTTCAAACTCATTAATAAAAATTTCCTGTTTTAGCATAATAAACTCAAATTCTTTAGAACAAATCTTCCTTTGGTTTTACAACATCTGCTATTTAGAATTCAATACCATTTCAGCGATTTTCCAATCTAAAGGAGTATCAATGTCAATAGAATGTTCTTCGCTCATGATATATTTTTTTATTTTTGAAAACTGAGCCATTTTACTCTTTTTCAAAGAATTAACATTTATAACATATATGGCCCCATTATACTCATATACTTTTGGACAATCTTGTCTTCTAGTATAATTACTAATTTTTGATTGATTTAAATAACCTTCTGAATTTTCTTCAAATAGTGTAAAATAGGGATTTGATTTTGTTTCTTTTACAGAAACGACCATATCTAAATCATCATTCATGTATAAATCAATTGCCTTTTTTAAATTCTCTTCCGTTCTTAATGGAGAGGTAGGCTGTAATAAAATAATAGCATCATATGATTTTCCAATATTTTCATAATAATCAATTGCATGTAAAATTACTTCATGAGTCCCAGCTTCGTCTGTCGCTAAATCTTCAGGCCTTACAAATGGGACAGTAATTTTTTTCTGTTTCTGAACTATATCAATTAAGCCCAAGTCATTTGAAGATATGCAAATATCATCATCTTCTAAAATAGTCCTAGCTATATCTATTGAATAAAATATTAAAGGAACACCATTCAGTAATTTACTATTTTTCCCTGGAAGACCTTTAGATCCTGCTCTTGCAGGAATTACTGCTAAAAATTTAATTACTGACATTATGTATTTATGACTTAGAATACTTATTAATAAATTTTTTCAAGACTTCACATATCCTTTCCAAGTCCACAGCTGTCAGACTAGCGGATGATGGCAGGCTAAATCCTGCTATTGAAGTTTTTTTTGATATAATTAAGTTTTCTTTTTTTCCATATTCCTTATATGGAGGCATTTCATGTGCTGGATAAAAAACAGGTCTGGTTTCTATTCCATATTGATCCAGATAAGACATCACATCATCTCTTTTAAACGGAGAATTTTCTTTCACCAAAACAGTATAAAGCCAATATGAATTGATTGTATCCGAATCCTCATATGGTAGTTGAAAATAATTACTCTTTTCTATACAATTATTATATGTTTGAGCAATATGTCTTTTGGCTGCTACAAAATCTGAGAGGCGCTCTAATTGGGCAACTCCAATTGCGGCCTGAATATTTGTAAGACGATAATTATATCCTACCTCTTCATGCCAATATCTTTTTGTTTTTTTCATACCATGATCTCTAAGCATAGCTGCTCTATCAGCTGTTTTTGAATCTTTAAATATGACCATGCCTCCTTCACCAGTTGTTATGGTTTTGTTTCCATAAAAACTAAAAGTAGAAACATCTCCAAAGGTTCCCAATGGCTTTCCTTTGTAATAACTTCCCAAGGCCTCTGCACAATCTTCAACAATAAATAAATTATGCTCTTTCGCAATTTGCATAATCTCATCCATATCACATGGATTACCATATAAATGAACAGGCATTATAGCCTTTGTTTTATTTGTTATAAGTGAAGTTATTTTCTTTGTATCTATATTTAGGCTTTGGGGATCTATATCTGCTAAAACTGGAGTAGCCCCTGTATAAATGATGGCGTTAATAGAAGCGACAAATGTTAAATCAGGAACAATTACCTCGTCTCCTTCTCCTATATTTAGTGCTTCGAGAGCCAAATGCAGTGCTACAGTACCATTACTTACAGCTAATGAACTGAATCCTGAATGAATTTCAGAAAACATAGATTCAAATTGTTTCACATATTTCCCTTGAGACGAAATCCAATTCGTTCTCAGGCAATCAGTTACATAAGCAAGCTCATTTCCTGATAAAACAGGTGAGGCAATACTAATTGTGCGAAGTTTTTTTATAGTTGCATAATCAACAACCCTTCCTTTATTATCAACTAAAGGAATATTTTTAATTTTATTAGATAAGTACTTTAACACAGCTTCACTATCCGTTTCAACAGGCAATGAAATAAAATTTGAATTCATAACAGCCTGCACATTACTGTCTAGATTATTCCCTTTTAATAACGCTCTTCGTGCATCACCATCTGATAATAATCCAAGCATTTTTTTATCAGAATCTACAATAAATGCTATTCCCATAGCATTTTTATCTATTAATTCTAAAGCTTCTTTCAAAGAGCTATTTCTATCCAGCAATAATTTATCTACTTCAGGCATTTTTCAAAATTTCAATATTCTGTTTGATCTCGGATACCGATAATCTTTTAATTTCAAGTACATGAATGACATTTTCATATTTATTCATTTGCTGTAAAAACCAATATGATTCATCTAAAACCCCATTAGTATCTGCCAATCCATCATTATCACTATGATGTATACCTTTAATATAACTGCTAATCTTATTGAATTCCTGAATTAGATCTAACTTAAGAGTAACACAGCTCACTTTTAAATGAGCAGTGTCTAACAATAAAAAAAGCCTATCTGATTTAATCTTACTAAATAAAAAATCAATATCACTGCTTTCACAGCATAATAAAGGATTTACATTTCCAGCTAAATTAAACTGAGCTATAACATTATTCTCAATCAAAAAATCTATTTCATTTTCTTCCGCAATCTTCAAAATTTTATTTAAAGAATCAAAGAATAATTCCCAATGTTTTTCTTTATTAAAATTACCTGTGTAATTAATTTGCTTTCCTAACTCATGTGGATTAGGGTCGATACAAAAACCAGCATGCGCAGAAAAAAAAGGAGCATTTACAGCTTTTGCTAATTTAATTCCATTGATACAATGATTTATAGAAATATTTCTAATAGCTGAATTAGAACTGGCTAAATTAAGAACAAATGGAATTTTAGGAGCAGGAAAATAATTATGAGGCAGTTTATTTTTAATTGGAGCTTTTAGAAAAAAATCTTCCATATTTTCATAATAGTCCATCCCGGAACTAAATTCGATATTAAACTCATTTTCAACGGCAATAGCAGCTATTTGCTCGGGAGTTTTTCCTAAAAAAGCTAAAGTACTTATATATATATTATTTAATATCAACTTATTTAAATTTAGCAAACATTCTTTCCCAATTTTTTCAGCTCTAATTCCATTAAAATAATTCCAGGTTTAATTTCATTACAAATTACAAACCCATATTTAACGTACATCTTTACTGCATTGTGATTATTAATATCAACAGATAAATTGATACGAGAAATATTTTTTAATTGTGCTTCTTCAATTAATCTGTCAATTATTAATTTCCCATATCCTTTTCTTTCCTTATTTTCACTCACACATATACCCAGCCATATTGTTTCACCATCCTTATCTAAATGTCCATATCCTACAGGATTTTGATCTTCATATAACAAAATAGTTGTTATATGGTTATTTAATATTGATATTGTCCTGGTTGAGAAATAACGAAAAGTATTAAGTGAACTGCCAGCATTGTTCAAAAAAGAAACCAAATCCTTTTCATCCTCAATTCTAATATTTTTTAATATTACTTCCAATCTATAAAACTATATTGTAATGCTTCATCTTTAAGCATATCTTTATTAATTCTTTTACCTATTACCATATCAAGCATATTAACAGGTAATCCATTAAAAGGGCGTTTATATCCGATATGCTCTTCTTTTATAATTGTTCCTGATAACAAATCTACATTCAAGACTAAGCTTCTCTTCATGCCATAACTATTTTCAACTTCAATTGTTGTAGGTTTTTTTAATCCTGTTCCAAGTGCTTTTTCAATATTTCTGATACCGACTACCAAGTCTTTAAATTCATCGGGATTTAAAGATGAGGAATGATCTGGTCCGTCCATATTTTTATCAAGTGTAAAATGTTTTTCAATAATTTCAGCACCTAATGCTGCTGATGCAAAACAGGCATAATTATTTTGGACATGATCTGAATAGCCTACCCTTACTTTACACGCTTCTTTCATACTAAGCATTGCTAAAAG
The DNA here is from genome assembly GCF_040049115.1 of Flavobacterium aestuarii. Taxonomy (NCBI): domain Bacteria; kingdom Pseudomonadati; phylum Bacteroidota; class Flavobacteriia; order Flavobacteriales; family Flavobacteriaceae; genus Flavobacterium; species Flavobacterium aestuarii. The sequence continues at coordinate 178,625 of NZ_JBDLZZ010000005.1, forward strand.
ATTAGCATCAGATATTTTTGATGGATAATTAGTGGTACATTGTAAAACAACAATATTTTCGTTTCCTTGAGAACGAATAGTCTCAACTGCCGCAAATACCTCTGACATATTCGCCATACCAGTCGAAATAATCATTAGTTTTTTCTTTTGGGCTGCATATTTTAAAAAAGGCAATTCAGTTAGCTGCCCTGAGGCAATTTTATAAGCTGTCACATTTAATTCTTCTAAAAAATCAACATCTTTTATATTGTAAGGCGTAGACAAAAAATCGATATCAAGCTCTTTACATCTTTTTATCAACAAATGATAATCATCAAGAGACAGCTCCAATTTTTTAAGCATATCAAACTGTGATTCGTTTTTATCAGTAACCTCCAATTGATACTTTGCTTTAGGTGAAGCTGCAGTAACAATTTCTTCTGCTTTAAATGTTTGAAATTTTACACAATCTGCACCAGCTTTTTTAGCCTCGTTAATTAATTCTAATGCTAAATTAATACTGCCATTATGGTTAACTCCAGCCTCTGCTATAATATATATTGATTTCATTTTAATGTACTATTAATCCCACTCACTAGGCAATAAAAAATCTGCTCCAATAGCAATCGTTGGTTTTACAATAAAATGACCAACATTACTCTGCCTTAATATTTTTTTATTTGTATCTAGATTTGTTACATGCAAATGAATACTATATTTTCCATACCTCAAATACAAGCCCTTAATAACAGTAACGACTTTAATTTTCCCATCGATTACCTTCCCTACAAAGTTTACTGAATCTGAATCTGCTTCAGCCAAAAGTTTATATTCAATATTAAAAAAGCCTAATCGAAATTTTAAGTTTTTAACATCGCTATCAGCCTCAATTTCAAATTCTACTTTTAAATCTTCACCATTTTTTATAGAAACCTCTATATGTTTTTCAGAATTTTCAATAAAATTGAAGCACTTTAATTTTACACTTCCATCTCCAATCAATTGTTCATCACTGGTTTGAAACTTTAAAAAATACTGTTCAACAACTTCTCCAACATCTTTGCTGTAAAAATCTAAATTACCATGTTCTAAAAGCATTGCTTCATTACAAACTGTAGTTACCTGAGTCATTGAATGGGATACAAATATGACTGCAGATTTAGCTAGTAGCTCGGTAATCCTATTCATACACTTTACTCTAAAACCTAAATCCCCCACAGAAAGCACCTCATCTATAATCAAAATATCAGGTTCCATCTGTGCAGCAATAGCAAAACCTAAACGCACTTTCATACCAGAGCTGTAATTTTGCACAGGCATATCAATAAATTCTTCAATTTCGGCAAAAGCAACAATTTCATCAAATTTGGCTTCAATTTCCTGTTTACTGAAGCCTATTACAGCTGCATTGTTGTAAACATTCTCCCTCCCTGTCAATATAGGATTAAAGCCAGCGCCTAGTTCTATCAAAGCGCCCACTTTACCGTACATAATCACACTTCCCTCATCGGGAGCAATCAGTCCATTCAATATTTTCAGCAGCGTGCTTTTTCCAGCACCATTATGACCTATAAGCCCCAGACATTCTCCACGTCTTACTTCAAAACTAATATCTTTCACCGCCCAGAATTCGTCTCTTCGCAGTGACTTATCTTGTTTTCTTCCTGTAATACCGCTAAAAACATCGCTTAACCCATAAAGCAGGCTTTTTTTGAGGTCCTTGGCAAATTTCTTAGAAACACCTTCGGCTTTTATCAATACTTCTCCCACAATTAACTCATTCTTTCGGTTAGTATTGGCATCGAAACTCTATAAACGACTACTGCTATTGTGCTTAAAAAAGCTGTTACAACAATTCCTAAAAACCAAAATACAGGATTTTCTAACCCGTAACCAGTTAATACATTTCGCAAATCAGTAATTATATAACTTAGAGGATTCAGTAACATTATTTTTCGCATCACACCATCTGCTGGCATTGCATATACGACAGGAGTAGCATACATTAAAAACTGTAGTCCAATAGGTATCAAACGGTTAATATCAGTATAAAGGAGACTTATTGGCATTAACAAAGTGCCAATCGCAACAAAAAATACTATAGACAAAAACAAAAGAGGCAAAAAAAATAAAATTTCTATAGAGGGTACAATTTTAAAGAAAATCAAAAAGACTATTATTAATCCCATTTTTATTAGAAAATTAAAAAAAAACTTAATTAACCCTAATGTAATTAAAGCTTCTTTGTCAAAATTGATTTTAGAAATGATACTTCTATTAGCATTGACACTTGCAGTGGTCAGGTTAATACATTCTCCTATAATTCCCCATAAAGTAGTCCCTATTAACACAAAAGCAGGATAAGGAACACTAGTAGTTGTAACGGCAATAGTTCCAGATGACTGCAAAAAAATCCAAACTAAAGAATTAATAAGTGCTGGAAAAATAGCCCAAAACACACCTAAAAAAGATTGGCGGTATTGCGCTTGTATGTCTCGCTTTGCTAATTGTCTAGCCAAATAAAAGGAGTCTTTGTATCCTTTGACACTGTCCTTTAGTACGTTCCAGAAACTATAACTATTGGAACTGGTATAAATATGTTTTTCTAAATTCATTCTTGTTGCAGCTTTTCAAAAAGCAGTTGTTATTATTTTCTTTTTAATAATAAATTTATAAGTCTTATTGAATACATTTTAACTAAAAAAGTATAATTCCCAAAAGGGTTATACAATTTGTTCCCTAATAATTTATGGTAGGTAACAAATTCTATAAAATTGTTGATGTAAAATCAAAAAAATAACTGATACTTTTTGAATTCATTTTTTTTACAAAAGTTCCAGATTTAACGGCACCGCTTCGCGATTCATACTCACATAATCAGTTGAATTCACTCGAAATTTTATCGGCAAATATACTTAAATTAACTTATGAGCCGAATTAATAAAAAAGACATTTTACAGTTTTTTTGTGTGCGAAAAAACAAACAATAAAAGTAAAATAACTAAACGTAGCTGTCGAAATAAATCCCAAAAGCCAGCCAAGGCAGTGGCAATCCAATTTATAAATAGAAGAATTAGAAACTTAAAACAATAGATTAATGGTTAAAGAGTTGATAGATTTTGAAAAAAAACAAATAAACTGTAATTAATTTCATACTTTTATTTCAAAGTAATAATAAAGTATGGCCAAAGTAATTGCACCCTTCAAAATTTCAGGAACTCTGGACGATATCAATTTTGTAAACACCCCTGAAGGCAATATTGCCCGGATGAAAAGAGACAAATTCATGACTTCTAAAGAATTTATGGCTAACCCAATCTATGACAGGATTAGGGAACAAGGAAAGGAAATGGGATATGCCTCTCGGAAATCCAGGATATTCCGCTTATTGGCAGTACAATTCTATAAAAAATCAAAAGATGTTAGCTTTGCAGGCAGAGCCAATAAAATCATACTCGAAATCCTCAAAGAAGACAATCTCAACCCTAAAGGACAACGGACTCTCGAAGAAGGAATGAAGTCACCATTCCTGTCCGAAATCCTGATTGGATTTGAAGGTAACAAAAACAGATCCTTAACCCGAACACTTCAAACAAACTTCAGCTATTCTCTGGAGCAAGCCAGCATAACAATAACGGACTTTATTCCAAAAATCCATTTAGACTGGCCAGACGAAGCAACACATGCCCATCTAGCATTGGCTGTAGCCAATTGGGACTTTGCCAATGACAATTTCGAGACCTGCTATAGCGAAGAAATCATCTGTGATAAAGAGTCCGAAAAACAGGACATAGTACTGACTTCCGAAAATCCAGAAGAAAATCATTGCCTGCTCACATTTATGTTCATTGGCTTTTCAAAAAAACAGCGTGGCAAGCATACAATGTTACACAGAAGAAACAATACCGTTTCTATTATTGCATGTCAAATGCCGAAAAAATCTTAAAATATTAAAAAATATAACATTCTGCCTCTCCCACTCTCCCAATGTCATTAAGTTAAGGATTTCTTTTTAAAGGTTATCCAAATATAATTCTCACAAAGGCGCTAAGACGCAAAGAAATTCAATTTTAACTTTGCGCCTCTGCGTCTTTGCGAGAGTAAAATAACGTTTAACTTAATGACACTCCCACCTCTCCTTGGGAGAGGGGGTTAAGGGGTGAGGTCATAATCAAAAAAGGTTCACAAGAAATCCTTGCAAACCTTTTCCACCAATATCATCTTTAACTTTTTTATTTATCTAAAACTTCAAAAGTAGAATTCATACTCTTAAACTCAGGTACAATAGCTTTCATTTTTGTAACTATGTCATCATTAGGAAAAAAATTAGCAATCCCTATTAATTCCTCAATTTCAATATGCAAATTTTCAAACTCATCTTGTATTTCTTGGGCAATCATGATTTTCTCATGATAAGTAGGTATCGTCTTAGCAGTATCATTTAATAATTCCTCATATAGTTTTTCACCAGGACGCAGTCCTACGATCTCTATCTTGATTTCTCTATCTGGTATAAACCCTGCCAATTTAATCATCTTTTTGGCCAGATCTAAAATACGGACAGGCTTGCCCATATCAAAAATATAAATCTCGCCACCATTCCCCATGGCTCCTGCTTCCAGAACCAGCTGGCATGCCTCAGGAATAGTCATAAAATAACGGATAATATCAGGATGCGTTATGGTAACAGGCCCTCCATTGGCAATTTGTTTAGTAAATAAAGGCACTACAGAACCATTAGACCCCAACACATTTCCAAAACGGGTTGTAATGAATTTAGTCGCTTGTGGTTTATTCTCTTTTTGATTCTTTATTTGTAAAGATTGGACATATTTTTCTGCAATTCTTTTGCTGGCTCCCATCACGTTGCTTGGGTTTACAGCTTTATCTGTCGATACCATAACAAATTTCTTGACCCCATACTCACAGGATAAGTCAGCTAAATGCTTAGTACCTTCAATGTTTGTCAGGATAGCTTGAGATGGATTTTCCTCCATCAAAGGCACATGTTTATAAGCCGCCGCATGATACACAACCTGTGGCTTATACAATTTAAAAACCCTTTCCATCATTTCTTTATTTCTGACATCAGCAATAATGTTACGGATCTTGGATTTCGAATATGTTTTTTCTAATTCAAGGCTCAAATGATGCAATGGAGTTTCAGCTTGATCTAATATAATTACCTTTTGTGGATTAAAAGTCAATACTTGTCTGACAATCTCGCTCCCGATAGAACCTGCGGCACCTGTAATCAAGATCGTTTTATCCTTTAATTGCTTAGATATAGACTTATTATCTAGAACTATAGGTTTTCTTTCCAGTAAATCCTCAATCTGGATGTTTTTTACTTTTTGAGAAATTTCTTTTTGATTTTCCCAATCCGTAATCAATGGAACCGTATATACCCTGTAATTAAATTCCAGACATTGATCAACAATAATTAACTGCTCATCTTTGCTAATGCTTTTGTCTGCCATAATTACAGCCTCAGCCCCTACTGAACGCATCAATGAAGGCAGTTTTTTCTTTTGGACTAAAATTGGCAGATCCAGCATCCTCTTTGATGCATTCTGATTATTCCTGTCAACAAAACCAACAATCTTAAAACGGGTAGGCGTCTCAAATTTTAATGCATTGGCTACCGAAATAGCATTGGCATCAGTGCCATATATAACTGTACGTATTAATTTGGTTGTATTTTTTTCAGATAAATACAATTCAAAAGTCTGCTTGACAACAACACGGTATAGGAATAAGCCACAAAAAGACAGTACAACATTGATAAAAAAAGCAGTAGTAAGGAAGACTCTTTCATCGTATAACAGTTCATAAGCAAAATTAAAAACCAGAAATACAATTAAGACAGAAATTTGTGAAAACAAAAGCTTTACAGCATCAATATAGGACGAATGCCTGATAATTCCAGAATAAGTTCTATAAATCCAGAAAAACATAACATTTACACCAAAAAAACATGCCGTAAAAAAAACATCATGAGTAGTTATAATATATTTTAATCCAGTACCTCTAAATATAAGCAAAGTGAAGAAGAAAGTGATTATCAAAACAGATAAATCAATCATTACTATAATCCATCTAGGGAGATAACTCAAATTGCGAATGCTCAATTTCAGATGATTCCTGGATAAAAAACGAGTATATATGAGGTTTTTAAACATATTGCATTATTATATATAAAATGAATGAAAACAAAAATACAAATTATTATTCTTGAGATTATAATTAATCAGCAAAAAACCAAATATGATAATTTGGGCACATTCATAATGAGAGAAAACTCAAATAGTCTAGATGAATAAATTTTAAATCTTTTCTACAGCAGCTTTTTGAACTGCCCAATTTCTAATCCATAAATAAAATACGATTTGAAACAGTAAAAAAGAAACTATCAGTGGTAGTGTTAATGCTCCTGCTTTATCCAGATATAACAGCAAAATATTAATTAGCAACTGAATACCTGAATACAATATAGAGACTGAGATATGTGAATACCCTAATTCATTGGCTAAATACTGATACAAGTGAGATCTGTGTGGCTGAAAAATATTCTCTTTCTTTTTGATTCGCGTAAAAATAGTTATTATACCATCTAGACCATACACAGAAAAAAACAAAAGATAACCTATCTGATTAGTCTCAAAAATTGTTTTCAGCATAAAATAACCCAAAAACAAAGCCATGCTGATGCTTCCTACATCTCCCGCAAAAGTTTTAGCTTTTTTTCTAACATTAAAAAAACCAAAAGCACCACATGACAACCCCATAGTAATTAACAATGGCAGGCTCTCTTTGTTTATTTCAACAAAAGATAAACTCAAAATTGTAATAAATGCGTACAGTACGGTAATTCCATTGATTCCGTCCATGAAATTAAAAATATTCACCCAGCCAATCGTGAGCACAAAAATAATAGGCAAAACCCAGACTGCTTGAGAAAGAAAGCCTAAATCATAAAAAATTAGGGCTATTGCTATTGCATGACAAATAAATCTCGGCAATTGAGATAAAGGTTTGACATCGTCTATAAAACTGACAAGAGCTACTAAAACCACTGCAATGGTAACCACCCAAGAAACATACCCTAAGAAGCAGGCGATCAAAATTGCTATAGGAAAAATAATGCCACCTCCACGCAAAGTAATTGACGAATGTGAAGAACGGCTGTTGGGCTTATCAATAATATTGAAGTGATCTGCTATCTTAAAATAAATAAGTTCAATGCTAATAAATAAAAGTAGTAGGATAATATAAGTCATGTAATAATTATCTGTTTTGAGCTATAAATTTTGTTATTCCTTTGTTTTTTTAAACAATTGTTTTTTTCCAATGATGCAATATAATTTCGCATCAGTGCTGTATCTTGATTTTACTTGTCACTTAAAGTTTGTACTTCAAAAGTCCAAGAAGGTATTCACCATATCCTGATTTTTTCAAAGGTTCTGCCAAATCTTTCAATTGCTGTTCACTTATAAAACCTTGTCTCCATGCAATTTCTTCGATACAGCCTACTTTTAATCCTTGACGTTCCTCAATCACTTGAACAAATTGCCCAGCTTGCATCAAACTGTTAAAAGTTCCAGTATCCAGCCAGGCAGTACCTCTGCTTAAAATTCCAACTTTCAACCTGCCTTTCTCCAGATATACTTTATTTACATCGGTAATTTCATATTCACCCCTTGCACTTGGCTTGATGTTTTTTGCTATTTCAACAACCGAATTGTCATAAAAATACAATCCTGGGACGGCATAATTAGATTTAGGCTCCAAAGGCTTTTCTTCAATAGAAATGGCTTTTAGGTTTTTATCAAATTCCACCACACCGTACCGCTCTGGATCTGAAACATGGTATGCAAAAACAACTCCGCCTTGAGGATTTGTGTTCGATTGCAGCAATTCTTGCATATTAGCTCCAAAGAAAATATTATCCCCCAAAACTAAGGCAACAGAATCTGAGCCAATAAATTCTTCTCCAATCACAAAGGCCTGTGCCAGGCCATTTGGAACAGCCTGTTCTGCATAACTGAATTTACAGCCGATTGCTGATCCATCACCTAATAATTTCCTGAAATTTGGCAGATCATGTGGAGTTGAAATAATTAATATTTCATTTATACCCGCCATCATTAAAGTTGACAATGGATAATAAACCATCGGTTTATCATACACTGGCATCATTTGCTTGCTCATCGCAAGTGTTAATGGATGAAGTCTGGTACCTGACCCCCCGGCTAATATAATTCCTTTCATTTATTTTATGTTAAGAAGACTTCATACAAAATTAAGCATTCATCAATAATTCCATACATTTAATTAAACTTTCCTTATAAGGCGGGACATCAACATTAAATGTCTGTTTAATTTTAGATTTATCTAATAAAGAATATTGAGGACGCCTAGCAGGAGTGGGATAAGCACTGCTGGGAATTCCCGAAACCGAACAGTTAAAAACGCCTATTTCTTTAATAGCCAATGCAAATTCATACCAGCTGATTTCTCCATCATTAGAAAAATGATAAACTCCAGCTTCCCATTTTGGATGGTTGATAATAGTAAGGATAGCTTGGGCCAGATCAGCCGCATATGTTGGGCTTCCTATTTGGTCATTAACCACACTAAGATTATCCTTTTCCTGCATCAAACGAGACATCGTTTTTACAAAATTGGCACCAAAACTTGAATATACCCACGAAGTACGAAGAATAATTGCATTCGGATTTTCACGCATACAGGCAATTTCTCCAGCCAATTTGGTTTGCCCATATACGTTTATTGGTTTCGTATCTGCTTCTTCTTTAAGTGGCACTGAAGCGGTACCGTCAAAAACATAATCTGTAGAAATATGAATAAGTTTGCAATTATTTTCATTACTCCAATTTGCCATAACAGCAACTGATTTATGATTCAAGATATCAGACAATTCAAACTCGGATTCTGCTTTATCGACAGCTGTATGTGCTGCACAATTGATAATAATCTGAGGGTTTATTTGAATAATTTTAGCTTTCAGATTTTCCAAATCGCACAAATCCAGTTCTTGCCAATCAGTAAAAACCCATTCATAATTCCTATACTCACTAGATAATTTTCTTAACTCTGAACCTAATTGTCCATTGGAACCTGTTACTAATATTTTTTTCAAAATTATCTTTTTTTGTTTCTTTCTTCTTGACTCTTTTATCTTAATTTGTACGTTTCACTAGAACTCCCAATCAATCGCATCAAAACCAGGCAAAATTAAATCTTTTTCCGAAACGATAACTTCGCTTGGATTCAACTGCCAGTCAATAGCCAATGTAGGATCATCATAACGGATTCCTCTCTCGCTTTCCTGATGATATTTTTGATCAACTTTATACATTACAGATGCAGTTTCACTAAGAACAGAAAAACCATGTGCAAAACCATGCGGAACCATTAATTGTTTTTTATTTTCAGCATTCAAAATTACACTGAAATGTTGCCCATAAGTTGATGAGTTTTTGCGCAGATCTACAGCAACATCTAAAATTTCTCCTTGCAGTACACGAACTAATTTTGCTTGTGCACAAGGATTGATTTGCAGATGCAAACCTCGAATTACACCTCTTTTAGAAAAGGATTGGTTGTCTTGGATGAAATCAAACGTGATTCCATTTTCATTGAATTTAGCCTTATTATATGCTTCAAAAAAATACCCTCTCGAATCTTCAAACACGGTTGGGTTTATAACAACTAAATCGTTTATAAATGTTTTTTCTATTATCATTTGATGCTCTGATTATTTAAAAGATTCAAAAGTGATTAACAATCCTTCTCTAGACGAAACAGGTAATTCTTTCCCGATGGCTTCTCTTATTTTTTTGTTTGAAACAACATAATTCTCAGTTAGTTTTTGAAGACGTTCAGAGTTAAGAGGAAGTTTTAATATATCACCCAAAGAAGCTGTTTTTTTTATAAATGACGCTGAAATATTCCAAATTCTATTTTGTTTCCCTAAACTTTGCCCCAGCAATTCTATTAATTCGTTAGTTGATAAAGGCTCATTATCAGCTATATTATAAATTCCTGAAGAAATATCAGCTCTTTCTAATAATTCTTTGACAATAAAACATAAATTATCTATACTTAAAAAAGAACGCTTGTTTTCAAACGCTCCCAAAGGCCATGGTAAACCTTTAGAAACAATTTTATACAATAAATTTAAATTTCCTTTATTACCTGGGCCGTGAATCATACAGGGTCTAATAATAAAAACTCTTTTACCGTCTGGTATTTCCTTTGATAAAATATAATTTTCTGCTTGCAATTTTGATTGTCCGTAAGGTGTTTTAGGATTGGGAACGGTATTTTCAAGCAAAACATCCGAAACATCATCAGCAGCAGCTTTTACACTACTGAAATAAATAAAATCTTTAACATCACTCTCTAAAAATATATCAAATAATTCTTTAGTTAAATCTGTATTTACTTTAAAATATTCTGATGCATCACTTGTGTTTTTAGTATCATGAGCCTTTCCTGCAAGATGAATAATTGCATCTGCAGTAAACTTATCTTTCCAATCTGAATTTCTTAGTGAAATAGAATTTATTTCAAAAAAATGCTGTGATAAATAACGAGATAAATTTTGCCCGACAAATCCAGAAGCACCTGTTATTATCGTTTTCATTTTAATTGACAATTAGTTTGTTATAAAATTCTAACTGAGCTTTCCATATAATTTCATTTTTAAAAAAATTTACTGCAAATTTTCTTCCATTAAGCCCATGTATAACAGCAATATCAGTGTTGGTAATATAAAACTCAAAAGCATTTACTAATTGCTCGACAGACATCGGATTAACCAAAATACCAGTTTCCCCATCTAAAATAGCATCTTGACAACCTGCTCCTCTAGAAACTACTATAGGTACACCGCTAGCAGAGGCCTCCATAGCAACATTACCAAAACCTTCTCTAAAATTATGAGAAGGTAATGAGAAAATATTCATTAAATGATATAAATAGTCTACATCTTTTCTTTGACCAGTAAAAATGACATTTTTATTCTCTTCCATCTTTTTCAAAATAACGGATGAAATTGAGTCACTAGTATTTTCTATAGGCCCAATAACTAATAATTTTAAATTTGTATAAGTTCTTGATAAAGTATCAAAAGCTTTATAGATTTCCTCCACTCCTTTTGACTTTACTACTCTACCCACAAAGCCTATTACAAAATCATTTTCATTTATTGCAAATTCTTGTTTTAATTCTTCTATTCTAAATTTATCTTTTTCTAAACTAAATTTCTCCACATTTATCCCATTACTGCTTGCTTTTGCCAAGATCACAGCTTTTTTTTTGTCAAGAATATTATTTTCAATTGCATAATTTGCCATTGATGGAGTTATACTTATTACATAATTAGCGCAATTGTGAGTGAATTTTTCCATAAATTCAACTATTTTTTTAGTTCTTCCTTCGGGCTCTGCTGTAGAACGTAATCCTCTTAATGTGAAAATTCTATTTTTGATACCGAGTATTCTTGCTGCCAAAACACCAATAAGTCCTGATTTAGGAGTTCCAACATTTATAATATCAGGCTTAATCTTATGAAAATGCTTTAAGGTCAGAATTAGACATTTTAAATCACTAAATAACGAAATTTCTCTTTTGTAAGGTATTTCAACTACAATACATCCTTCACTTTCACCATACTCAACTAAACCTTCACCAGAAGGTGAAAATAAATATACATCAAAGCCATTTTCTTTTAAAAATTTGGACTGCCCTCTTAAAAAACCCAAACAAAATGTGGAGCTGATAGATAATACTATTTTAGGTCTATTTTGCATTCTTATTATATTAATTAGTTGATGTACTTTCTTTATACTTGTTTTACTCTCTTTTATTATTTACTAAGTCCATTTTAGTAAATAATGTTGCTTTACCCTCTGTGTTTTCTTTAATTAATTTAGCTGGGACTCCTCCATAAATTACATTATCAGGAATATCTTTCACAACAGATGCATTTGCTGCAACAATACTTCCTTTTCCGATTTTTGTGTTGCATTTTATAGACGAATGAGACGCAATCCAAGTTCCTTTCCCGATATGAACCTGACCTGATATACTCCCTCCAAATCGGACTGAATTATTTTTAAAAACATGCTGAAGAGTACTAATAATAACATAAGGAGCCAAAACAACTTCATCTTCAATTGTTAATCCACCCAATGCATTATACCATCCTCCCTTAGCAATGTAAACATCATTTCCAATATATAGATTAAAAGAATTTAAAAGCGTAACATCTCTACCTATCTGAAGGTTTTTGCCACATTTTTTTATAAAAAACTTTGCTAAAAAACCTCTGATTTTAAAAGAAATTTTATTATCTGGCAGCCAGGATGTTAATAAAAAAACCAACCATAAAGGTAATGTATATCTAATTTGCAAATATAATTCAGACATTATTTTCTAAATTTATTAATCTCATTTCTAAAAAAATCTTTTCTCCTTTGTTGTAAGACTTCTTCAATGTATTCACAAGCCTTATCTATATTTTGTTTTGATATTGTCTCCCAATTTTCTCTCGAATTGTATATATTCACAATATCAAAACTTAATTTTCTCCAATCTCCGGGCTTATGTAAAAACGAATCGCGTAATAATTCAGGTATTCCAGCTGCCGAAGATCCTAAAGCTAATCTTCCTCTACTCATTGCTTCAATAACTACTCTTGGAAGGCCTTCTTGTTTTGATGGATGAATATACAAATCAATTTGGTCTAAAAAAGGAAGAATACCCTCTTCACCTGCTTTTAAAGTACCTACAATTTCAACTTTATCTTCAATCTTTAATTTTTTGGCAAGATTTAGAACCCATTGTGAATCTCCAGTGCCAACTAAATAAAGTTTTACATTTGGAATCTGTTTTTTATCACTAATTTTTTTCAATGCCCTTAATGCTTCTAAGTGGCCTTTATATTTAACATGAAAAGAACCAATTAAGCCTATTCTAAATTCTCCTTCATTTTGAGAAGTTGTTCTATAAAAAGTTTCTGCGATTTCAGGATTGATTACATTCTCAATTCTTACATTCGATATTGCAATGCTTTTGCCTTTTGTAGGATATCTACTTTGTAGAAACTCTTTAGTTACGTATACACAAGCAGGAGATTTATTTGCTACAGATTTGAGCTTCCACCATTCGAAAGGAGCCATTAATTTTGCCGTTATCTTTCCATAATTCCAATAAGCATCCCACGGACAGGCAACTATTTCCAATATGTAAGGCTTTTTGATATCCTCACAGACTGATTGTGCTAAATATCCTAAAGTGCTTGGCACTCTAATTATTGCAAAATCAACTTCCTGAATAATCTTTTTAAGTTTTTCTTTTACAATATTTTGTTTGATAAATCTGTCTTTCCCTGATTTTAAATCATCAATTAAACGAAACACAACATTCTCTGCAGAAGAAACGATCAGCTTATTTGGCAGCTTATCCGTTTTTCTTCCTACCACTGTTAACCAATCAAAAATTGCTAAATATCGATTCCATAATTTGTAATCAAAAACACCACCTGAACCATCGTAAACCAAATTCTCTTGTTCATTCAAAACAAAGTAATGATCATGTATAAAAACTGCTTTCATATTATTATTTCATCATTTATTAAAATTCTCCAATAAATGATAATCGTTTAAATTATTAAAAAATCTATTTTATTCGTTTTCTAAACCAATTAAGTATTGGTTTATCTATCATTTCAAATATCAGAATACTACCTATACAGACAACAACAAAAGCAATAATTAATTTAAAAAACTCGATTAAAAAAAAATCAGATTTACCAATAGTAGATGGATACACAAGTCTCGTTAAGAAAAAAACCATAAAAGGATGAAATAAATACATTGCATAACTTGCATCCCCTAGTTTTAGCCCTAATTTTATAAAAACATTTTCTTCATTGATATAATTTTCCAAAACTAAAAATGCATTTACAAATAGCAAGGCTGGGATACCTCTGGAAATATTACGCCCTAAAAAAGAAAATTCATGTGTTAAATCATTAAAAATCATAAAAACTAATGACAAAACCCCTAAAATCAATGCTGCATAAGTAAATACTAGTGTTTGTTTTGATTTATAAAGTTCCCAAAAATAATATAGTATTAATCCAAAAATAAATTCCGGCAAAAGTCCTTTTTTATAAAAATTTAATACATACAAATTTGTATTTGTAAAATAAAGACTTAGCAAAAAAAGGCCAATTAAACTACCGCAAGCTATTACTAAAAATTTTTTATTTTTAATAAAAACAATACAAACAAACATGACAAAATAAAAAAACATTTCATTGTTTAATGTCCAGCCTAAAGATAAAATTGGCCCACTGCTATTAATTCTATAAGGAATATAAAAAATGGATTTAAGAACTGCTTCTCCGTTAACCACTACATTTTTAAACCATTCAGGTTTAAAAAGAGCCAACGATAATGTAAACGCAGTTGCTATATAATAAAGTGGTGCAATACGTACAATTCTTTTTAGCATGAAATTATGAGTGTTTTTATTTACCATATATGCGATAATAAAACCACTAATTATAAAAAAAATATCTACCCCAAAACCACCCGTATCTAAACCATAAAAATTATAGTGGCTAAAAACTACACCCAAAGCTGCTACTGTTCGTAATAATTGAATACTTTTTATCAAAACTTTTTTGTTATGTAAATTAATTAATATCGATTTTGGCATTACTTTTTAAGCCACTACTTACTTTTGCTGATTTTTTTATTTTGGAAACGCTTAAATTTTCTCCATTTTTACTCTTAGATTTTAATCCTTGAATTGAAATTTGAGGCGCGAGAGACTGATTAGGTTCAACAACTAAAGTACCATAGCTATTTTTATCCCATTGAGGATTTATTATAGAAATTTTACCCTCAATAGGAGTTATTGTACTTGAAGGGTACAAATCCTTATATCCCGCTATACGCAAACCAGTTGCAGACAAAAGATCTTTATGATTTTCAATAACTACATTAATTTTCTTGCTTTTATCTTTTCCAATATCCTTTAACATCAAATCAATACCACGTGCCCCATTATTGTAGGTATTTGTATTTACAATTTTAACATTATCAACTTCACCCGGTTCAATATCTATTCCTGCTTTTGGAAAGGTACCGATACTATTGGCAAATAATGAATTATATACATTAATTCCATCTACAGCTACAATAGATAATCCATTTCTTCTGCAATAATCTACAGACGTATTATATATATTCACATTTTCTGATGGCTCCAACAATTTAGCTTTTTTTCCCTTTTCCCGAATCCAGATTTGACCAACATAAATGCCATCTCCCCAGCATTTTTCTATTTTAGAATTTAGTATTTTAACATTTTTACTGCTCCTAATCGCAATACCCATACCCCATTCACCAGTAGTTCCTAGATGCATTTCTCGATCACCTATAATGTGAGCATTATTAATAATTATATTTTCAACCTGATGAAGTCTCAACATTTCATACGTTTCTTTACTGCTAGGTTTTAAAACCAATACCGAATTATCTTGAAAATTAACAGTAGAATTACTTTCAATATCCAAACCTGCATCATTAATTAAGACTGGAAAATTAGGGAATATAGTTTTTTTGTGTTCTTTTAGACCTTTTTGCAAAAATTCAGTATAATCAACAGTTGCATCAGTAACATAATTTTTAGGAAGACTATTTGTTAAATCATAAAATTCATCTTTAGTATTAATGGTGTTCAGTAAAACAGAGCCAAAATTGTATTTATCTGGAACCATGAATTCAGGAATAGGGCTGTACTTAATTTGCGAATGACAACTTGCAAATATCAACAAAAATAAAAAGCTTAAATTTTTCATATTTATTTATTTTAAAATCCTTTTATAGCAAAATATGCCGAATAGATTGTAATAAAAAAAAGTGTAATCCAATTAACAATTTTTTTTCGAATAGCACTATCTATTTTTTCATAGAAAATCATCGCAACAACAAACATTACAGGAAATACACAGTATATCCGTCTTGTATTAATAGAGGAACTTGAAAGCAACAATAATAAAATTGCAATTCCAAATAAAATAAGTAATTCAACTTTTACAATTTTATATAATTTACGATAAAATCCATATATTAAAAAACCCCATATATAAATCCATACTATCGCAGCAATACTTTCCATAAAACGCCATGGAGTGTAATATCCTTCCTGTGTATGTTTAACTTTTACCAAATTACTGCCTTCTATAAACCAGCCACGCCAGAATGGAACAGCAGGTGCAATCTGCCCATTAATCATCATCAAAGTTTGTTTAATTCCTGGAGGTAAATTAGCAAAAGCCGCACCAAATGATACTTCCTTTCGCTCTACCCTCTCCGTTTGATTTTGATATGCCTCGGTATTTTCATCATATTTAGCAATCAATAATGGAAATAAAACAGAAAAAACGAGTACGACAGCAGTACCACCAATAATAATGAATGTCCTGTTTTTTTTAGTAACAATAAAAATATGAGTAACCAAAAAAGTAATAAAAAAAAGTGCATGTTCAATTCTAAAACCTATTAACAAAATCATTATAAAAAATAACTTTAAAAGAACATATTTTTTTTCTTTATGATACACAATTAAATAACTCCCTAGTGTATATAGAAAATAGACATGAGGATCCCTGTTAAATACAACAGAGTATATACACACAAAAGAAAAAACAGCAAAAAATAATGTATAAGTATACGCTTTTTCTTTATTAATATATTTTTTTAGCATTAAATAAATATAAGGCATCGAAAATGCCCCTAAAAAAACACTTTGAAGCTTTTGCACCAATATATTATTTTCATCCGTTAACTGAGAAAGATACGCAGCAAAAATAGAAATGAAATTAAATAACTTATATCGTAGAACAGCAGTTTCTACAGTATTGAACTTATCCCAAACATCTTCAAGAGAATTCATTTTGAAATTAGAGTTTTCCCAAAATTTCATCGAATCAACCATCATAAAAAAATCAATCTGAGGATTCTTTACATATATAAAATTCGTAATATACATGTAAATAGAATAGAAGCAGTAAGTAAAAATAAAAATAGAAAACAATACCCGATTTTCATTTTTATGTCTAAAAGTCAAAAATGTAAAAACTAATAAAAGACATAGAACCCAAAAAATCAAATAGGAATACCATCCTTCATATATAGAGTAAAAAAAGGTAAGACAAATGCCTATTAAAACGGTGAGTCCACGTGAATTTTGATAACTACATGTCATTAATTAAATATTTATGATTTCAATATAGAGCAAAATCTATTTTGTTATTTTCATTTTTAAATAAATAATTTTAATCCTTATTTAAGCAAATGTTGTAAAGCATAACTATGTCATTTACCATACTCTCAACAGAAAAATTCTTGGCAAACTGATAGGCTATTTCTTTTTTTTCCAACAACTCTTTTGTTTCAAACTCATTAATCATTTTTTTTATTTTTGATAATGCATCTGATTTAGTTTTTAAATCAAAAAAATAGTCATGATAAACACAATTTACGGCTTCATAATGTGGGGTAATATCTGAAGCAACTATCGGCAGCCTCATATATTGTGCTTCAATCAAAACATTTCCAAATCCTTCATATAATGAAGGAAACAAAAACATATCTGAAACTTCCATATATGGCTTTATATTAGTCTCCATACCAGTCATATAGATATAATCTTCTAATTCTAATTCGTTTATTTTTTTTTGAATCAGTGAAAATAATTCACCAGTACCTAATAAAATTAATTTATAATTATTCCTTTTAGGATTTAAATCATTAAACACTTCGATTAAAAAAGAATGATTTTTTTGTTCTTTAAAACTACCAATATGTATAAAAACCTTTGAAGAAATATTTTTAAAAACTTTCAATCGATTAATTTTTTCTGCGTCTAATTCTACTGTATCGTCCAACTTAGAAAAATCAATACCATTTGATACTACATAATATTTGTCTGGAAATCTCTCCCAATTCTGGGTGTAATACTTTAAATTGGCATTAGAGTGCCCAATGATTTTTTCTGAATTTTTAATAGATAAATATTTATGCAAGTTTAGATACATCTTTCTAATAGCCTTAAGTCCAAACTTCTTTTCCCATGTCAATTTAAACATAGCTTTTTGATTATGGACAGAAATAAAAAAAGGAACAGAATTGAGTTTACAAATAATTGCAAAAAAACCAGAATTATGACTGTATTGACTATGGACTATGTCATAATATTTTTTCTTTAAAATTTTATTTAAAGAATAAGCCTCATAAAGAGGGTTTCCCTTTCTTTCAAAATCAATAAGATTTACTCCAGCCTCAATAAACGATTTATCTAATTCTCCACCAACCTTACATAAAATATCAATTTTTACACCTTGAACATTATAATATGGTATAGAAGAAAGCAACATGTTTTCAATCCCTCCCATATTCAAACCGCTTGCGATAATTAAAACTCTCATTCTGATTTAAAAAATGTATTCAAATTATTAAAAACTGCCTCTTTAAAAATTATTGGGCTTTTGTTTGATTCAATATACTCCTTAACAAAGGAGCTTAATTTTTTTGACGTTAAAAATGCTTCAACCGTACAATTTTGATTCATTCCTAAAATTAATGCATGCATTCTACCTGAATATACGAAAGATGCATTATAAAAGATTTGATTTAAATCACTTAAACTATTTGCATTGAGTAATGGTATATCTAACCCATAATTTGCTTTCAAATATTCTTGAAAATTAATAGATTCAATACTGTCTGTTTGAGTTGTATAGAACAGACCAACATCATAACCTAATGAAATTAAATTTTGAATCTTCTCAACCCAACTATTATAAAATGAATCTATAGTAATTTTATCTTTATTATGTTTCACATTATATTCATGAAAACTAAAAATACCAACTAATGCTAAATTATTTTTAATCTTGTCTTCCTCAACAAACAAATAAAATGCCACATCTGGAATAACTTCTGATACGACCTGAAATTTTTCACTTAAAACCTGTTTTGAAAATTCATCTCTAACCCATATTTTAACTGCTTTTTTTAAAGCCCTTTTATATAAGAAAAATTCGAAAAAATTAAACTTGGCAGCTACACCAATTCCAACGAAACAAAGCTTAACAGACTTATTTGTATATTTAGCCCAAGTAAAAGCAGCGATAGAAAATAAACTTGGAGAAATTCTATCAGAAGAGTTTATCAATTGTCCTCCACCAATAATAACATAATGGTATTCGTTACTTTTAATTCTCTCTTTAATTAAATTTTTATTTTTAAAATACCATTTAAGAACAGCTAAATAATTTTTAAAAATTAATCCTAAATTTAAAATAATATTATTTTTCCACTTTAATCTTAGTTGTATTAATCTTGATGTTTTTTTTGAACTATTTAAATAATAATAATTGGGGCAACTTGTAATTAATGGTTTTGAATAATAATAAAAATCAACTTCATAACCCAGATCTACAAATAATTTCAACATACTTTTTTTAATTGCCTGATCACCTAAATTATCACTAAAACCTTCATTTACAATTAAAATTTTCTTCATAATATTATTTGGTTACTATTTTTTTATAAATTTTAACAAATATTTCTTTATTCATAATTAATGCTAAAATTAAAGATATTACCATTAAAATATAATTTATCCAATATATATTCAAAAGAAGCATTAAAGAAAAACAGATACATAAAATGGTCATCCAAAATAGTTTCAGGTAATTAACCTTAACAAAGAAAAAATTTTTTGTTTGTCTAACCCGAATAAAAAACATAATAAAAAAGCTAACAAAAGTTCCTAATGCCGGAGCATATAGCCCTATTTTCTTCATTAACATAAAGCTAATTATTATATTAATCATTCCTCCCATAACACTGGAAATGAAAACTCCTTTGGTGTTTTTTTCTCTCAAAAAAGCCGCTCCAAAATATCCAGAAAAAGCTGAATAAGCTACGCCTATATATAAAAAAGGCATGTATTTATATGAATCATAATATTTATTATCTATTAAATGAGTTACTAAAAATTGTGATGTTGCAATAAAAAACAAAGCCATCGATAATTCAAAATTAACATATCGATCAAATACCTTTGTATCATATAAATGCTTATCCTTTTCTTTAGTCGCAATAGTATGATCCTGCCAAGCAAGAATAAAAACAGAATTAAAAAGAGTCAATATAGTAGGAAATCTACTTGAAACCGCATAAATACCATTATATTCTGCAGAAAGAAAATATAAAATTATAAATTTATCAGATGCATTGATTAACCACCAGCTTATCATATTAGGGACTAAAGGCAAAGAAAATCTCAGCATCTCTTTAATTTTAAATAAATTTAATTCGACCCACAAAATATACTTCCAAATCTTAACTCGAAAAGCAATAAAGAAAATAGTTGTTGAATTTGCTATAATTAATGCTATAAATAATGACTCCAATTTTAATTTGAAAAACACTAAAAAAGTCACATTCAATACTAAAATCAAAAAAGCATTTATTAAGCTAGTGATAGAATACAATTTTGTTCTTCCAAGACCTCTCAAAATACATTGAAAAAAAGGCATGAAAGAATAGGTAATTATCAGAATAGGAAAGTATTTTGTAAGATGAAGCTTTAAATAAGCTGCTAAGAGATAATAAAACAAATTAAATATAATTACTCCAATAGTAATTATTGCAAAGCCATTTGAAATAATCTTTCTTTTATAATGAAAATCATCTTTTTCACATGTTAGAAGCCATCTATATACTGCATCAGACACTTGCAAAGTTATTATTGGAACTAATACACTAAGAGACGATACTACTAAATCATATGTACCAAGATCAGATAAATTCAAATAGAATGAAAAAAAAGGCAATAAAAGAAAAGTTAATATTTTAGACCCAAAATTTCCTATAGTGTAAATTAAAGTATTTTTTAGTAAGTTTTTAGACTGGCTCATTATTTTTTATATCTTTTGTACCATTCTACAAATTTACTTACCCCTTCTTTCAATTCTGTACTTGGCTTATAACTAGTTAACAATTCTAATTTTGACGTATCTGCATAAGTAACTTTTACATCTCCAGGCTGCATCGGATACATTTCTAGTTTAGCATCAATACCAATGGATTTTTCCATTGTCCTGATAAAATCCATTAACTGGATGGGTTTTGAATTTCCAATATTAAAAAGATTATAGTAAGGCTGAGTATTGTGCTGGTTAGGTGCTTTTTCAATTACTTTTACAATGCCTTTAACTATATCCCCTACATAAGTAAAATCACGCAACATATCGCCACCATTAAAAACTTTTATAGCAGTTCCTGTATAAATTGCATCAGCAAAAAGCATTGGTGACATATCTGGCCTTCCATAAGAGCCATAAACCGTAAAAAATCGTAATCCTGTTGTAGGTATTTGATATAAATGGCTATATGTATGTGCCATCAGTTCATTACTTTTTTTAGTAGCAGCATATAGACTTACTGGAAAATCAACTTTATCATCTTCTGAAAAAGGAATCTTAGCATTCATTCCATAAACAGAAGAACTTGAAGCATACACTAAATGCTCTATTTTATATTTTCTTGAACACTCAAGAATATTGACAAAACCTACTACATTAGACTGGATATAAGCATGCGGGTTTTCTAAGGAATAACGAACCCCAGCTTGAGCAGCTAAATTAACAATATGAGTGAAATTTTCTTGGGCAAATAAATTCTCTAAGCTTTTTAAATCGATTATATCAATTTTGGCAAATTTAAAATTTTCATAACTTACGCTATTACTTGATTTTCCTTCCTCAGAAATTGATTCTCTGTTGATTCCTAATTCATGTAAACGGTCATATTTTAAATTAACTTCATAATAATCATTAATATTATCAATACCTATAACATTGATACCTTTTACAAGTAAGTCTTTAACCAAATGAAATCCAATAAATCCAGCGGCGCCAGTAACCAATATTTTCATATTAATAATTTTGATTTTATAAATAGTTATATATTTAAGTTTTAATTATAAACTTGTCTAAATGATTATTAGATAAAAACTTATATTTTAGATAATAACCTATTTGTAGATTCATTTTCAGCGACTTCAAACTACTTGAAGAAACGATAATTTCTTGAATTACAATATAATTCGATGCCTTATTCTTACAATATTCTCACCCAGTAATTTTATGTCACAACATACATTTCTTATAATTTTACGCAAATCTTATTTCTAGCATACTATATAATCTCATTGGCATACTTACAGCCACTAAGCTGAATATAATACTCTATAGTGTTGTGTTACCTACTTTTTTTTTAAAAAGACATGTGAATGGTAATGGTAGAAATCTGTTTATCAGATAATCACATTGACTTTTGGTTTCTTCAAATATCTTTATATCACTGAACTAGCAAATCAGAAGAGCTTAAAGCTATTGTTTTCATAGTATCTTTTAACTAACAAACCTTTAATTATAAAGCAGGAATTTAAATTTTCTTTTTATAATTAAAAATAAAATCATCAGAAACTCTGCTACAACAAATCCAAGAACAATTCCTTTTACTTTACTAATATATTCTTTTTGTAATGGTAAAATTGGCCTGTCAACAACCTGAATTAAAGGAGTATCATTTCGCAAAGTAACTTTAGACAGCTCAAATTGCTTAACCAATTCAGCTAAGATAGCCGAATTTGCCTGTACATCTACTTGACGTTTGGCTGAAGGAGCACGTCTTACATTAAGAGCTGGATTTAACATAAAAGTATTATCATTAGCAACAGCAACACCTGTAATGGCACTATTGAGTTCAGCTCGAATTGAATCCGTCTGTCTACTTAGGCTCTCCATATTTATACGTGCCTTTTTACTTTTTGTATCTACATAAAACCTGCCTACTTGTTTTGCTAATGATTCACAAAAATACAAAGAAAACATCTCATTTGTTGAAGAAACATCCATTGAAATAATACCTACTTTTTGATCCTTTTGTTCAACTGACAAAGATTTGTCTGAGAGATTTTTATAAATCTCACCCAAAATACTATCATGTACTCTTGTAAAATATTTCCTCTTCGTATTGGGTAAAAATTGTATTTTTTTTAATTTAGAATCATTATCCCAGTTATCCCTCCAATTATTTTCCTGTATATACATCTCCGCTAATGAAATCACTTTTTCATTAACTTTAACTGGTGTCATCAAAGTTTTTTCAACCATAGTCCGAGATTTGAACAACTGGGTCAAATTAGCACTCGAAAATATTCCTCCACCACTGGCGCCAAGATTTATTCCAAAAGAACTAGCTATACCCAAAGCACCACCTAAACCTCCACCCGATTTTTCATCCTCAAGAGCAAATGATAAAGTAGCTGTATATATTGGTTTTTTTATGCATGAATAGGTATAACCTAAACTTGCTCCTATCACACCAACCAATACAATAATTTTCCATTCTGAAAACAAATAAGAAAATAGCTCCTTTGCTTTTTTAAATATTTCATTTAATGAAATTTCTTCATTAACTTCAGTTATATTGTCCATACTAAAATCCTATTTTATTTAAATGCAGTTACAATTAATAAAGCTAAACTAGTAATGACACTGCCTATACCCACCCATTCAGCAGTACTCATTTTTTGTACTTCTGGTTTTTCTGGTACTACTATTTGAGAATCCGGTAATACTTTTGGATAGGATCTGAAAAATAAAAAAGATTTAGCTACATCAGCTTTTCCGTTTGGATAAATTACATACGCTCTTTTTTTCCACCCTTTACTATCAATTCCTCCAACCGCATCCAGATAATAATTAAAATTTTTACCTTTTCGATAAGGAATTTCCGAAGTAAGCAATACATTTCCCACAACTTTAACTCCCTCATTATACTTAGACACTATAATTTCATCTCCAGGAAATAGTGTAACATTCGAATAATGATCATTATCTTTTATAATTTTTTCCCAATTGATTGGAATTGTTGCAAATTGTATATCGTTTTTCAGTTTTTTTGATAAACTTTCTTCTGAATTATTTCCTTCAACATTAACACTTGTGTTTTGTATGTCCTCTATTTGATCTTTTTGAATTGGGCGCTTAATTTTCATGCCTTCTATATTCGCAGTACTTGTTAATCCGCCAGCACGCATAACAATAGAATAAACAGATTCCTTTTTATTAGCTAAAACATATTTTCCAGGATAAACAACCGAACCGGTAACACTTACTGCTGCAGGTTTCTCATAAACAGCTATTCTGCGGATATTAATTACATCAAAAGACTCTAATGCAAAATTCTTGATTTGCTCATTATTTTCGGGAGTAAGTTCTAGATTAAAAACTTCTACTCTTTTTAAATCTTTCTCATTAATAGATTCTGCTTTAATCATTCTGGCAATTTCTACTCTTTTTGATGCAGAACCAGTCAATCCACCAGCCTGAATTACCAGATCATTTAACGTAAGATTGTCATAATAGGGATAAATACCTGGATTTTTCACCTCTCCATCAATAGTAATTTTATATTCCTCCCTGAATTCCAAAATAGAATACACAGTAAGGACATCTTCTCTTTTTAACTGAATATTGGCACTGATATCGCCATTGATAACTCCATTTAAATCAACATTTACTATTTCTGAGGTTAAATCTGGTTTCAAACGGATTATTCTGGCTCTTTTGGTATAGGCATCTTCTTTTAATCCTTCAGCTCTGCTGATCAATTCAGATACTCGCATACCTTCTGTAAAAGAATAAGTATCTGGTCTGAAAACTGCTCCCTCAATTTTTATGCGGTTTTCAAATCGGTCTAAGATTCTGGAAATTTTAAAAACATCACCTGATTTAGGAATATAGGTGGAATAATCTGCTTCATTAATATCAGCTACCTTAAACTCCTTACCTGTTTTTTGTTCAACATTTACCGATGCAGTATAGGCAAATTCATTGAATCCTGAAGCAAATGATAATAAATCTGAAAAAGACTCGCCTGCTTTCATTTCAAAAATCCCAGGTCTCTTTACCTCTCCAGACAAAGTAACCCTGTGGTTATAAGCAGGTATCCTTACAACATCATTATCCCTGAGGCCTATATTATCAGACTGATCTCCTTTTACCAAAAAACGATACAGGTCAATTTTTTTTAAAACTTTATTATTTCGAATTAATTCGATATTTCTGTAACTCCCATTTTTGCCTGGACCACCTGCCAGATGCAAAGCGTTAAAAACAGTAGCCAATGAAGAAACAGAATAATTTCCAGGCTGATTGCCACCAATCACAGTTACTTTAATAGTCCTTATTTTATTCAAAGTAACACTTACTTGTGATTGACCAGATTTTACAGTACTATATACTCTGGCAATAGCTCCTTTTATTTTTTGGGTTGCTGCTTCAATAGTGATTCCAGAAACTGAAATTTGGCCAACATATTGGATACTGATTTTGCCCTCAGGCGAAACTGTTATGCTGCTGTTATATTCCTGAACTCCATATACTGCTACTTGCAATTCATCACCTGGTCCCAATATATAATTGACCGGTGTAGCTAATTTCAAATCAGGAGCAAAAGTAAGAGCTGAATTATTAAACAGTTCTGAGCCAAAAACTAATATATCATCATTTTTCTTTGGATTTATATATTGTTCAGCGTTCTGAGTACTTACTGCTGTTAAATCACCAGTTGTCCCAGCACTCGAGACGTTATTCGAATTTATAGTAGAAGATGCTATTCGCGCTTTTAATTTAGCAAATTCAGTAGGACTCATGCCTTTTGACAATGCCATTGGTTCCGCTTGATCGATCGATATCTGGTTATTTGCCAATTGAGATTTTATTTTGGCAATGTCATTTTCTGTGAGATTATCAACATTAATAGTACTTAAATCATTTCCTTTTAAAATATCCTGGGCCATTATAGTACTGGCATGTAAGAGAGACATAAAAAGGACAATAACTGTAATTATTTTTTTCATTGCTTATTTTTTTTAACTTTATAAAACCTCTACATATGATTCAAACTTAATTTGAGATCATTATTACTTAATTAACTCTTTATATTATTATATTAATATAGACTATTTTTATATTTTCTATACGGCTTCGCCGCAGTGAATCCCATATTTGGCCCACCTTTTCATAAGAGTTTGCGAATTTACATTAAAAAAAGAGTTTTTTTCCCACTTTCTAAAAAATAAATCTGACACTTCATTTATTATTTGTAATAAAAAATAAACTACTTCTTTTCAACTTTAAGAATATATCCTAAAGATTCTAATATAAGTATGTAATGATTATGTTTTATTTCCTGTACAATAGCAGAATGAGTTGCAAATGGACCAGATTCTAGCATTATTTTCTCTCCTCTTTGCCATTTATCAACTACAATTTCAAAATCATCTGGTTTCATTAACCAGTTTTTTATGGCTGTAATTTCTTTATCTTTAACAATAGCAGGCTTTCCCAGCCAAAATAAATATCTTATGGCTCCTGGAATTTCAAAAACAGCATTACGGTCTTTTTCTTCTATTTTCACAAAAATATAGGAATTAAACAGTGGCACTTGTATTTTCTTTTTACGATCAGACCATTGGCTAATTTTGGTCACTAATGGACAGTATGCGGTAATTCCAATTTGATTTAACCGTTCCGCAACTTTCTTTTCCCACTTGGGCTTAGTGTAAACTACGTACCAGTTCATTTTTTTTATTTTTAAATACCCTATATACCTGTAATGTTTAACGGATTAAACAATTTAAACTTTAAACTTTTAAACACTTTTAAGAATACTGTTTCTCATAATATGATATATATGCTCCAGAAGTAACATTATATAGCCATTCTTCATTATTCAGATACCAGTCAATTGTTTTTTCTAATCCTTCTTCAAAAGTAACAGATGGTTTCCATCCCAACTCAGAATTTATTTTAGTAGCGTCAATAGCATATCGCAAATCGTGACCAGGCCTGTCTTTTACATAAGTTATCAATTTAGCTGATTCACCATTAATCCTGCCCAATTTTTGATCCATTAATTGGCATAATACCTTTACCAGATCTATATTTTTCCATTCATTAAACCCTCCTATATTATAAGTCTCATGATTCTTTCCTTCATGAAAAACAAGATCAATTGCTGCAGCATGATCCTTTACAAACAGCCAGTCTCTAGTATAATTTCCATCACCATACACTGGTAACGGTATATTATGTATGATATTATTAATAAATAAAGGAATTAGTTTTTCTGGAAAATGATTCGGCCCATAATTATTGGAACAGTTGGTAATTACATAAGGCAATCCATAAGTTTCACCATAAGCTCTCACGAAATGATCGGAGCTTGCTTTGGATGCGGAATAAGGAGAATTCGGATCATAAGCAGTAGTTTCTGTAAACAACCCTTCAGCTCCCAATGATCCATAAACTTCATCAGTGCTCACATGATAAAAGCGTTTTTTATCAAAATTTCCTAACCACTGCTTTTTGGCCGCATTTAATAAATTCATCGTTCCAATCACATTGGTCTTTACGAAAACCAAAGGATCCTCAATAGAACGGTCAACATGAGATTCTGCTGCTAAATGAATCACTCCGTCAAATAAATGATCTTGAAACAATGTATTTATAAACCCTTCATCGGATATATCGCCTTTTACAAAAATGTAATTAGGTTCATTTTCAATATCCTTGATGTTTTCTAAATTTCCTGCATAGGTTAAAGCATCCAGATTAAAAATTTGGTAGTTCGGATAAGCAGTAACAAATCTCCTTACTACATGCGAGCCAATAAATCCAGCTCCCCCAGTAATCAGTATCTTTTTCATCATTCTCTTTTCATTATATTTTTACAGTTGATTACAAAATATCTCCTAATCTTCTTTGATAAATTAATCAAAGTCCGCCATCAGCATCAAGCAAAACTCCCTTAACATCATAAAGCACACTGTTCTTTTTTCTTAATGAATCTATATTTAAATTTAAAAAATCAGAATGGGCAACACCCAAAACCACCGCATCAAAAGACTCATTCGGTACTTGATTTACAGTAGTCAAGCCATATTCATCATTAACCTCTGCAGGATTAGCCCATGGATCAAAAATAGTTATTTGAATTCCATAATCTTCCAATGCTTTAATAACATCCACTATTTTTGTATTCCGAACGTCTGGACAATTTTCCTTAAAAGTAACCCCTAGCATCAGTAAATTGGCACCATTTATAATTATTCCTTTTTTTATCATCAGCTTTACTACTTGTGAAGCGACATAATCTCCCATGCTGTCATTCAAACGGCGGCCTGCTAATATAATTTCTGGATGGTAACCTTTTTCCTGTGCCTTTTGAGCTAAATAATACGGATCTACTCCTATACAATGTCCGCCAACTAATCCTGGTTTAAACGGTAAAAAATTCCATTTAGTTCCTGCTGCTTTAAGTACAGCAGCAGTATCTATATCTAAAAGGTTGAAAATTTTAGCCAATTCATTAACAAAAGCAATATTAATGTCTCGTTGGGAATTTTCAATTACTTTAGCAGCTTCAGCTACTTTTATCGAAGGAGCGAGATGCGTCCCTGCTATAATAACCGACTGGTACAATTCGTTTACCTTTTGTCCAATTTCTGGTGTAGATCCTGAAGTAATTTTTAGAATTTTTTCAACGGTATGTTCTTTATCACCTGGGTTAATTCGCTCGGGTGAATATCCAGCGAAGAAATCAATGTTAAACTTTAAACCCGAAGCCTTTTCTAAAACTGGTATACATTCTTCCTCTGTAGCTCCAGGATATACAGTAGATTCATATATTACTATATCGCCCTTTTTCAAAACAGAACCAACTGCTTCACTCGATTTATACAATGGAACTAAATCAGGGCGGTTATTTTTATCAACCGGTGTAGGAACGGTAACAATAAAATAATTACAATGTGAAATCTCTTTTAAGACTGAAGTGCAATATAAACCTATTTTATCCGTATTTTTTTTGACTAGTACTTTTTGCAGTATTTCTCCATCAACTTCAAGTGTTGTATCAATACCTGACTTCAATGCTTCAATTCTTGACTCATTAATATCAAAACCTACAACTGAAAATTGTGTAGCAAACAATCGGGCCAATGGCAAACCGACATATCCTAAACCTATTACAGCAATTTTTATGTCTTTATTCAATTTCTTTAAACTATTGTTGATATTCAAATTCCAAATTATAAAAATAGATAAAAGAATTATTTATTACCAAACTATAACTCTCCTCTAAATCAAGCTGACAAAGGTAATAAAAATAAGAATCTGATTTGATCAAAAAATGAATCCAAAAAAACTAAAAAAAGATTTATAAAAACTAAAAGCATAAAGAGTTAATAATCAGTAAAAATTATTTATTCATCTTCGGTATTTAAAAATAAAAATCACTGTTTTTAGTGATGCAAATATTTTAATATAAGAGCAAAATATTACTTTAAAAACTTAGTATTTGAATACAATATTTCTCAGTCATGATAAAAAAACCACCATAAATAACTTTAAAAAAACTTTTATCTATTACAAAAAAGGGCTTAATTTAAAAATTAAGCCCTTCAAGTTTAGCAGAGTAAACTGTATTATATACAATAATTTAAAACACTAAGATCCGATAGCTTGATATACAAATCCGATATTTTCCAGCTTTGCTTTGTCTAAGATATTTCTTCCATCAAATATAAAAGCTGGTTTGTGCATATCATCATAAATTTTTTGCCAATCATAATTAGCAAATTCATCCCATTCTGTCAATATAGCAATAGCATGTGCCGCTTTGCAAGCATCATAGGCATTATTATATGAAGAAACAGTATTAGCATTTTTTTCTGCACTTCTTGTTTCAAGATAATCCAGATCAGCTAAAACTTTTCTTTCTGAAACCTTAGGATCATAAACTGCAATTTTTGCTTGTTCATTTATTAATTCATCGGCAATATAGATAGCTGCTGATTCTCTTGTATCGTTTGTGTCTTTCTTAAATGCCCATCCTAAAAATGCAATTTTTTTATCGGCTACTGTATTGTAGAGTGTTTTAACGATATTATTTGAGAAACGGCGCTTTTGATGGTCATTCATAATAATTACCTGTTCCCAGTAGTCTGCAACTTCATTTAATCCATACGATTTAGCTATATAAACTAAATTCAATATATCCTTTTGAAAACAGGATCCTCCAAATCCTACGGAAGCTTTTAGGAATTTTGGACCAATTCTGCTATCCATTCCTATAGCTTTTGCTACTTCATTAACATCGGCACCAGTTTTTTCACAAAGTTCAGAAAGAGCATTTATGGAAGAAATTCTTTGAGCTAAAAAAGCATTTGCTGTTAACTTCGATAACTCCGATGACCATACATTTGTAGTTAAAATTTTATCGGCTGGAACCCAATTGGAATAAACATCAACTAAAGCCTGAATTGCTTTTTGTCCTTCAGAAGTTGTATCACCGCCTATTAATATCCTGTCTGGATTTAACAAATCTTCAACTGCAGTTCCTTCGGCCAAAAATTCTGGATTGGATAAAATCTGAAATTGAACTCCATTGCCTGTATTATCAAGAATACTTTTAATAGCTTCTGCTGTACGAACTGGCAAAGTGGATTTTTCAACAACAATCTTATCGTTTTTAGCAACCCTCGCAATTTGTCTAGCACATAATTCAATATATTTTAAATCTGCTGCCTGGCCTTTTCCTTTACCATAGGTTTTTGTAGGAGTATTTACTGATATGAAAATAATTTCCGCTTCATCAATCGCCTTGTCTACTTCTGTTGAAAAAAACAGATTTCTTCCTCTTGCTTCTGCAACAATTTTATCCAAGCCTGGTTCATAAATTGGAATATTATCCGTATTCTTGTCATTCCATGCTGCAATTCTTTCTTCATTCAAATCTACAACTGTAACTTTAATATTTGGACATTTTTGGGCTATAACGGCCATAGTTGGCCCTCCAACATATCCTGCTCCTATACAACAAATTTTGGTGATTTTCATTTATTAAGTTTTAATTTACAAATATACTATAATCAATTTATTTTTACTTTTAAAATGTGAACTATCTTATTTTAGAGTTTTCCAATACCAATGAATCGCTTCTTTTAAACCTTCTTGCAATGAATATTTGGGATTATAGCCCAAAAGATCCTTAGCTTTATCAATACTGGCTAACGAATGAGGAATATCACCGGCTCTGTTAGGGCCATATTCAATCTTAACAGCAGCAATCTGTGAATCATACCCTGCTAAAAATGTTTTTAAATAACCTGCTAAATCATTTAAGGTGTTGCGGTCACCATAAGCTGTATTGTAAACTGTATTGACAGCTTCTGGATTTTGAGTATTCATAGCCAGCTCATTCATCTGGATCACATTATCAATATAAGTGAAATCCCTTGAATAATTTCCATCACCATTTATTTTTGGGCTTTCATGCTTCATCAATTGCATCACAAACTTTGGAATTACTGCTGCATAAGCACCATTAGGATCCTGCTTTCTTCCAAAAACATTAAAATACCGCAAACCAATGGTTTCCAATCCATAAGTTTTGCTGAAAATAGATGCATATAACTCATTTACATATTTTGTAATGGCATAAGGAGAAAGTGGTTTACCAATAACATCCTCTACTTTTGGCAGGTTATCCGAATCTCCATAAGTCGAAGAACTTGCTGCATATACAAAACGCTTCACATTGGCATCTCTGGCAGCTACTAACATGTTTAAAAAACCAGAAACATTGACATCATTTGTTGTTATAGGATCATTTATTGACCTTGGCACAGAACCTAATGCAGCCTGATGCAAAACATAGTCAGCACCACGAACAGCATTATGACAAGTTTCTAAATCACGTATATCTCCTTCAATCAGCTTGAAATCAGCATTATCAATAAAGTCCTTTAAATTATGACGATGGCCAGTTGAAAAATTATCTAGGCAAATGATATTATACTTTTTTGATAAAAAATATTCACATAAATTAGATCCTATAAATCCTGCTCCTCCCGTAATTAGAATTGTGCTTCTATTATTTTCAGCCATTTTTTATGATTTTGAATGAAATATTATTTCAGCTTCTTATCTTTAATTTTGTCTAGTAAAGATTTCTTCTTTTCAACTTCGTGATAACCGTTTGAATAATTTCCGCTGCCGTAACCATAGCCATAACCATAGCCTCCCCCATACTTAGCCTTATTTTCAAATCCATTCAAAATAATGCTCGTGTTTTTTAATTCTTCTCTGCCAATCCTGTTATTTAATAATGTAATCATTTCTTTCTTGGTAAAGTTCTGCCTTACTATATATAAATTCACATCACTATATTGCACTAATTCTAACGAATCAGATACTAATCCTACTGGCGGCGTATCTAAAATAATATAATCATACTTTGTTTTGAGCTCATCCATTAATTCTTTCATTGCATCACTCAAAATCAACTCTGAAGGATTTGGCGGTATTGGACCAGATAATATTACATCCAGATAAGGAACTGAAGTATGATTTATAATTTCATCCAATTTTTTATCCTTAATCAGATAATTTACTACTCCAACACTATTAACCAGACTAAATTCGTCAAATAATTTTGGCTTTCTCAAATCCATGCCAACAATAACAGTCCGTTTTTCGCTTAAAGCAAAAACAGTTGCAATGTTTATTGAACAAAATGTCTTCCCCTCTCCACTTACTGAAGAAGTTATCATTAACGTTTTTGCTCCTGCTACATTATTTTTTTTATACAAAAATTGCAATGACGATCGAATAGCTCTAAAGGATTCTGACAAAGCTGATTTAGGTTTATCAAAAACAGCCAATTCGCTTTTATCATGATTTACGCCAATAATACCAATTAAAGGAATAGAAGTTATTTTACTAATGTCTTCTGGATTATGAATTGTGTTATTAAGGAAAAAAATTATCGTGATAACAAGCAATGGCAGCAGTAATCCGAGAAAAATGGCTAATATATAATTCACACCTGTCTTAGGTCCTATAAGCCCTCCACCAATATCTTTTGCTGGATCTATAAAATGAATATCTGATAGATTTGCTGCTTTTACAATATCTGCCTCGCTTCTTTTTTGCAAAAAAGTACTATAGATATTATCATTCAAATCATACTTCCTTTTTATTTTAATTAGTTCCTGCTGATCGTCTGGAAGATTTTTTATTTTGCTTTCTGTCTCATTGATCTTGCTCTCGACCAAAGCTAAATCATATTCCAAAGATGCTTTGGCTGTAATTATATTTTCTAACAAAACATTTTTAACAGCTTCCATCTGATTGTCAAAATCACGAAAAATCTTTTCACTTTTAACAGCATAGGCCATCTCAGATCTTTGAGTAGAAAGTGCAATCAGCTTAGAAACATTGACAACAATATTCGGATCTTCAATTCCCGCAACTGATGGAGCAGGGAGTTTAGAATAATCTACACTGTTTTTTAAATACGATTTTAAGGAATTATAATAAGTTATTTTTCTGTTTACCGCATCTTTCTCTACATCAAAATCAAGAATCTTATCAGAGAATTTCTCACCTCCATTTCCTTCAACCTCAAAAATATTTTTACCTTTTCTAAAAGATTTTAATTCATCGCCCGTTTTTTTCAGCTGAGATTCCATTGCAACAAGCGTACTGTCAATAAAATTAATAGTATTGGTTGCAAACAAGTTTTTATTATCAAGCTGTCTTTTCATCAGCATCTTAACCGTAGAATTTAGGTACTCAACCATCCTGGCTTTATTAGTACCTTGCATACCCAGAGTGATTATAGAGCTTCCTTTATCATCAGCTTTAACATTCAAGTTTCTATAAGAAGCAACGGTTCCGTTGAAATCATTGAAACGAACAAAATATTCATTCCCTTTGTACAATCCTGGCTTGTCCTTTATTTGCAATTTCCAGTTTAAAAAAGGAAGCGTTACTAGTTGTCCAACTTTATACTTTTTTACAAAATCACCTTCAACTACTGAAGTATTGGTGTAACTATTATCTATATAATGAATTACAGAAACTGAATTTGTATCAAAAAAAATCTTTACTTCGTATTCATCTTCACTTAAAAATTTAATTGCAATAAGCTTTCCCGCTAATTGTCCTTGCTTCTTATCAATAGCTACATAAAACGGAACTGAACCATAAGCATCAATGAGGTTATACTCACCTTGAACTAAATAATCAATATAAAACTGCAATTTATCTACGACTAGTTCATTATGAGAACGAGATTGCAATGTTGTCAAAATAGTCTGTATTTGATCTGAAGCACCTCCCCAATTAAAGACAAGATTAGTGTTAGAAGTAAAAAGAGGATTGGTCTCTTCCTTTGCCGAAATCAATGTTTCAATACTATAAATCTTTTCCTTGCGTATATTAACCTGATAAGCAATAGTTAAAGCAATAATTATAGATACTAAAAACCATTTCCAATAACTAAGTATTTTAAGTAAAAATCCCTTAAAATCAAAACTTGGTCCATTTTCAAAAACCGAAAAATCTTTAATATCTAACATACTGGGGCAATGATTTTAATTTTTAAGCAACAAATAAGTTGTAGAAAGCAGGGACAATAGTGTAATAATAGTAGACAGCGACTGAATTCCTGTGCTGCCTGTTCCCCAGGTTTTCTGTTTAAGAGGTTTTACATATATATAATCATTTGGCTGTAAAAAATAATATGGTGAATTCATTACCTTTATATCTGTCAAGTCCAAATTTTTCATCTCAGTTCCATTGGGAGTTTGACGAATAATAGTCACTGATTTTCTATCACCTGTTGTGGTGATGTCTCCAGCATTAGCGACAGCTTCCATAATATTTACTTTTTCCTGAAATAAAGTTTTGGTACCCGTACTGCCCACTTCACCATTTATAGTGTAACGAAAACCTGCCAATTTTACTATAACAAAAATACTCGCCTCATCCTTAAAATATTCTGCCAGCAATTGTTTTTCAATATTGATTCTTACTTCTTCCAGTGTGAATCCCATAACATTCATTTCCCCCAGCACAGGAATTCTGATATTTCCATGATCGTCTACAGTAAAACCATCAAAATAAAGCCCAGATTCGGAATGGCTCGATGCAGAACCAGTAGCAGTTGGGTTAAAAATAGTAACAAATTTAGGATCGGATGCTTTGATTGAAATACTTATTACATCATGTGTCTGCAATCGATACGGTTTAGATTCAACCATTGTTATCGGGTGTTCATTTACAGAGTTATCTTTTTTTTGAAGATAAACTAACTCTTTTGTTGAAATACAGGATGTAAATAATACACTGATAAATAAAAAGATATAGATTAAATGCTTGTTCATTCGTATTGATTTAATGACAAATATAGTTTTTTAGTACTATTTAAAAAATTATGATATTTGATAACTGTTAATTCGTTTTTAATGATTTTTCGAAAGGTACCCGCTGTAATATACTTCGACCCAGTGTAACTTCATCTGCGTATTCCAGTTCGTCTCCTACAGCAATTCCACGGGCAATTGTCGAAACTACTATTTCTAAATCAGCTATTTGTTTATAAATGTAAAAATTTGTTGTATCCCCTTCCATGGTTGAGCTTAAAGCAAAAATAATTTCCTTGACCTGTCCCAGCTTGGCTTTCTCCACCAATGAATTTATAGTAAGCTGATTTGGTCCTATTCCATCAATTGGCGAAATCTTACCTCCCAATACATGGTAAATTCCTCTAAATTGACCAGTATTTTCGATAGCCATAACATCCCGGATATCCTCAACCACACATATTATCTGATGATTACGTCCTGGATTGCTGCAGATTTCGCAAATTTCTTTGTCTGATATATTATGACAGCTTTTGCAATACTTAATTTCGTCTCGCATTGTGACCAATGCCTGAGCTAAAAAAGCAGCCTGCTCTTTAGGCTGTTTTAAAATATGTAAAACCAATCGCAAAGCAGTTCTTTTCCCGATTCCCGGCAATTGAGCCATTTCATTAACTGCTTTCTCTATTAATTTTGAAGAAAATTCCATGGGCACAAAAGTAAGCAATTTGAGAAACTGTTTTTTAGGAAATACGTCTATTTTAAAGAGTAATCAAACTATGGAAGTACATAAAACAATTAATATTTATTTAATGTCAGCAAAACTAGAGTACAGGCAGCTTCAAACTTTATATTATTTAATTCCAATAACTGATAAAGTTCTGGATTTTCGGTTCCAGGATTAAATAAAACACGTTTTGGTTTTGCTTCGACTATATAATTATAATAATCTCTTTGACGGCTCGGATTAATGTATAACGAAATAGTATCAATATTTGTTACAGGGATTGCTTTGGTATTAATTTTGATTCCTGCCACTTCGCCGCTATTCTGCCCCAATGCTATAACAGAATGTCCATTGGCAACAAGCAGTTTGATTGCTTTAAATGCGGCTCTATCTGGCTTTGTGGTAGCACCTATAATTAATGTCTTTTTGTTTTTTGTCATTTCAAAATCTTTATGAACTGCAAAAGTAATCAAAAACCATCAAGCACTAGCTAAATAGTTATTTTTAAACCCGCATTTGGCATGCAAATTTGCAATACATTTCAAAACTCTTTTTTTAATTTATTTGATATTTGCTTAAAGAAACAATAATCTAACTCTTATATAAACTTATTTTATAGAGAAAATCGTAATTTTACATCAAAAAAAAGAAATGCATGGATTTATTTATTTACTTATTTGTTGCTTTATTTTCTGTATTAAATCCAATTGGGACTGTTCCTATTTTTGTAGGCTTAACTCAAGATGATTCTAAACAGGAATGTTCAAGAATTTCGTTATGGACCTCAATAAATGTATTTTTAATTCTTATAATTTCATTTTTTATAGGAAAGTATGTTTTGAGCTTTTTTGGAATCAGCATTGATTCATTGAGGATTGCTGGAGGCTTAATCATTGTAAGTTCTGGGTTTTCTCTGCTTTCGGGGAAATTCAACAAAAAGCGCGGTATCAACAAAAAGATAGAAACCGATGCACAAAAACGAAATGATATTGCATTGACTCCGCTTGCTATCCCGATGCTTGCTGGACCGGGTTCAATATCATTATTAATTGCTTTTTATCAGGAACATCACGAAACGAACGAACTTATAATTGCCAGTCTGGCTATATTAGCTATTGCAATTGCTATTTTTATTATTTTAAGAAGTGCTCATTATTTAGCTCAAATACTTGGGGCCTCTGGTATTGTTGCCATTTCAA
This sequence comes from Flavobacterium aestuarii, assembly GCF_040049115.1. Lineage (NCBI taxonomy): Bacteria > Pseudomonadati > Bacteroidota > Flavobacteriia > Flavobacteriales > Flavobacteriaceae > Flavobacterium > Flavobacterium aestuarii. The sequence goes on from NZ_JBDLZZ010000005.1 coordinate 215,939, forward strand.
GAATTGTTGGTTTTATAGTTGTCGCTATCGGTATTCAATATATTGTGAGTGCACTAATCAATATCATCAAAAGTAATTTAATGTAATTTTACAAAAAATCCCAAATTCAAATAACTGGAATTTGGGATTTAAACTTTTGAAACTTGGTTATAATTATTCTCTTGGCAAAAAAATCTCAGCCATCATACAGCGCGCACTTCCTCCGCCACAAGCTTCAATTGTATCTAAATTTGAACTCAAAATTGTAACATGCTCTTCTATTTGAGCAATCTGTTTTTTGGTAAGGCTTTGATGAGCCGAAGCACTCATTACTAAATATCTTCTGTCATCAGCTCCTTTTACTTCGAGCATATTGCCCGCAAAATTATTCACTTGCTCTTCAGTAATCAAAATCACTTCTTTTTCATCTCCTTTCAAGCTGTCAAGAACCATTTTTCTCTCTTTTTTATCATCGATGCAATCTGCACAGATAACAGCAAATGTATCTCCAATACACATCATGACATTGGTATGGTAAATCAATTTTCGTTCACCATTAACTGTTTGAAAAGCTTCAAAAATTACTGGGGTAAATTCAAAATCTTCACAAAACTCAATAAATAATTCTTCGTCTGCACGTGGAGAAAGAGCACAATAAGCTTTACTGTTTTCCCTATCCAGTAATAAGCTTCCCGTTCCTTCCAGAAAAAAACCATCATCCTCGGCAGATGTATAATCCATAATATTATTGATCACGAATCCTTTTTCTTCCAAAATATCCAGAATATCTTCACGGCGTTCTGGTCGACGATTCTCTGCAAACATTGGATAAAGTGCGACATCCCCGTTCTCATGAAAAGAAATCCAGTTATTTGGGAAAATACTATCTGGAGTATCTGCATTTTCTAAGTCATCAACTACCGTAACATCCACCCCAGCCACACGAAGCTTTTCAACAAAAACATCAAATTCCTGCTGTGCCTTTGCATTTACCGTTGCTGGCAAAAGACCTTCTAAAACTTTTTGATAATAATTATTCACTGCCGTTTGCTCATTCATTCGAAAAGCAACGGGGCGAATCATCAAAACGGAGTTTGTTGTCTGTGTCATATTCTTATTGTTTTATTGTTTCAAATCTATTGTCTAAAGTTAAACAATTAAAGCCAAAACATTATATTAATCTCTTATTAATGGTAAAGTTGAACACCTTAACAGCCCCTCTTGTTTTGCAATTTCAGCGTATGGAATTTCTTCAACAATAAAACCACTTGCTCTTAGCCAATTATTTAATCTGGTGAAATTTTTTTCAGACACTACTACATTAGTATCTATCGAAAAAACATTAGAATTCATATTATACATTTCGTCTCTTGTGATGTGGAATAAATTATCCTTCCCAAAAAGATCCAACAGAAACATATAATCAGCTTCTTCTCGAAAACCTCTTTTATATATTATTCCTTTATCATGACCAACAGGTTGAAAACAGCAATCCAAATGCAATGCATTATCACGAGCTTCAATTCTCGACTTTACTAAATCAAATTCTTTGACAATTTTATTTGGAAACAGCTCTTTTATGAAATTGACTCCATGAATATTAGTTCTTGCAGTGATATAGCTTGCATAATCACTGCCTTTGTAAGTTCCAACAAAAACATAATCATTCCAAAGCATTACATCCCCTCCTTCTATATGGACTTCTTCTGGCGGTCTAACTACTTTTGCAGCATCTATTTGATCAATTATATACTGAATGGCATCTAATTCTCTTTCCCTATCTGGCAGAATATTGGATTTGATAAAGACATCATCAATTACAAAACCAATATCTCTAGCAAATATCTGGTTATAATTCTCAATCATTTCTGGACGTAAAACCGTAACATCATATTTTTTAAAAACAGAATTAAAAGCTTCCATTTCAACAACCATATCAGCTTCAATTGGATAGGTGTTAGCCAAAATATGTTCTAATGACTTTGGATCATAAGCTTCATCTGCCTTTGGAGCAGGACCATTGCTAATTGCAGATCCTAATACCACAGTCCTCAGTCTCGAAGTTTCATTTTTAACATTTAATTTAAGCATTGTTATAAATTTTGCCAAAGATAAAAAAAAAGCTTCACTAGAATAGTGAAGCTTAAATTATCTGTTAAGAATTATTATTTAACATACTTTCTTAATGGATAACCAATATAAACTTGTCTTGGTCTTCCAATAGGTTCTTTGTTTTCTCTCATTTCTTTCCATTGAGCGATCCATCCTGGCAATCTTCCAATTGCAAATAAAACAGTAAACATATCTGTTGGGATTCCTAAAGCTCTGTATATGATTCCAGAGTAAAAATCTACATTTGGATACAAATTTCTTGATTTGAAATACTCATCCTCTAATGCCGCTGCCTCCAATTTTTTTGCAATTTCAAGAATAGGATCTTTAACCCCTAAAGTCGAAAGCACTTCGTCTGCAGCTTTTTTGATGATTTTTGCTCTCGGGTCAAAGTTTTTATAAACTCTATGCCCAAATCCCATTAATCTAAAAGGATCATTTTTATCTTTAGCTTTTGCTAAATATTTGTCAGCATCACCTCCATGAGCATGGATTTCTTCTAACATTTCTAGAACAGCCTGGTTTGCACCTCCATGCAAAGGCCCCCACAAAGCTGAAACCCCAGCAGATATTGAGGCAAAAAGACCAGCATGCGATGAACCTACCATTCTAACTGTCGAAGTTGAACAGTTTTGTTCATGATCCGCGTGAAGAATAAACAATTTATCTAAAGCATCAATAATTACAGGATTTGCAGTGTATGGTTCTGTAGGTAATTTGAACATTAAGCTCAAAAAGTTCTCTACATATCCAATTGTGTTATCATAATAATTTAGTGGATAACCCATACTTTTTCTATAGGTCCAAGTAGCAATAACTAAAAATTTAGCAATAGTCTTGCAAACAGCTTCATACATATCTTTCTCATTGCTCGCATCAACAGATTTAGGATTAAAAGCTGTTAAAGCACTAGTCAAAGCAGACAATACTCCCATTGGATGTGCGGTTCTAGGAAAACCATCCAAAATGATTTTCATTTCCTCACTTACCAAAGTGTGTCTTCTAATATCATTTTCAAACTGTTGCAATATTTCATCAGAAGGTAGTTCTCCAAATATTATTAAATAAGAAACTTCTAAAAAATGAGATTTTTCAGCTAGTTCCTCAATTGAATACCCTCTATAACGTAAAATACCAAGTTCTCCATCCAAAAAAGTAATTTCACTTTTGCACGCTCCAGAATTTTTATAACCTGGATCAAGCGTAATTACACCAGACATATCACGTAATTTACTAATATCAACGGCAGCTTCATTTTCACTTCCAACTATAACTGGAAGCTCGAACTTATTACCGTCGATTTCTAATATTGCTATTTTTGACATATTGTTTATGAAATAAAATTTAATTTATAATTTACCAAATCTAAGTAATTTCTAAGTAATTTAAAAACTTATTAAGTATCGAATTTGTTAAAAATTCAATAAAAAAGCCATTCATCATAGACGAATGGCTTAATTACTATAAATTCATTACAATTACTTTATTTTAAAAGCTTTTTTTCCAGGAAAATATGCTGAATTCCCTAATTCTTCCTCAATTCTTAATAATTGATTGTATTTTGCCATACGGTCAGAACGAGAAGCAGATCCAGTTTTTATTTGGCCACAGTTTAATGCAACTGCCAAATCAGCAATTGTATTATCTTCTGTTTCTCCAGAACGGTGAGACATTACTGAAGTATATCCAGCATTTTTAGCCATATTTACCGCTGCAATTGTTTCGGTTAAAGTTCCAATCTGGTTTACTTTAATTAAAATTGAATTTGCAATTCCTTTTTCAATACCAGTAGACAAACGTTCAACATTAGTAACAAACAAATCATCACCAACTAATTGTGTTTTACCACCAATTTTTTCTGTTAATAATTTCCAGCCGTCCCAGTCATTTTCATCCATACCATCCTCGATAGAAATAATTGGATATTTAGCAACTAATTCGGCCAAATAATCTACCTGCTCTGCAGAAGTTCTAACTTTACCAGTTGGCCCTTCAAATTTAGTATAGTCATATTTACCGTCAGCATAAAATTCTGAAGAAGCACAATCTAATGCTACTACAATTTCATCACCGAAAGAATAACCTGCTTTTTCAACTGCTAATTTGATAGTATCTAAAGCGTCTTCTGTTCCACCAGCTAAATTTGGAGCAAATCCTCCTTCATCACCAACAGCAGTACTCAAACCTCTATCGTGTAATACTTTTTTAAGATTATGAAAAACTTCAGTTCCCATTTGCAAAGCATGAGTAAAAGATGCAGCTTTTACAGGGAAAATCATGAATTCTTGAAATGCTATAGGTGCATCAGAATGCGAACCTCCATTGATGATATTCATCATCGGAACTGGCAAAGTATTTGCAGAAACACCTCCTACATATCTGTATAAAGGCAATCCTAATTCATTAGCAGCAGCTTTTGCTACAGCAAGAGAAACACCTAAAATAGCATTTGCTCCTAAATTAGCTTTGTTTGGAGTACCATCCAAATCAATCATTGCTTGATCTATCAGGTTTTGCTCAAAAACTGAAATTCCAATTAACTCTTCAGCAATTTTAGTATTTACATTTTCAACCGCTTTTAAAACGCCTCTTCCAAGGAAAGATTTTCCTCCATCACGTAATTCAACAGCTTCGAATTTTCCAGTTGAAGCTCCAGAAGGAACTGCAGCTCTTCCTAATACTCCGTTTTCTGTTACAACATCTACTTCTACTGTAGGATTACCTCTTGAATCGAAAATTTGTCTTGCGTGAATTTTAACAATAATACTCATTATTCTTATTTTTTATGTTATTAATTTGTATTTTACTCAAAATTAAGTAAAAAAATTCATTAGTCTTCATTATTTAGCCGCTAATATAATTTTATTTATTAACGATAACGTTTTAGGTCTTATGCTGATTTGATATTTTCTATAAACTGGTCAAAAAGATAAGAAGAATCGTGCGGACCTGGGCTTGCTTCTGGATGATACTGCACAGAAAAACAATTTTTATTTTTCATTCGCATACCAGCTACAGTACCATCATTTAAGTGCAAATGTGTAATCTCTAAATCAGGATGCTGATCTAATTCTTCTTTATTTACAGCGAAACCATGATTTTGAGATGTAATCTCACCTCTGTCTGTAATTATATTTTTTACTGGATGATTTATTCCTCTATGCCCGTTAAACATTTTATATGTAGAAACACCATTTGCCAAAGCAATAACCTGATGTCCTAAACATATACCAAACAGCGGTTTATTATTTTGAAGTATCTCTTTAGCAACTTGTATCGCACTTTCTAAAGGATCTGGATCTCCAGGACCATTCGACAAAAAGAAGCCATCCGGATTAAAAGAAGACAAGTCCGTATAGGTAGCATTATATGGAAATACTTTAATATAACAATCTCTTTCAGCTAAGTTTCTAAGAATGTTTTCTTTTATTCCCAAATCCAAAGCAGCAATTTTATACGTTGCATTTTCATCTCCATAAAAATACGGCTCTAAAGTAGAGACTTTCGAAGCTAATTCTAAACCTTTCATATCTGGAACTTCAGCCAGCAAAGCTTTCAATTCTTCAACAGACGTACCATCTGTACAGATAACCGCATTCATTGCACCATTTTCACGTATGTAACTCACCAAAGCTCGTGTATCAACATCAGAAATGCAGATCAAGTTTTGTTTAGCGAAATAATCTTCTAAACTTCCAGACGAATCAGTTCTAGAATAATTAAAACTAAAGTTTTTACAAACCAATCCAGCAATTTTTATACTGTTGGATTCAACTTCTTTATCATTTACTCCATAATTTCCAATATGAGCATTTGTAGCAACCATCAATTGTCCATAATATGAAGGATCTGTAAAAATCTCTTGATATCCAGTCATACCAGTATTAAAACAAACTTCACCAAATGTTTTTCCAGTGATTCCAATTGATTTACCGTGAAAAATAGTTCCGTCACTTAATAAAAGAATAGCGCTTTTTCTTGTTGTATATTTCATATCCTAATTTAATATTGTGCAAATTTAAATTTTTAAAACAGTGAACGCAATGTTTTTTAGCAATAATTATATCTATTTAAAACCGCAGACATCAGAGTAACAAAAAGATATTAAAATGTTTTAAAAATAGTCTAAATCAATTATATTCTCTGCTCCATTTAGTTTTGAGAAAAAATGCTCATTTATTTTTCAAAAAAAAGGGATAAACTATAAATAGTTTATCCCTTTTTATTATTGAATTATTATTCTCATAATTATTCAGCAGCATCAGTTGTTGGTTCAGCTTCAGCAACAGGAGCTTCAGTAGCCTCTTCTGCTTTTTTAGCTTTCCCGCCACGACGGCTTTTTGCTTTTTTAACTTCTTTTTTTCCTCCGTTGTAAAGTTCATTGAAATCAACTAATTCGATCATTGCCATATCAGCATTATCTCCTAAACGATTTCCAACTTTAATGATACGAGTGTATCCACCTGGACGATCACCTACTTTAGCTGCAACATCTCTGAATAAATCAGTTACTGCATATTTACTACGTAAGTAAGCAAAAACGATACGACGATTATGAGTAGTATCAGATTTTGATTTTGTTATAAGCGGCTCAACAAATTGTTTAAGCGCTTTAGCTTTAGCAACAGTAGTATTAATACGTTTGTGCTCGATAAGAGAACAAGCCATATTAGCTAACATAGAACTTCTATGTGCAGTCTGTCTGCTTAAGTGATTGAATTTTTTTCCGTGTCTCATGACCAATTTATTTTAACTTCATCTTGCTTCAATCCACTATGGAGAGCAAAATATGAAGTAAATTATTCTTTATCTAATTTGTATTTTGCTAAATCCATTCCGAAAGTTAAATTTTTAACAGCAACTAGTTCATCTAGTTCAGTTAAAGATTTTTTACCAAAATTACGGAATTTCATTAGGTCATTTTTATTGAACGATACTAAATCACCAAGTGTATCAACTTCAGCCGCTTTCAAACAATTTAATGCTCTAACAGAAAGATCCATATCAACAAGCTTAGTTTTAAGCAATTGTCTCATGTGCAATGATTCTTCATCATATGATTCTGTTTGTGCAATTTCGTCAGCCTCAAGTGTAATTCTTTCATCAGAAAACAACATGAAATGGTGAATTAAAACTTTTGCAGCTTCAGTAAGAGCATCTTTCGGATTAATTGATCCATCAGTTTTTATTTCAAAAACTAATTTTTCATAATCTGTTTTCTGCTCTACACGGAAGTTTTCAATAGCATACTTAACATTTTTTACCGGAGTAAAAATTGAGTCAGTAAATATAGTTCCTATTGCAGCATTCTGTTTTTTGTTTTCTTCAGCAGGAACATATCCTCTACCTTTTTCGATAGTTAAATCGAAATTCAGTTTAATTTTACTATCTAAATTACAGATAACAAGATCTGGATTCAAAACTTGGAAACCTGAAATAAATTTTTGAAAATCACCTGCTGTTAATTGATCTTTACCAGAAACAGATATAGTAACTGATTCATTATCGATATCTTCAATTTGACGTTTAAAACGTACTTGTTTAAGATTAAGGATAATTTCGGTAACGTCTTCAACAACTCCTGAAATAGTAGAAAACTCATGATCTACACCTTCTATGCGAACAGATGTAATTGCATAACCTTCTAATGCTGAAAGCAAAACTCTTCTAAGTGCATTACCAACAGTCAATCCATATCCAGGTTCTAAAGGTCTAAATTCAAATTTACCTTCAAAATCGGTTGAATCGATCATGATAACTTTATCGGGCTTCTGAAAATTAAATATTGCCATAAATTTCGACTAAGTCAATTATTATTTGTTGTACAACTCTACGATTAATTGTTCTTTAATGTTTTCAGGAATTTGAAGTCTTGCAGGTAGAGAAACAAAAGTTCCTTCTTTAAGATCTTGATTCCAAGTAATCCATTCATAAACATGACTTGAATTTGATAAAGAACGTTCGATAGCCTCTAAAGATTTAGATTTTTCACGAACAGCAACTTTATCACCAGGCTTAAGGTGGTAAGAAGGAATATTAACCACTTCACCGTTAACAGTAATGTGTCTGTGAGAAACGATTTGACGAGCACCTCTTCTAGAAGGAGCAATACCCATTCTAAAAACTACGTTATCAAGTCTTGCTTCACATAATTGTAATAAAACTTCACCAGTAACACCTTTAGTAGCTGATGCTTTTTCGAATAAATTTCTGAATTGTTTTTCTAAAATTCCGTAAGAATATTTAGCTTTTTGCTTTTCCATTAACTGAACAGCATACTCAGATTTTTTTCCTCTTTTTTTAGCCATCCCGTGTTGCCCAGGAGGATAATTTCTTTTTTCGAAAGCTTTATCATCTCCGAAAATTGCTTCGCCGAATTTACGTGCGATTCTTGTGCTTGGACCAGTATATCTTGCCATTTTAAAAAAAATTTAAGGTAGAGATTATGAATTCAGGTCTTATCCTTCGATAATCGTTATTCTACCTTTATTATACTATAAATTTGTTTGAGTATTATACTCTACGTCTTTTTGGAGGACGACATCCGTTGTGAGGCATTGGAGTAACATCGATAATCTCTGTAACTTCAATTCCACCGTTATGCAAAGAACGGATAGCAGACTCACGTCCATTTCCTGGTCCTTTAACATAAACTTTAACTTTTTTAAGTCCAGCCTCAAGAGCTACTTTACTACAATCTTCTGCTGCCATTTGAGCTGCGTATGGAGTATTCTTTTTAGAACCTCTGAAACCCATTTTACCAGCTGATGACCAAGAAATAACTTCACCTTTTTTGTTAGTCAAAGAAATGATGATGTTATTGAAGGTAGCAGAAATATGAGCCTCACCCGTTGATTCAACGATAACTTTACGTTTTTTTGCAGTTGCTTTAGCCATATTACTTATTATTTAGTTGCTTTTTTCTTGTTAGCAACAGTTTTTCTTTTACCTTTTCTTGTTCTAGAGTTGTTTTTAGTTCTTTGTCCTCTCAATGGAAGACCAGATCTATGACGAATTCCTCTGTAACATCCAATATCCATTAAACGTTTGATGTTCAAAGAAATTTCAGAACGTAATTCTCCTTCAATTTTGAAAGATGATACAGCTTCACGAATTGCTCCGATCTCGTCATCATTCCATTCTTGAACTTTTTTATCTTGGCTAACTTGAGCTTTTTCTAAAATCTCAATAGCTCTACTTTTCCCTAATCCAAAGATATAGGTAAGTGCTATAACACCTCTTTTGTTTTTTGGGATATCTACCCCTGCTATTCTTGCCATAATTATCCTTGTCTTTGTTTAAATCTAGGATTCTTTTTGTTGATTACGTATAATCTGCCTTTTCTACGCACAATGATGCACTCGGCGCTTCTTTTTTTAACTGATGCTCTTACTTTCATTTTGAATATCTTTAATATCTATAAGTAATTCTTGCTTTTGACAAATCATAAGGACTCATTTCCAATTTCACTTTATCACCAGGTAATAATTTGATATAATGCATTCGCATTTTTCCAGAAATATGAGCAATTACAATATGTCCATTTTCTAACTCTACACGGAACATTGCATTAGACAATGCCTCAATGATTGATCCGTCTTGTTCTATTGCTGATTGTTTTGCCATAAGTTAAGCTACTGCTTTTCTATTTTTACCACTTTTCATCAAACCATCATAATGCTTATTCAACAAGTATGAATTAATCTGTTGAATAGTATCTATTGCAACTCCAACCATAATTATCAATGAAGTCCCTCCAAAAAACATTGCCCAAGATTGTTGAACATCCATAAGACTCACAACAATTGCTGGGAACACAGCTATCAAAGCAAGAAATAAAGATCCTGGAAAAGTTATTAAAGACATCACCTTATCAAGATAATCCGAAGTCTCAACACCTGGTCTAACACCTGGTATAAAACCACCACTTCTTTTTAAATCGTCAGACATCTTATTAGTAGGAACTGTAATTGCAGTATAAAAGAAAGTAAATACAACTATTAATGTTGCAAATAAAAAGTTATACCAAAATCCAAACATATCACTAAAAGTGCCAACAATAGATTGTGAAGCATCTGATTTAGACAAACCAGCAACAGCAGCAGGAATAAACATAATAGCTTGTGCAAATATAATTGGCATTACACCAGATGCATTAAGTTTTAACGGAATCCATTGTCTGTTACCACCCATCATATCTTGCTCGAAATCTCCAGATGTTGTACGACGAGCATACTGTACTGGTATTTTTCTCACTGCCATAACAAGTAATACACAAGAAATAATTACAAGCAGCCAAACAATGATTTCAACAACCAATAACATTGGACCACCATTATTATTAGTTACTCTTGTTGTAAACTCTTGTATAAAAGCTTGTGGTAACCTAGCTAAGATACCAACCATAATCAAAAGGGAAATACCGTTTCCGATACCTTTATCAGTAATTTTTTCTCCTAGCCACATGGCAAAAATTGTACCTGTAACTAAGATTACAACTGATGAAAATAAAAATTCAAAAGAATCAAATCCCAAAATGAAAGCTGAACTAGGTAAAGTTCTGTAAAGATTGTAGATATAAGTTGGCCCTTGTACTAAAGTTATTAAAATAGTTAACCAACGGGTAATTTGATTGATTTTTTTTCTACCACTCTCTCCATCACTTTGCAGTTTTTGCAAATAAGGAATCGCTATTCCCATAAGTTGCACAACTATAGATGCAGAAATATAAGGCATAATTCCTAAAGCAAAAACTGACGCTTTAGAAAATGCACCTCCGGTAAACATGTCCAGAATAGATCCTAATCCATTTTTGGTTTGTCCAGCTAAGCCAGTTAATTGAGTTGCATCAATTCCTGGTAACGTTACGTGGGCACCAAAACGATAAACTAAAAGCAGACCTAAAGTAATTAAAATTCTATTCTTTAGTTCCTCTATTTTCCAAACATTACTTATTGATTCAATAAATTTCTTCATCTTAATTCTAGGAATTACATGATTACAGCCTCTCCACCAGCAGCTTCAATAGCAGCTTTTGCAGTAGCAGTAAATTTGTGAGCAGTTACTTTTAATTTTGCTTTCAATTCTCCTCTACCTAAAATCTTAACGATTTCATTTTTAGTAGCAAGACGATTAGCCACATAAACTGTCATATCAACAGTATCGGTAATTACTCCATTATCAACCAATAATTGAAGAGTATCAAGATTAACACCTTCGTATTCTTTACGATTGATGTTAGTGAAACCAAACTTAGGCACACGTCTTTGAAGTGGCATTTGCCCTCCTTCAAAACCAATCTTTTTAGAATAACCAGAACGAGATTTTGCTCCTTTGTGACCACGTGCAGCGGTACCACCTTTACCAGAACCTTCACCTCTACCTAATCTTTTATTTTGATTGTGTGTAGAACCCTCAGCAGGTTGTAAGTTACTTAAATTCATAACAGTATTTGTTATTTAGCTTCTTCAACAGAAACTAAGTGTTTAACTTTATTTATCATACCAAGGATAGCAGGATTTGACTCATGCTCTACAACTTGTCCCATTTTGCGTAGGCCTAAAGCTTCCAAACCTCTTTTTTGAGTAAGAGGACAATTGATTTTGCTTCGAACTTGTTTTACTAATAATTTAGCCATAATTTCCTTGAATTAACCTTTAAAAACTTTTTCTAAAGAAATACCTCTCTGTTTTGCAACAGTGTGAGCACTTCTCATTTGTAATAAAGCATCAAAAGTTGCTTTCACTACGTTGTGAGGATTTGAAGATCCTTGTGATTTAGACAATACATCGTGAATTCCAACTGATTCAAGAACCGAACGAACAGCTCCACCAGCAATAACTCCTGTACCATGAGAAGCAGGAATTAAGAATACACGTGCACCACCAAATTTACCTTTTTGTTCGTGAGGAACTGATTGACCATTCAAAGGAATCTTAACTAGATTTTTCTTAGCATCTTCCACTGCTTTCGCAATTGCTTCAGAAACATCTTTAGATTTACCTAATCCATGACCTACAACTCCATTTTCATCACCTACAACTACAATAGCAGAAAAACCAAAAGCTCTACCACCTTTTGTAACCTTAGTAACACGATTAACACTCACCAAACGATCTTTTAATTCAAGACCACTTGGTTTTACAATCTCAATATTCTTGTATTTAGACATAATATATTAGAATTTAAGTCCAGCAGCTCTTGCGCCTTCTGCTAATGATTTAATACGACCGTGGTATAAATAACCTCCTCTATCAAAAGTTACCACATCAATACCAGCTTTCAAAGCTTTTTCAGCAACTAGTTTACCTACTGCAGTAGCAACTTCTATATTCGTACCTTTACCTATTTCTTTTTCTCTTGAAGAAGCTGCTAACAAAGTAACACCGTTTACATCATCAATTAGTTGAGCGTAAATTTCTTTATTACTTCTAAAAACAGATAGTCTCGGGTTAGCAGCAGTACCACTAATCGTTTTTCTAATTCTGAATCTAATACGTTGTCTTCTTTCAGGTTTTGTTAATGACATAATCTTATTTTTTAAGCTGATTTACCTGCTTTTCTTCTTAATACTTCACCTACAAATTTAACACCTTTACCTTTATATGGCTCTGGTCTGCGGAAACCTCTAATTTTAGCCGCTACTTGACCTAAAAGCTGTTTATCTAACGATGTTAATTTTACAATTGGGTTTTTACCTTTTTCAGATATTGTCTCAACTGTTACCTCAGGAGCTACTTCTAAAATGATATTGTGTGAGAACCCAAGCGCTAAATCTAATTTTTGTCCTTGATTTGAAGCTCTATAACCTACCCCAACCAATTCTAATTCTTTAGTAAAACCTTCTGTTACCCCAATAACCATATTATTGATTAAAGCTCTATACAAACCGTGTTTTGCTCTTTCATCTTTATGATCAGAAGATCTTTCTACTAAGACTTGATCTCCTTCAACTGTAACAGCTACGTCCGAAAACTCCTGTGATAGTTGACCTTTTTTTCCTTTTACTGTAATAATACCGCCAGCAACTTCAACAGTTACCCCAGCTGGTATTGTTACTGGGCTTTTACCTATTCTTGACATCTTATATAGTCTTTAAAATTAGTATACGTAACAAATTACTTCTCCACCAACATTTAACTGCTTAGCTTGTTTCCCAGTCATTAGACCTTTTGAAGTTGAAACAATAGCAATTCCCAATCCATTAAGGATTCTTGGCAATTTGGAAGCGCCTGCGTACTTACGTAAACCTGGCTTACTAATTCTTTGAATATCTTTGATAACCGGCTCTTTAGTATCTTTATCATACTTCAAAGCAATTTTGATAGAACCTTGAACAGTGTTCTCCTCAAACTTGTAACTTAAGATATAACCTTGATCAAATAAGATCTTTGTTATCTCTTTTTTAAGATTAGAAGCGGGAATTTCGACAACTTTGTGGTTTGCAGCCACAGCGTTTCTAACTCGCGTCAAATAATCTGCAATTGGATCTGTATACATATGTATAAAATTGCGGTTTTGGTATTCTTGTCGGACCATCCGAAAGAACCTGAAACCATTAAACTCATTAATTAATCAACAGATAGTTGTCAATTTACCGACAAAAATCCGGCAAACTTACAACTATCTGTTGAAATATCAAAATCGCAAATAATATTTATTACCAGCTTGCTTTTTTAACACCTGGAATTAGTCCATTATTAGCCATTTCACGGAAAGTTACACGTGAAATTCCGAATTGACGCATATACCCTCTAGGTCTTCCTGTCAATTTGCAACGATTGTGCAAACGAACTGGAGAAGCATTTTTCGGTAATTTCTGTAAAGCTTCGTAATCTCCAGCTTCCAATAAAGCTTTTCTTTTCTCAGCGTACTTTGCTACCGTTTTTTCTCTTTTCACCTCACGGGCTTTCATTGATTCTTTAGCCATATCTTAATTCTTTTTAAAAGGTAAACCTAATTCAGCCAACAATGACTTTGCTTCTTTATCTGTTTTTGCAGTAGTAACAAAAGTAATGTCCATTCCAGATATTTTATTTACTTTGTCAATATCAATTTCAGGGAAAATGATTTGCTCTAAAACACCTAAATTGTAATTTCCTCTACCATCAAAACCAGTTGCTTTAATACCACTGAAATCTCTAACACGTGGTAATGAAGAAGTGATAAGTCTATCTAAAAACTCATACATTCTTTCACCTCGCAAAGTAACTTTTGCTCCAATAGGCATCCCTTTTCTCAATTTGAAAGACGCAACGTCTTTCTTTGAAATTGTAGATACTGCTTTTTGTCCAGTAATCTTTGTCAATTCATCAACTGCATAGTCAATCAATTTTTTATCAGATACTGCTGCACCAACTCCTTTACTCAAAACGATTTTTTCCAATTTTGGAACTTGCATTACGTTTGTGTAACCGAATTCTTCTTTAAGAGCAGAGATAACTCTACTCTTATATTCTTCTTTTAGTCTAGGTATATATGCCATTACTATAGTACTTGATTAGATTTTTTTGAAAATCTTACTTTCTTATCTCCCTCAACTCTAATACCTACTCTTGTTGTTTCCTTAGTTTTAGGATCAATTAGAGAAATATTTGATATTTGAATAGAAGCTTCCTTTTTTACAATACCACCTTGAGGGTTTTTTGCACTTGGTTTCGTATGTTTAGAAACTAAGTTTACACCTTCAACAATTGCTTTGTTTTTCTCTTTGTACACGCGTAAAACTTTACCTTCAGCACCTTTATGGTCACCAGCGATAACTCTTACGATGTCTCCTGATTTTATTTTTAGCTTTATCATCTTAAAAACGAATTAAAGCACTTCTGGTGCTAATGATACAATTTTCATGAATTGTTTTTCACGAAGTTCTCTTGCTACCGGACCAAAAACACGAGTTCCTCTCATTTCCCCTGCAGCATTCAAAAGAACACATGCATTGTCATCGAAACGGATATAAGAACCATCAGCTCTTCTCACTTCTTTTTTGGTACGTACAACAACTGCAGTTGAAACAGCACCTTTTTTCACGTTTCCGTTTGGTGTTGCGTCTTTAATTGATACTACAATCTTGTCTCCAACAGAGGCATACCTTCTTTTGGTACCTCCTAAAACACGGATAGTTAAAACTTCTTTAGCTCCTGTGTTATCTGCTACTTTTAGTCTTGATTCTTGTTGTACCATAATTATTTAGCTCTTTCTAGGATTTCAACTAATCTCCAACATTTTGTTTTACTTAAAGGACGCGTTTCGCTGATTCTTACAGTATCTCCAATGTTACAGTCGTTTGTTTCGTCATGTGCAACAAATTTCTTTGTTTTCAACACGAACTTACCGTATAATGGGTGTTTTACTTTAGTTACCTGAGCAACTACAATGGATTTATCCATTTTGTTTGAAGTAACAACCCCAATTCTTTCTTTTCTTAAATTTCTTTTTTCTTCCATCTTTCAGCAGAATACAATTATTGCAATTCTTTTTTAGTAAGCTCTGTAGCTAATCTTGCAACTGTTCTTCTAGCACTTCTAATTTGAAGCGGATTCTCAATTGGAGAGATAGCGTGAGCTAATTTTAGGTCAGCATGTGCTTTCTTAGCTTGGCTAAGTGCATCTTGCAACTCAGCTATAGAAAGATTTTTTATTTCTGATTGTTTCATAATATAATAATTAATTATGCTTCGAAATCTCTAGCTACGACAAATTTAGTTTTTACTGGAAGCTTTTGAGCTGCTAGGCGTAAAGCCTCTTTTGCAACTGACAAAGGAACTCCTCCAACTTCAAACATAATTCTTCCGGGTTTAACAACGGCAGCCCAATATTCAACGGCACCTTTACCTTTACCCATACGTACCTCAAGAGGCTTCTTAGTGATAGGTTTGTCTGGAAATATTTTAATCCATAATTGTCCTTCTCTTTTCATGTAACGAGTAGCAGCAATACGAGCCGCTTCGATTTGACGAGAAGTTAAGAACATTCCATCTTCATGCACAGATTTAATACCAAACATTCCATTAGAAAGTTCGTGTCCTCTTTGGGAATTCCCTTTCATTTTACCTTTTTGTACCTTACGGTATTTTGTTCTTTTAGGCTGTAACATTTTTCTTTAGTTTAAAAATTTACTTTCTTTTACGAGCGTCTGATTTTCCACCTTTATTAAAAGGTTTTCTGTCTCCTCTTGGAGCATCACCACCTTTAGCGCCAGCTTGTTTTTTGTCCATTCCGGCAAGCGGAGAAAGATCTCTCTTTCCGTAAACTTCACCTTTCATGATCCATACTTTGATCCCCATTCTACCATAAGTAGTATGAGCTTCAGCCAAAGCATAATCAATATCAGCTCTGAAAGTTGATAGAGGAATTCTACCTTCTTTGAAACCCTCTGAACGAGCCATCTCAGCACCATTCAAACGACCAGAAATCAAAACTTTGATACCTTCAGCGTTCATACGCATAGAAGCAGCAATAGCCATTTTGATTGCACGTCTGTAAGAAATACGGCTTTCGATTTGACGACAGATGCTTGTAGCAACTAGATACGCGTCAAGTTCAGGTCTTTTAATTTCAAAGATGTTGATTTGAACCTCTTTATCAGTAATTTTCTTAAGTTCTTCTTTCAACTTGTCTACCTCTTGCCCGCCTTTCCCGATAATAATACCAGGTCTTGCAGTAGTGATAGTAACGGTTACAAGTTTCAAAGTTCTCTCGATGATTACTTTTGATACACTAGCTTTTGATAAACGAGCATGGATATACTTTCTGATTTTTTGATCTTCGGCTAATTTATCACCGTAATCATTTCCACCATACCAGTTTGAGTCCCATCCTCTGATGATACCAAGTCTATTTCCAATTGGATTTGTCTTTTGTCCCATGCTGCTTAAGAATTGCTTTGTGTGTTATTGATAGCTCCTAACACGATTGTAACGTGGTTAGAACGTTTTCTTATTCTGTGTGCTCTACCTTGTGGCGCTGGACGAAGTCTTTTCAACATCATTCCACCGTCAACACGGATTTCTTTAACAAATAATCCAGCTTCTTCAAGATTACCTTCACTATTTTTTTGCTCCCAGTTATTGATTGCAGATAATAATAGTTTTTCTAATTTTCTTGAAGCTTCTTTAGGACTGAATCTTAATATGTTAAGTGCTCTTTCTACCTTCTGACCTCTTACCAAGTCCGCTACTAAGCGCATTTTTCTAGGTGAAGTAGGGCAGTTATTCAATTTCGCGAAAGCAATAGACTTATTAGCCTCTTTTCTCGCATCTGCTGTTTCTCTTTTACGAACTCCCATTGCTTCTTATTTTTTACCTTTATTTTTTGCTCCAGCATGACCTCTAAAAGATCTAGTTGGTGAAAATTCTCCTAATTTGTGACCTACCATGTTTTCTGTAACGTAAACTGGTACAAATTGACGACCGTTATGAACTGCGATAGTCTGTCCAACGAAGTCAGGAGTAATCATAGAAGCTCTAGACCATGTCTTAACAACTCCTTTATTTCCACCTGCAATGTTTTCTGCAACTTTCTTGTCTAACTTATAATGAACAAATGGTCCTTTTTTTAATGAACGTGCCATATCTTAATTATTTCTTTCTACGTTCTACGATATACTTATTACTCGGGTTTTTCGGAGAACGAGTTCTATAACCTTTAGCTGGTACTCCATTTCTTGAACGTGGATGACCTCCAGAAGAACGTCCTTCACCACCACCCATTGGGTGATCAACAGGGTTCATCGCAACAGGTCTTGTTCTAGGTCTTCTTCCTAACCATCTTGTTCTACCTGCTTTACCAGATACAACTAATTGGTGGTCTGAATTAGAAACCGCTCCAATTGTAGCTGAACAAGTCAACAAGATCAATCTTGTTTCACCTGAAGGCATTTTAATTGTAGCATATTTTCCATCTCTTGCCATTAATTGAGCAAATGTTCCAGCAGAACGAGCAATTACAGCTCCTTGACCTGGTCTCAATTCAATACAAGAAATAACAGTTCCTAAAGGAATTCTGCTTAAAGGCAATGTATTACCAATTTCTGGCTGAGATTCTGGTCCAGAAACAACTTTCTGACCTACTTTCAATCCATTTTGTGCAATAATGTATGTTTTCTCTCCATCAGCATAAGCTAATAAAGCGATAAATGCAGTACGATTTGGATCGTATTCAATTGATTTCACTGTAGCTGGAATTCCTTCTTTAGTACGTTTGAAATCAATAATACGATATCTCTGCTTGTGACCACCACCCGTATAACGCATGGTCATCTTTCCTTGACTATTTCTACCTCCAGAGTTTTTTATCGGCGCTATCAAAGAGCGTTCCGGCTTATCAGTTGTAATGGCGTCATAACCATTCACAACTCTAAATCGCTGACCTGCGGTAATAGGTTTTAATTTTCTTACTGACATTTTATCTTAGATATTGTTGTAAAAATCAATTGTTTCTCCTTCTTGTACTTGTACAATTGCTTTTTTAATTGCATTTGTCTTTCCACTGATTAAACCACTTTTAGTGTATTTGGTAGTTCTATCCGGTCTCACATTCATTGTATTAACACTCAAAACATTTACACCGTAAGCAGCTTCAACAGCTTTCTTAATTTGTACTTTGTTAGCTTTTCTGTCAACAACGAATCCGAAGCGGTTTAAAACTTCACTTTCTTTGGTTACTTTTTCCGTTACTATAGGTTTAATTATGATGCTCATATCCTATTTATTTACTTAAATTTTCTTCAATTACTTCCAAAGAACTCTCCAAAAGCACTAAATTATTAGCATTCAAAATAGCATAAGTACTTAATTCATTGGCACTTACAGCGTTTGACGCTTTTAAATTTCGTGACGACAAATATACATTTTTATTCGTATCACCCAACACAAACAAAGATTTTTTGTTTTCTAACTCTAAAGCTTTCAAAACATTAACAAAATTCTTAGTGTTTGGCGTTTCAAAATTGAAATCTTCAAGAACAATAATGTTTGATTCTTTTGCTTTAATTGAGAAAGCAGATTTTCTAGCCAAACGTTTCAAGCTTTTATTCAATTTAAATGAATAACTTCTTGGTCTTGGCCCAAAAACTGTTCCACCGCCTTTAAACAAAGGATTTTTTACACTTCCCGCACGAGCAGTACCTGTTCCTTTTTGTTTTTTTATTTTACGTGTACTTCCAGTCACTTCAGCTCTTTCTTTAGCTTTATGTGTTCCCTGTCTTTGATTAGCAAGATATTGCTTAACATCAAGATATACCGCGTGATTATTTGGCTCTATACCGAATACTGAATCAGAAAGCTGCACTTTTCTTCCAGTATCTTTTCCGTTGAAATCTAATACTTTTGCTTCCATTACTTCTGAATGATTACATAAGAGTTTTTGCTTCCAGGAATACACCCTTTAACAACAAGCAGATTCTTTTCAGCTACTACTTTTAAAACTCTAAGATTTTGAACTTTTACATTATCTCCTCCCATTCTTCCAGCCATACGCATTCCTTTGAATACTCTAGATGGATAAGAAGAAGCTCCTACAGAACCTGGTGCTCTTAAACGGTTGTGCTGACCATGAGTTGCTTGTCCAACACCACCAAATCCGTGACGTTTAACAACCCCTTGAAAACCTTTACCTTTAGATACACCTTGTACATCTACAAATTCTCCTTCTTCAAAAATTGAAACCTCAATAAGATCTCCTAATTTTTGTTCAGTTGCAAAACCTTGAAATTCAACGACTTTTTTCTTAGCAACAGTTCCAGCTTTTTTAAAGTGACCTACAGCCGCTTTTGTGGAATGTTTCTCGTTTTTGTCATCGAAACCAAGTTGCAACGCTTCGTACCCGTCAACACCTTTGGTTCTGACTTGGGTAACAACGCATGGTCCAGCTTCAATTACTGTACAAGGAATATTCTTCCCGTTTTCATCGAAAATACTAGTCATGCCGATTTTTCTACCAATTAACCCAGACATAAATATTAATTATTAATTATTAAATATAAATATAGAACGCAGCTTTTAAGCAAATCCTATTTTTAAAGTGGGTGCAAAGGTATAACTTATTTACACACAAACCAAAAAAATATTTTTTACTTAAAAACAGCGTTCCTTTTTACTCTTAAAGTACTTAAACTTTGATTTCAACTTCAACTCCACTTGGCAATTCAAGCTTCATTAAAGCATCAATAGTTTTAGAAGAAGATGAATAAATATCAATTAATCTCTTATATGACATTACTTCAAATTGCTCTCTTGCTTTTTTGTTTACGTGCGGAGAACGCAATACTGTAAAAAGTTTTTTGTGTGTTGGTAATGGAATTGGACCAGTTACAACAGCACCAGTAGTTTTTACTGTTTTTACAATCTTCTCAGCAGACTTATCCACCAACATGTGATCGTAAGATTTTAGTTTTATTCTGATTTTTTGACTCATTTTCTTAAAATTAAGCGTTTCCTTTTGCTTTTTTGATTACTGCTTCTGAAATATTAGAAGGCGTTTCTGCATAGTGTGAAAATTCCATAGTAGATGTTGCTCTACCAGAAGACAATGTTCTTAATGTAGTAACATATCCAAACATTTCTGATAATGGAACATCAGCCTTAATAGTTTTTGCACCATTTCTGTCACCCATGTCATTCACCTGACCTCTACGACGGTTAATATCACCTACGATATCCCCCATGTTTTCTTCCGGCGTAATAACTTCCATTTTCATTATAGGCTCAAGAACGATAGCACCTGCTGCTTTCGCAACTTCTTTATACCCCATTCTAGCTGCCAATTCAAAAGAAAGTGCATCAGAATCCACTGGGTGGAAAGATCCGTCCAACAACGTAACTTTCAAACTATCTACTTGATAACCAGCCAAAGGTCCTGTTTTCATAGCTTCTCTGAAACCTTTTTCAACAGCAGGGATATATTCTTTCGGAACGTTTCCTCCTTTTACTTCATTCACAAACTGCAATCCAACTGGAACTTTACCATCAACTTCATCAGCAGGCTCAAGCCTAAATACGATATCACCGAATTTACCACGACCTCCAGATTGTTTTTTATAAGTTTCTCTATGCTGAGCAGATTTAGTAAACGCTTCTTTGTACTCAACTTGAGGCTCACCTTGGTTCACTTCAACTTTAAATTCACGTTTCATACGATCAACCAAGATATCTAAGTGAAGCTCACCCATACCTGAGATAATTGTCTGTCCTGAAGCCTCATCAGTTCTAACTGTAAATGTTGGATCCTCTTCAGCCAATTTAGCCAAAGCCATACCCATTTTATCTACGTCAGCCTTAGTTTTAGGCTCAATAGCAATACCAATTACCGGAGCAGGGAATTTCATTGACTCAAGAATGATTGGGTGTTTTTCATCACACAATGTATCTCCAGTTTTGATATCTTTAAATCCAACAGCAGCACCAATATCTCCAGCCTCAATATATTCGATTGGATTTTGTTTGTTAGCATGCATTTGGTAGATACGAGAAATTCTTTCCTTGTTTCCAGAACGAGTATTCAATACATAAGAACCAGCATCCAATCTTCCTGAATAAGCACGGAAGAAAGCTAAACGACCTACGAATGGATCAGTAGCAATCTTAAATGCCAAAGCAGCGAAAGGCTCTTTTACATCTGGTTTACGTAAAATCTGTGTTTGATCCTCTTCTAATAATTCAGCATCATCTGGATGAATACCAGCAATACCTTCCTTATCCATTGGAGATGGCAAGTATTTACATACTGCATCTAACATGAATTGAACCCCTTTATTTTTGAAAGATGAACCAGCAAGCATTGGAATGATTGCCATATCAATAGTAGCTGCTCTTAAAGCATTATTGATTTCTTCTTCAGTAATAGAGTTTTCATCCTCCATATACTTATCTAAAAGATTTTCATCATAAGTTGCAATCTCTTCGATAAGGATAGAACGATAATGTTTTACATCATCAATCATATCAGCAGGAATATCAACGATATCAAATGTAGCTCCCTGCGTTTCATCATGCCATACAATAGCCTGATTTTTAACCAAGTCAACAATACCTTTAAAATCAGCTTCATCTCCGATAGGCAAAGTAATTGCTACTGCATTTGATTTCAACATATCTCTAACCTGTCCGCAAACTCCTAAGAAGTTAGAACCTTGACGGTCCATTTTGTTTACGAATCCCATACGCGGTACACGGTACTGATCAGCTAATCTCCAGTTAGTTTCTGATTGAGGCTCAACACCATCAACAGCACTAAATAAAAATACCAATCCATCCAATACACGCAAAGAACGGTTTACCTCTACTGTAAAGTCAACGTGACCAGGAGTATCGATAATGTTAAAGTGATAAGGTTTTGATTCAGGTAAAATTTTACCTTGCTCAGTTGGAAAATTCCATTCACAAGTTGTAGCAGCAGAAGTAATAGTAATACCTCTTTCCTGCTCTTGTGCCATCCAGTCCATTGTTGCAGCACCATCGTGCACCTCACCAATTTTGTGTGATTTTCCAGTATAGAATAAAATACGCTCAGTTGTTGTTGTTTTACCAGCATCAATGTGAGCAGCAATTCCTATGTTTCTTGTATATTTAAGATCTCTAGCCATTTCTTTAAGAATTAAAATCTAAAGTGAGAGAAAGCTTTATTAGCCTCTGCCATTTTGTGAGTATCCATTCTTTTCTTAACAGCAGCTCCTTCTTCTTTAGCCGCGGCTAAACATTCTGAAGCCAATCTCTGAGCCATAGATTTTTCGTTTCTTCTTCTTGCATAAAGAATCAACCATTTCATAGCCATAGAAATTTTTCTGTCCGGTCTGATCTGCATTGGAATTTGGAATGTAGCTCCACCTACTCTACGGCTACGTACTTCTACGTGAGGCATAACGTTTGTTAAAGCATCTTTCCAGATTTCTAATGAAGTTTTTTCGTCATTTTGCTTTTTAGTTTCAATGATATCAATTGCATCATAAAAAACTTTAAAAGCTGTTGATTTCTTACCATCCCACATTAAGTTGTTCACAAAACGTGTTACCAATTGGTCATTAAACCTTGGATCCGGTAAAAGTGGTCTTTTCTTTGCCGCTCTTTTTCTCATGTCTTTTGTTTTTTTACGTAGTTACGATAAATCGCATCTTTACGTGAGTTGATTTACTTTTTAGCTTCTTTTGGACGTTTTGCACCATATTTTGAACGACGTTGCGTTCTTCCTGCTACACCTGAAGTATCAAGTGCACCACGAACAATGTGATACCTAACTCCTGGTAAATCTTTTACTCTTCCGCCTCGCACTAATACTATCGAGTGCTCTTGTAGATTATGTCCTTCACCTGGAATATAAGCATTTACCTCATTTCCATTAGTCAAACGTACACGCGCTACTTTACGCATTGCAGAGTTTGGTTTTTTTGGAGTAGTTGTGTAAACACGCGTACATACACCACGACGTTGTGGACAAGAATCTAAAGCAACCGATTTACTCTTCTTAGTGATCTGAGTTCTTCCTGTTCTTACTAATTGTTGAATAGTTGGCATAATTAAATACTAAAAATTACTTGTTTATAAAATTCCCGCTTTTTACGGGGTTGCAAATGTATAAATTAATTTCCACTATACAAACCATAATTGATTTATTTTTGAAATAAGTAAACATTTGGCTTTTAACAAAATACAAATCCAGAAAATACTCGAAATACCCAGAAGAAAGATCCGAACAAAGAGAAACTTAAAAGACAAACGTTATGATTATTGTAACAAACAATAGATATTTGCGTTACCAATTCTCAAAAAGAAATCAAAATTGAAATCTAAAATCCTAATTCTGTTTTTTTCCCTTACATACATGGCTATTCTTAGTCAAAATCTTCAATTAAGGATGATTGGAAAAACTTCAATTGAAACCAGAACAATTGATTCTATTGGATATTCAATAAAACACCAAAGCATTAAATTAATAAATGAAGAAATAGATTTGTTTAGTAAAAAACTAACCGAGACAGGCTATATTAATCATCAATTTTTTGAAAAAAAAAAAGAAAATGACACCTGCTACACCGTAATGATTTCACTTGAAAAAAAAATCAAAAAAATATACATATATATAGGTATAAAAAACAATGCCTTTTTATCTAATTCATTTGAAACAAAACAAGATACCATCATATTGCCATATTCAAAATCAGAATCTTTTCTAAAACAAACCATACAAGATGTAGAAAAAAAGGGATATGCGTTTGCAAAAGTAAAACTCATTAACATCAAGCAGAAAAATCAAAACCTGCATGCAGATTTATCCATTTCAATTGGTTCCAAAAGAAACTTAAACTCAATTGAAATTAAATACACCGATCAGCAGCAAAAAAAACTTTTCCCAAAAGGAGCCGAAAAACAAATCAATAAAAAATATAAAAACACCATTTTCAACCAAGAAACGGTAAAGCAAATTAATCAGGATTTTGAACAATTCGGTTTTATCAATCAAATTAAGTTTCCTGAAGTATTATTTACAAAAGACACAACAAAAGTATTTGTATATCTAGAAAAAAGAAAAGCAAATAACTTTGATGGTTATTTAGGCTTCAACAGTACAGAAAATAAAAAAGTTCAATTTAACGGATATTTAGATCTAACCCTAATAAACGCAATTAGAAATGGAGAAGAATTATCTATTTATTGGAAAAATGACGGAAACAGTCAAAAAATTTTTAATGGCAATTTAAACATTCCTTATCTATTCAACAGCCCGATAGCCATAAAGGCACAAATCAATATTTTTAAACAAGACAGTATTTTCCAAAACACAAAGACTGCTTTACAATTAGGCTACTTTCTAAATTACAATAAACGGTTTTATATCGGATACGAATCTACCGAGTCAAGCGATATCCAAAATCAGAATAGTCAAAATTTGACCGATTACAAAAACACATTCTACACTGCTTCTTTTGAATTCAAAAAAAACAATTCAAAAAACAGAATATTTCCAATAAAATCATTTGCAAACTTCACAATCGGAACAGGAAACAGAGCGACAGCGACCAGCCCTTCATTGAACCAAAATTTTGTAAACTTTAACATAATGAATAATTTTTATATTAATGAGAAAAATATTATAAATATAAAAAATCAAAATTATATTTTAAAAAGCCAAAATTACATCACAAATGAATTATACCGGTTTGGAGGCATTAATTCAGTAAGAGGATTTTCAGAGAATAGCCTGCAGGCAAATTTAATGATTGCTTTGATGACAGAATACAGATATTTAATTTCATCAGATTTATTCTTCAATTCTATCCTAGACTACTGTTATTACAAAGATCCGACAATTACCTCTAAAAAAAATAACGACGAAAAACTTCTAGGGATAGGTCTCGGATTAGGCGTTCAAACCTCAAGCGGATTATTCAAATTCACCATTACAAACGGGAAGACAAAAGAGGAAGAAATAAAATTTTATAACACAAACATAACGATAAGTTATAATGTTAAATTTTAGCCTTAACAAAAAAAAGAGTTTCAGATATTAGGATAGTTAACAAATTATTATGATTTTTGCGATACTAATTCAAAATATTTAAAAATGAAACTAAAGTTCAATGGATTCTTAGTACTTATTGTAGTACTAGTGGCGCAACTAACTTTTGCGCAAGAAAGATCTGTTTCAGGGATTGTTTCCGACAATGCAGGAATGCCATTACCAGGTGTGAGTGTATTAATAAAAGGAACAAAAAATGGAACTCAATCAGATTTTGATGGAAAATATTCTATCAAGGCACAGCCAAGCGATGTATTGGTATTTAGTTATGTTGGTATGAAATCTTCAGAGAAATCTGCCAGTTCAACAACGCTTAATGTGAAATTAGCAAGTGACGCAACGCAATTAGAAAGTGTTGTAGTTACAGCAATGGGTATTACAAGAGAGAAAAAATCATTAGGTTATGCCACTCAAAAAGTAGATGGAGGAGAAGTTAACAATGTTCCTTCTACGAACTTTGTAAACAACATGGCTGGTAAAGTTGCTGGTTTACAAGTAAAAACAAGCGGAAACATTGGAGGATCAACAAATGTTGTAATTCGAGGTTTTAAATCCATTAACGGAAACAATCAAGCATTATTTGTAATTGATGGAGTACCTGTTGACAACTCAAACACTAATAGTGTAAGACAACAAACTGCTGGTAATGGATATGATTACGGAAATGCGGCTGCTGACATCAATCCAGCTGACATTGAATCAATCAACGTTTTAAAAGGAGCTGCCGCAACTGCGCTTTATGGTTCAAGAGCCGCAAATGGTGCAATTATGATTACAACCAAAAAAGGAAAAGGACAAAAAGGTATTGGCATATCCTTTGACTCAAGTGTAAGCATTGGAACTGTTGATAAATCAACTTTTACAGATTATCAAACTACTTATGGACAAGGTTATTTTCCATCCTTTAGAACTGCATTTGATGTTAATGGAGATGGAACAAATGATAAAGTTGTAAGAACAAATCATGATGGATCATATGGTCCAGCATACGATGGGTCTTTAGTTTATGGTTGGGATTCTTTTGTTCCAGAATCGCCATATTACAAAACTGCAAGAAAATGGCAAGCTGCAGAAAATGGAGCAATTACATTTTTCGAAAACCCAATTACAGCAACAAATTCGATATCTCTTAGCGGTGGGGGGGATAAAGGAAATTACTCTTTATCATACACAAACACATCTGCTAAAGGTTTACTACCAAACAGTAGTCAAGACAAAAACTCTTTCTTAGGAAATGCATCATACAAATTAAATGATAAATTCAGTTCAAGTTTTTTCGCAAATTATATAAACACTAGAACTGTTGGACGTAATAGTACTGGATACTCAGGTAATATTATTTCAGGTTTTAGACAATGGTTTTCTTCTAACATAGATTTACAAGAACAAAAAGATATATATTTCGCAACAAGAAAGAACTATACATGGAATCCTAATAGCCCAACAAACATTACTCCCGCATATTGGAATAATCCATATTTCGAGAGATATGAAAACTATCAAAATGATACAAGAAACCGCTTCTTAGGAAATGCAAGTCTTTCCTATAAAGCTACAAAATGGCTGGATGTAGTTGGTCGAGTATCGGTTGATACATATGCTGATATACAAGAAGAAAGAAGAGCCAACGGATCATACGGAGGTGATGCATTTGGTATCGCTCAATCCAACGAATCATCTGGATACCAAAGATTTAATCGAAATTACTCTGAGTTTAACTATGATTTAATGTTGAATTTTAACAAAGACATTACTGAAGACTTAAACCTTAAAGGTGTAGCTGGTGTAAATATTAGAAGACAAAAATCTAATTCAATACTTTCTTCAACATCTGGAGGCCTATATGTTCCAAAGTTGTATACATTAACAAATTCGGTTAACACTGTTGAAAAACCTGTTGAAACAGAAACTAACCAAGGAGTAAATGGTTATTACTTAAGTGCTTCATTAGGATACAGTAGTTATTTGTTTTTAGACGCTACAATTCGTAGAGATGTATCATCTACTTTACCAAGTGATAATAATGAATACTACTATCCTTCAGTATCTTCAAGCTTTCTATTTTCAAATTTATTGGATCTAGATTGGTTAACTTTGGGAAAAGCAAGACTTGGATATGCAGAAGTAGGAAACGATGCTCCTTTTGCTAAAACTAATGATTATTTTATTAGTCCATCACCTTTTGGAACCCCACTTTATTCGGTAAGTAGTACCAAAAACAATCCTAATCTAGAACCAGAAAGAACAAAAAGTTGGGAGGCTGGTTTAGAAATGCAATTTTTAAAGAGAAGAATTGGTTTTGATTTATCTTTATACAAAACAAATACAATAAACCAAATTGTAGATTTACCGATTTCTGAATCAACTGGCTACACAAGAGTTTACACAAATGTTGGTAATATTGAAAATAAAGGAATAGAACTTACTCTTAATTTAGTACCAGTACAAACAGAGAACTTCTCATGGGACATAACATCAAATTTCACTAAAAACAAAAACACAATTAAATCTTTGATAGAAGGAATTGACAATTATCAATTAGGCTCTTTCCAAGGTGGAGTTTCTGTAAACGCAACAGTTGGACAACCGTATGGTACTATTCAAGGTACTGTTTATGAAACACATGCAAACGGTCAAAGACTTGTTGATCAAACAACCGGAAAATATGTGATTTCTTCAACTAATGACAACGTATTGGGAACTTTTGTTCCAGATTGGAACGCTGGAATTAATAATAAATTTGCATACAAAAACTTTACTTTTAGCTTTTTGGTAGACATTCAACATGGCGGAAGTATATTTTCTTTAGATAGATGGTACGGTGAAGGAACAGGGATAACAACAAATACTGTATTCACAAATGACTTAGGAAATCCTGTTAGAAACACGATAGCAAATGGAGGTGGTATGTTATTGTCAGGAGTAGACGAAAATGGAAATCCAAATACAAAAAGAGTAGAAACTAGCGATGGAACAGATGGAGTATTTGGTTATTTAGGTTCCGCATCATCTGATTATGTTTACGATGCTTCATATGTAAAATTGCGTGAAGTAACTTTTGGATATACTTTTCCTAAAAAGATGCTTGGCGAAACATTCCAAGAATTGTACCTAGGTCTTTCAGGCACAAATTTATGGATCATTGACAAAAACCTACCAGATGCAGACCCTGAAGCAGGTTTAAGTTCTGGAAATCTTCAAGGTTTTCAATCAGGAGTTCTACCTACAACAAGAAACTTTGCTTTCAATTTAAAAGTTAAATTTTAATTCAACCAAATGAAAAAACTACTAATATTAATAGGCGTATTATCATTCACATTTTCGTGCAGTGAAGATACCTTAACAGATATGAATACTGACACAAAGAGCCCATTAGTTGTTCCTGCAGATGCTCTTTTAGGTAATGCTGAGAAAAATTTATTCGATCAAATGACGAGTACAAATGTTAACACTAATGTTTTCAGACTTTTTGCCCAACATTGGACAGAGACCACCTATTTAGACGAATCAAGATACGATATTCTACAAAGAAACATTCCGGACAGACACTGGAGAGTTATTTACAGAGATATATTGACAGATTTGAAAAAGGCAAAAGAAATTGCCAATGAGATAGCAACTGTGACTCCAAAAGAAGAAAAGATAAAACAAAATAAAATTGCTATCATTGAAGTTTTAGAAGTTTATGCTACTTCAATTTTAGTTGATACTTTTGGAGATATTCCTTATACTGAGGCACTGGATCCAGAAAAGTTCCCTTCACCTAAATATGATAAGGCGATAGATATCTACAAAGACCTTTTTGCAAAACTAGACAAGGCATATGCAAAATTTGATAGTAGTTTTGCAAGTTTTGGAGCTTCTGACTTTATTTATTCAGGGAACATAGCTAAATGGAAAATTTTTGCAAATTCACTAAAATTAAGAATGGCAATAACCGTAGCTGATGAACCATCTTTAAATCCTGCAATTAAAGCTAAAGAAGCATTTGAAGCAGGAGTAATGACCTCTAATGAGTATAATGCTACAATACAATATAAATCAACTCAACCAAACACAAATCCTCTATATGAAGATTTAGTATCTAGTGGCAGATATGATTTTATTGCGGCTAATACTCTAGTTGACAAAATGAATGACTTGAATGATCCAAGAAGGGCAAAATATTACATTCCTATTGAAGGAGAATTTATTGGTGGACCTTATGCACAAGGTGGTGATTTTGAAAGCTATTCATCTCCTGGTGATCCAGCTAATGAAGATGGTGACCACACAGTATTATTAGATCCAGAATTAGAAGGCTTATTATTGAGCTATACTGAAGTATCATTTTATCTTGCAGAAGCAGTTGAAAGAGGATTTATAAGTGGTACAGCCTCTACATATTACAATGAAGCAGTTACTTCATCTATATTATATTGGGGAGGGAATCAAGCTGAGGCAGATGCATATTTAGCAAATCCAAATGTAACATATTCAAGAGCAGCAAGCTGGCAAGAGAAAATTGGTGAACAATCATGGATTGGTTATTACAATAGAGGTTTTGAAGCATGGACTTCTTATAGAAGATTAGACTTTCCAAAACTGTTAGCTCCATCAAATGCAGCGAGTGCTGCAGAAAATAAAGTTCCGGTTAGATTTACATATCCAGTGTTGGAACAAACATTAAACAACACCAATTATAAAGCAGCAGCAACTGCTGTAGGTGGAGACAAATTAAGCACTAAGTTATTCTGGGATAAATTCTAATTATCAGATTAACCATTTATTAAAACCACCAGCAATGCTGGTGGTTTTTTTTTTATACAAACATTATACCTATATTTGCCCTATGGAAAAAGAACATCAAATATTTGGAATAAGAGCAATAATTGAAGCTATTCAAGCTGGAGCAACAGTGGATAAAGTATACATTCAGAAGGAAGCAAGTGGCGAACTGATGAAAGACTTAATGAAGGTAATGAAACGTGGTAATATTAATTTCTCGTATGTTCCCGTAGAAAAATTAAACAGACTGACTCCCAATAACCACCAAGGTGCTGTAGCAAGCATCTCTCCTATTTCTTTTTTTGATTTAGAAACATTAATAGAAACTGTTGTCGAAAACGGCAAAAAACCATTGTTTTTAATTTTGGATCAAATTTCGGATGCTCGTAATTTTGGTGCAATAATTAGAACTGCCGAATGTACAGGTGTCAATGGAATTATTATTCAAAAAGCGGGTTCGGCACCAGTAAATGGTGACACGGTAAAAACATCTGCTGGTGCAGTGTTTAATATTCCTATTTGCAAAGTGGAACATATTAAAGATGCTATTTTTCTTTTGCAAGCCAGTGGTATAAAAACGGTAGCTGCTACCGAAAAAACGGACCAAAACATTTATGATATTTCCTTGAATGAACCTGTAGCAATCATTATGGGCTCAGAAGATAGAGGAGTAAATCCTTCTGTACTTAAAATAGTGGATGAGAAAGCAAAATTACCAATGTTTGGATCTATTGGATCTTTAAATGTTTCTGTAGCTTGTGGCGCATTTTTATATGAAGCGGTGAGACAAAGAGGATAGAAAATTTAGATTACAGAATGCAGATTTTAGATTGCTAACTGAACGAAAAACATTACCATGCATAAAACTTAAAATGAATGAATCAAGACTAGGGTTTTGATTCATTTTTTTCGTTTGGAGGATCTTGATTTTCTATAAAATCATACACAACATTTGAGTTTGACAAAAAAAAAGGACTGATTTCTATTTGGGTTTCTTCTATACTTTCTGGTTTTGGCAAATTAACAAAATTTCCATTTTCATCAAATCTTTGCATAAATTTATCTTCTGACGGGTCATAATCGGGACGTTCCCAATCGTATTTTATCACTTTTTTGAACTCTGGCTTTTTGTAGAAAAAAGTAAGTGCAAAACCTGCAATTAGACCAGACAAATGACCTTCCCAAGAAATGGTGTCGTCAATTTTTGGAAAAACATACCAAACCATTCCGCCATAGAGTACTACAATAGTAAGTGACAAGGCTACCAAACGATAATATTGCGTCTGGATTCCTTTAAAAAAAATAAAAGAAACCAGTACATAAATTAAACCACTAGCCCCAATGTGATAATTATCCCTTCCTATAAACCAAGTAAGGCTTCCAGACAGCAGAATACCAAATATTAAAATTCCCCAAGCTTCTTTGCTATAAAAAAAGAACAAAGCTGCTAATAGAACTAACAATGGAATTGAATTATTATAAAGATGTTCAATATCCGAATGAATGAATGGACTAAAGATAATTCCCTGCAATCCCGAAAATGTTCTTGGCAAAATTCCGTTGCTGTCAAAATCGAAACCGAAACGGATTTCTAGCCAATATATAAACCATAAAAGGAGTACAAAAAAAAGCGGTACTCCTATTACGGAATTATTGAATTTAAAATTATTTTCTTCCATTGTTTTTTAGACTTCTTAGATTGTTAGATTTTTGGAATGTTAGACTCAATTAATTTTAGCCTTTAATCAGTTACATTTGAAACCCATATTACCTCTTCAAAAATGTATCCAAAAGTAATTTAATGCTATTTTGTCATATAAATCTATATTTTGTTATAAAAACAAATCCCATAGCCCTGATGGAAACGGCATCCTTTTGTGCCGGGGTTCGGCACAAAAGATATAGTGGACAGCAGGAATAGCTCATGAAAAATATACTTGTAAAACTGAAAATTACGTAATTTTACAAAATGGAAGCACCACTAGCAGAACGTATACGCCCACAAAAGTTAGAAGATTATATTAGTCAGTTGCATTTGGTTGGTCCAAATGGCTCGCTAACACAACAAATTGCAAAAGGAATTATACCTTCATTAATTTTTTGGGGACCGCCAGGAACTGGCAAAACAACTTTGGCACAAATTATTGCCCAAGAGTCCAATCGTCCCTTTTATATATTGAGTGCAATTAATTCGGGGGTTAAGGATATACGGGATGTAATTGAAAAAGCGAAACAAAGCGGTGGTTTATTTACTGCCAAAAATCCAATTTTATTTATTGATGAGATTCATCGTTTTAGCAAATCGCAACAAGATTCCTTATTGGCAGCGGTTGAAAAAGGATGGATTACCCTTATTGGTGCAACGACCGAAAACCCTAGTTTTGAAGTCATTCCCGCTTTATTGTCTCGCTGTCAAGTCTATATCTTGAACGCATTTACAAAAGTAGATTTAGAACATTTGCTGCAAAGAGCAATGAAAAAAGACAGCTATTTGGCATCCAAAAAAATAGAACTGCGCGAAACAGAAGCTTTATTGCGCCTTTCTGGCGGGGATGGACGCAAACTATTGAATATTTTTGAACTGGTCGTAAACGCTTCGGCTGAAGATGAAATTGTCATTACCAATGATCGTGTTTTTGAACTCGTTCAACAAAATACGGTTTTATATGACAAAACCGGCGAACAGCATTATGACATTGTTTCGGCATTTATAAAATCGATTCGAGGCAGTGATCCCAACGGAGCTGTTTATTGGCTTGCCAGAATGATTGAAGGTGGCGAAGACGTGAAATTTATTGCCCGAAGAATGCTGATTTTATCCAGCGAAGATATTGGCAATGCCAATCCAACAGCTTTTATAATGGCTAACAACGCTTTTCAGGCTGTTTCTACTATTGGCTATCCAGAGAGCAGAATTATTTTGAGCCAATGTGCTATTTATCTGGCTACTTCTCCAAAAAGCAATGCTTCTTATTTGGCAATTGGCACCGCACAGCAATTGGTTAAACAAACTGGAGATTTACCTGTACCTATTCATTTGCGCAATGCTCCGACCAAATTAATGAAAGAATTGGGATATGGTGAGGATTATAAATATTCGCATGATTATGCCAACAATTTTGCCGAGCAGGAATTTTTACCTGAGGCATTAAGTAATACTCCTATTTATGTTCCTGGACAAAATTCCAGAGAAAATACTACACGTGAATTTCTTAAAAATCGTTGGAAAGACAAATACGGGTATTAATATAAAAAAGCCCACGAGAACCGCAGGCTTTATAATGATATCGAAATAATTTACTTATAATTCCAACGTTTGCAACCTTAAAACTTCACTGTGATTTTCTCTGACATCAAGGTTTCTTTATCATAATATTCAAAAAACCATTGATTATTTTTAAGGATTGCAACTCCTTGCAAATTATCTTTGACCGCCAAATAGATGGAAGGATTTGTAGTTTTATATACCTTCATTACCACTTTTGGAGTGCTATCGATTAATTGAAATCCATTTTTGATGGGCTGCGCAAATAAAACGGTTCCATCTGGCTCTCCGCTCGTATCGGGAACATTTACTGCCACTGCCGCCACCGCAACAGCTGGCATAACTGATGAGGAAGCTGCTGTACCAATACTGTTACTGTTTGTGCTGGAAGCTGAAGTACCATTATATTTATAGCCCAATGCATATACAGATTGAAAAGCCATATTCAATGCTTCGCTATAAGCTACTTCATACTCTTTCTCCTTGCTTTTTCCTACTTCAGATTTATAAATCTCTTTTCCGTTGCAATCCTTCAAAACAACAAAAAGTTTTGTTACTAAAAACGCATTGTCTTTCAATACATCTACATATAACATACTGCATCTGTCATTATATCCGCTTGGAAAAGTTTCATTGGCATAAAAAGCTTCAAAACCTGCTTTTTTTAAATTAACCTTAGTTAAAGTACTAAGACGATATTGATTGTCTGATTTTAGAAAATCATATCTTAAAGGAATAACAACCGCTTTATAATCATTGACTGATTGAGCAAATCCAATGCTTGAAACAAGCAGCAATAGGTATATAAATTTTGACTTCATGATTTATAAATATTTTTTGAGTTCTAATAAATGATTTACTTGTTTAATATTTTGTTCTGTTTTAATATTCTTGTCATTAAAAAAAATAGCGTCTAATCCGGCATTTAGAGCGCCCTGCACATCAGCTTCGAGGCAATCACCAATCATTATACTGTTTTCTTTTTTGGCTTTCGCCAAATCCAAGGCGTATTCAAAAATAACGGGATTAGGTTTCTTCACACCTGCCATTTCCGAATTTGTTATCGTTTTGAAAAAACCTGCAATATTCGAGTTGTTTATTTTTTTATACTGCACATCGGCAAAGCCATTGGTAATAATATGCAATTTATACTTTTTCCCAAGATATTCCAACACTTCTATCGTACCGTCGAATAAACAATTATTTTGAGGCAATAACTCAATGTAATCCTGTGCGATACTCTCTATTTGGGCATCTGACACAAAATATTCCATAGCATCAAATGTATGTTTAAGACGATTGTATCTCAATTCGGCGTGGGTAATTTTATCGTATTGGTATAATTTCCAGCAGGCTTGATTAATCGGGATATATTTTTCTATAAAACTGGCTATTTCAATAGTGGGATGATCTTTCTTGAAAATCGTGTCAAAAGCCAGTTCCGAATTTACGTCAAAATCCCAAAGCGTATGATCCAAGTCAAAGAAAATGTCGGTTATTTTAGAAGATAACATGTAATCGTATTATTTAAAAATTCGTTTATCAAAAGGAAAATCACTTTGCTCTGTAATTCTGATTTTATGAAAATCAATATGATACGGATTTATCAAAAAGTTAAAATCTCCTTTTACCACCGCCGAAGGAACCTTTAGAATACAAGCTTCATTTCGCTTTATAAAATCATCTCCCAAGAGAGGTGTTTCAAAGGTACAAGGAAAAACATTCCAATCTATATTAACTTTGTTAAGATCTAGAATTTCGATAAAAATATCATCTGGAATTTCAATAGTTAACATCACAAAATCACTAGGTAAAGTTGCCAATGAAAGATGCACTAAAACTTCGGCCATTGCCAAAGCCCTATTGTGGGCACAATAAATAATTTCTGTTCCCTTTGAATTCCAACGTGCTCCCGAAATGGAAGCTCCTTTTCCCGATAATTCAATCGGATATTTTTTTCGTGCCAATCGAAAGACTTCCATTAGACAAAAATACCTTGATCAATTTTATTCAATTCATTAATCACCATTTCTTTTCCATAGGAATCTTTGAGCAATTCAATTGGCTGTAGATTTCCAAGTGCAAATGATGGGGTGTTTAGCCATAAATAAAATTGTGCTTCGGTGTCAAAAACAGTATTTCCTAAAGAAGTTACCTCTGCCAATTCCAATATTTTTTCGGATTGAAGGGGTTTGAAAATAAAATCTTCCTTGATTTTATTTCTTTGAAGTGACTTAGTGGAAATTCCCAAAAAAGAGGCCCAGTCTTCCTCGTTAAAAGGAGTGATTTCCTTTATCAAATTGAACAACTCATATGGGATTCCTTCGCGAATAGCGTGCACAATCAGCATTCTATTTTTCAGGAATTCATCATAAGTAATATTCTTATTCAATAGTTTGTATCCTCGCTCCTGCTCTACCCTATTAACCAAAACTCTTACGGCTTTATCAATAGCTTCTCCCGATTTAAATTTTATTGCTTCCATAAAAAAGACATTTGACTGTAAATATAAGACAAATGTCCAAATCAAGCAACTTTTTTAAAATATTCCTTCGTCAGCAAAACTATAATAACCGTTTTCTGTGATAATAATGTGATCTAAAACTGGAATATCCAGATTTTGTCCTGCCAATTTAATCTTTTTGGTTATTTGGATATCGGCATCGCTAGGTTGCAATTTCCCTGAAGGATGGTTGTGTACCAAAATAATTGCTGTCGCATTCTGCTCAAAAGCTATTTTAAAAATAATTCGTACATCAACCATTGTTCCAGTCATTCCGCCTTTACTCAATTGTGTCTTGAAGAGAATTTTATTGGAATTATTCAAAAACAAAACCCAAAATTCCTCGTGAGATAGCTCTCCAATTATTGGATGCATCACTTCAAAAACAGCTTTGCTTGAAGTTACTTTGGACAACTCAATTACATCTTCACTTCTCCTCCTCCTTCCCAATTCCATGGCTGAAATTATCGAGATCGCCTTGGCTTCGCCGATACCTTTAAAATTCATTAATTGACCAATAGACAATTTTCCTAAAGCATTCAAATTATGATCGACACTAGCTAAAATCCTTTTGCTCAAATCCACCGCCGATTCATTACGGTTTCCAGAACCAATGAGGATTGCAATCAATTCGGCATCGCTTAAAACACTTTTGCCCTTGAGCATTAATTTTTCACGAGGCTTGTCATCTTCTGCCCAATGTGTGATCGGTATGCTGTTTTGTTCCATTTGCCAATGATTATAATTGAATGTTTTCAAATGTAATCAAAATCTTATTTTAAACATAAAACAATAGCCAGTATTTAATCTCAATCTTGTTATTCAGCAGGAATCTATGTTGAACCAGAATGAGATTCCTACGGAATGACAAACTGTGAGATTAGAATAAAACCTTAATACACAATCTTGTCATTCCGTAGGAATCTATATTGACTTAGTCTGAACAACCTGCTTCAATCTTTCAAAAGTAAAAACCTATACTTTACTCACTTGAGATTCCTACGGAATGACAAACTTTGCCGTTATTGCATTTTTCTTTTATCACTCCAAAATCTAATTCAAGTTTATCCACCATCTTGTCATTCCGTAGGAATCCATATTGAACCAGAATGAGATTCCTACGGAATGACAAACTGTGAGATTAGAATAAAACCTTAATACACAATCTTGTCATTCCGTAGGAATCCATATTGAACCAGATGAGATTCCTACGGAATGACAAGATTGTGTTAATTTAAAAGGAACTAATACCGCACTTATTGAGATTCCTGCGGAATGACAAACTTTGTCGCTTATTTTATTACTCAATCAATCCCTTTACCTCATCAAAATTCAAGCCTCCGTAATTTCCGGAACTCATCAATAATAAAGCGGAATTTTCAAGATTTAGGTTAAATAAATATTCTTTGAAAGCGGTTGGATTAGTGTAAATAATCAAGTCTTCTCTATTGAAAGCTTTTGCAATTTGCTCATAAGTAACTTCTTCCAATTGTTTGATTTTTACTGCATCCGGAGAATAAAAAACCACCGCAATATCAGCATATTCTAACGCTCCTTCGTATTCTTTCAGGAACTCGGCATTCAGACTGCTGTAAGTGTGCAGTTCCAAACAGGCCACCACGGTACGATTTGGGTATTGTTCTTTGACTGCTTTGGTAGTTGCAGACACTTTACTTGGCGAATGGGCAAAATCTTTATAAGCTACTTTGGTTTTGCTTTCTGCAATTTTTTCCAAACGCTTCGATGCTCCTTTGAAACTCGCAATCGCTTCATAGAAATCCGCTTCATCAACCCCCATATTCTGGCAGATCCATTTGGCTCCAGCCAGATTATTTAAATTATGCGCTCCGAATACTTCAATAGGCATTGGTCCTTCTGGAGTTTCCAAAAGTGTAACTCCATCTTTTACTTCGTATTTTGGAGTATGATAAGCCAATTTTCGAATTGGATTAGTCGCTTTTTCGGCAACACGTTTTACCTCGGAATCATTTTCATTATAAACCAATATTCCGCCGTTTGTAATTTTATCAATAAAAATTTCAAACTGCTCTACATAAAAATCATAGGTTGGAAAAACATTGATATGATCCCAAGCAATTCCCGAAATCAATGCAATATTTGGCTGATACAGATGAAATTTAGGTCTTCTGTCAATTGGCGAAGACAAATATTCATCACCTTCGAGAACCATAAAATCATTCTCCTCGGTAAGATGCACCATTGTGTCAAAACCTTCTAATTGGGCACCAACCATATAATCCACTTCAATATTATGGTAATGCATCACATGCAGAATCATCGAAGTAATAGTCGTTTTTCCGTGAGAACCACCAATAACAACACGTGTTTTATTTTTGGACTGCTCGTACAAAAACTCGGGATACGAATAAATTTTCAAACCCAATTCCTGTGCTTTCAATAGCTCTGGATTATCAGCTTTGGCGTGCATTCCAAGGATTACAGCTTCAATATCGGCAGTGATTTTCTCTGGAAACCATCCCAGCTCGGCTGGCAAAATTCCTTTTTTTTCCAAACGTGATTTTGAAGGTTCAAAAATCGCATCGTCACTTCCTGTAACCTGATATCCTTTATTGTGTAATGCCAATGCTAAGTTGTGCATTGCGCTTCCGCCTATGGCAATGAAATGTGTTTTCATTATTTAAGTTTAAAAGTTTAAAGTTTAAGTGTTTAAAATAGTTTCTATAGTTGTCAAACTATTTTTAAACCACATTAAACAATCTTAAACTATTTATTTTTATTTTTATATTCTTCCCAAACCTTATTGGCTTTATCGGGTTGTTTCATTTTGTTTTTATAGAAATCCGCCAATGTCTGATAGCATATTTTCGATCCTCCTATCAAAATTGCTCTTTTGTATTGCACCTCAGCCTCTGCATATCTTTTGAAATACTCATCGATATGACCACGGGATAAATAACCATCAACAGGAGACAGTTCTCTCAATTCACTGGAATATTTTATGGCCTTGGACTCACTTCCTCCAACTATTGCTGGCAATTGCAAATTCAGTTCAATTAATGCCCATCTCGCCTCAATGTGTTTTGGATTCAACTCTATTGCTTTTTCAAAAGAAGATCTGACTTCGCCGATCATACCTAAAGCCTTTATTTTACTGACTTCTAATGATTTCATTCCCAAAGCCCCTCCGTATTTGTAATAATAATTGGCTTCGGCAGGCTTTAACGTTTTCAGCTTTTTATAATAGTTTATGGATTTATCCCACAACTTATTCTGACCTGCAATATCGCCCAAATATTCCAA
The DNA here is from genome assembly GCF_040049115.1 of Flavobacterium aestuarii. Lineage (NCBI taxonomy): Bacteria > Pseudomonadati > Bacteroidota > Flavobacteriia > Flavobacteriales > Flavobacteriaceae > Flavobacterium > Flavobacterium aestuarii. The sequence continues at coordinate 255,354 of NZ_JBDLZZ010000005.1, forward strand.
AGTTCGAAGATGATTTGGACTGCCTTTCAAGTAATTTTCCAAAAGAGGCTCGGCTTGATCAAAATTCCCCTCCTTGAATAGTTTTTCTCCCTTCATAAAATTGGTTTGACCCAAAATTATCATTGGTAATAACAGGAATAGGATTAGTGAGTTTTTCATACTTCAAAAATAAGAAAATGTACCAACTATCATTTAGTTTTAAGTAAAAATTAGTAATTTGTGAAAGAAAATTTTGATTGTTTTAAAACCTTCTAAAAGTGCATCATCAATGAAAAAATTACTGTTTGTCTTCCTTTTATTTTCAACTTCTTTCTATGCTCAAAATTATCAGAAAAACTGGAATAAGGTAATCAAAAATGAAAACCTTGGCAAAATAAAAACTGCCAACCAAATTGTAGATAAAATCTACAAAAAGGCTTTCGCGAAAAAGGAAGAAGTTCAAATCATCAAATGTTTTTTTTATAAATCGAAGTACAGCCAAGTGCTGGATGAAAATGCAAAAAAATTGATTCTGGCCAATTTGAAAGCCCAGATTAATCAGGTTTCAATTCCATCAAAAGCGATTTTGAATTTGGTATATGCGAAATGTCTCAATGACAACAATGAAAATTATGATGACATAGCAGTCGTAGTTGCAGATACAGTAGCAGTTGTTGCTGATTCACTTGAAGTAGTGAATAACGATAGTGCAATTGATACAGTAGTCGCTACTGATTTAAATATAAAAGATGATATTTTAAAAATTTACGAAAAAACATTAGAAAACGAAGCCGTTTTAAAAGCAACTCCTTTAACTAATTACGAACCAATTTTTGATTTTTTTACTTTAGAAAAATTCAAAAAAGAAAATCTGTTTGATTATTTACTAAAAGAAAATATTGCTTTTTATAAATCAAAAATAAATGAATGGCAGTTTGAATCTAAAGATTTTGAACCAAATAAAAATGCTTTTCTAGGAAATTCTGAAACTTTTACAAAATTAAACCTCGATTTTATCAAAGATGAAAATCTAAAAAAAGTGCTTTCGTTGTATCAAAAACTGGAAACTGATGCTCCAACTTTTGAAAATAAATTTGATCGTATTTTATTCTGTTCCCAATTCCTGATAAAATCAGATGAAGAATTATTGAAAACTTTGATTTCTTTAGAAAAAGAGACAAAAGAAGTTACTCAACTGCAAAAAATTCAATTAGAAAAGGCAAATGTTTATAGCAAATTGGCTTCTAAAGAAACCCATCCTGATTATAACAGCAAAGCAATTACCGAACTGGATCTCGTTTTGACGACTAATAACAATTCGAATGCCTACAAACTGGCCACTCAAAAGAAGGAAGAATTGCTTTCCAAAACCATTCAGGTTGAACTCCAAAAATACATTTACAATAAACAAAATGCCAGAGCTTTTATTCACTATAAAAACTCAACCAATTTAACGGTTTCCTTTTTTAAAATAAATTACGTAAAAATTGCCGAATTTTACAATAACCCCAACAAAATCGATAGTTTATCAACTCAAATCATAACTAATAAAAAACCATTAATCACAAAAAATTACGAACTCGTTGACAAAAAAGATTATTTCGAATACACCACCGAAGTTCTTTTGCCTCAGCTGGAAACTGGCAGTTATTTGGTTTATTTTGAAAGTGATACCGATAACAAAGACAAAAAAGGATTTGGTTACGAAACCATTACGGTCTCAAATATTTCAGTCTTAGCCAATACAAAAGTATATACGGATTACTACACAGTTCTCGACAGAAAAACAGGCAAACCGATGGAGAATGTTGTTTTAAAATCGAAAGATTTTGACATAAAAACCAATGCGGATGGCTTGGCAACGTACAAGAAAAAAGAAAACACTAACTACTATTATGATAATTCTCCTATTCTAATAACCACCATAAATGACACCGTTTTAATTAGAAAAAATTATATTGCCTATATCGCTGATTATTCTAAAAATAACGAAGATGAAATTGTTAAAGGAAAAGTAGAATTCTACTTAGATCGAGCCATTTATCGCCCTGGTCAAACAGTTTATTACAAAGGAATTGCTATTCAGAAGAAAAACAACAAATCAAGCGTTGTTGCTAATACTACTTTCAAAATAACCATACAGGATCCTAATTATAGTAATTTCAAAGAATTTGATGTGACTACGAATGAATTTGGTTCTTTTTCGGGTGAATTTGTTTTGCCTAAAACAGGCTTAACAGGTGATTTCACAATTGAAGCAAATGAACCAGATGATTATGAGAAAGATGCTACACATAATAAAACAAAAGGCGAACATCCCTTTTGGGATAACGTAGATTTTGAAAATACATCCACTTATTTCAAAGTTGAAGAATACAAACGTCCGAAGTTTGAAGTGCTTTTTGAACCTAAAAAAGAAAGTTTTCAGGTAAATCAATCTGTTGCTATAAAAGGAACGGCCAAAGCATTTGCAGGAAGCACTATTTCAGATGCCAAAGTGACCTATACCATAACCCGATTTACAAATTATTATAGAAATTATTATGGCAATGAGCAAAGTGAAATTTTAGCAACTGGCGAAACCAAAACAGATGCATCGGGAAAATTTGCAATTGATTTCATAGCCAAACCATCAAACAATATCAACAAAGACCTGCTTCCTGTTTTCAACTACCGAATAGACGCAAGTGTTACCGACATTAATGGAGAAACGCATACAGCCGTAACTACAATCAAGGTGGGCTATCACGATTTGATGCTGAATGCTTCCGTTCCATATAGCATCGAGACAAAAAACAAAAATGAAATCATACTGAATAGCACGAATCTAAACGGAGAATTTAAAGCCGTAAAAGGCGAAATCAAATTGTTTTTGATAAGTCCGCTTCCAAATAAATTCAAATCCCGAATTTTCTGGCATCCAGAGATTAAAACAATTCCAGATGCGGATTTTGAAAAGTTATTTCCTTACGAAATTAACTACTCCGAAGCTTCCAAAAAGCCAACAGAAACTTTAGTTTTTTCTAAGAAAGTAGACACCGAAAAAGACAAAAATCTCGCACTCGATTTTATTTCCAATTACCAATCCGGAAATTACAAAGTAGTATTTTCTGCCAAAGACAGTTTCGAAAATCCTATCGAAACCACTTCTAATTTTCAAATCATACAAAGCAAAGACAAATTCAACCCGAATAAATTATTCACTGTAGAACAAATCAACAAAGACCCGAAGAAAGATGGTTTTGTAACCGTTCAGCTTCGATCTGTATTAGACACATTACACATTCATACCACAGCCAATTATAAAAACGGTACTTTCTATGAAAAAAATATTGTTTTAGAAAATCATCAGGCAACTATTACGATTCCGCTCCAAAAAGAATTTGAAAAATCATTGGCAATTGGTTTTGAAAGTGTTTTTGAGAACGAAACATTTAATAATCAATTAGAAGTTTTATTAAAATTTGAAGAACCAAAAATGGAATTCCTTGTTGAAAGTTTTAGAAATAAAATTCAGCCTGGAAGCAATGAAAACTGGTCTTTTAAATTGAATGCCTCCAACACCAAAACGGAAGCCGAAATTTTGGCTTCGATGTATGATAGTTCTTTGGATCAATTCACCAAAAAAGAATGGGGTGCATTGGGTTTTTATGATTATAACAACAATGGCATAAACTTTAGATCTAGTTTAGGATTCGATAAAACCAACACTTATATCCGTGGTTTAAATTTGGAATCAAAACTGTTAGAACTTCAAAATGAAGAAACTCAACTAAAATGGTTTGGTTTTAATATTAACAATTCTTTTTTCTATGGAGATGACGGTTTAATTTACATAAAAGACAAAAAAGTTGGGAGTGAAACAATTAAAGGAGATCCTGATGCAGTATTAACTATAGAAGAAGTTGGAAATGCGATGGCAATTACCCTTCCTCCTGCTCCTAAACAAGACCAAGTTAAGTTTGTAAAACCAGCATTAGCAAAAGCAGAAGATGCCGGATTAAATGAAGTTGTTGTAGTTGGTTATGGCCAGACGAAAAAAGATTCTCTTAGTGGAATATTAATCAGAGGTAATGGCTCAGTAAACGCAGCAACACCTTTATATGTTATCGATGGAGAAATTGCCTCCGAAGAAACCTTTAAAAATCTAAATCCTGCAGACATTCTTTCTATAGATGTTTTAAAAGATACCAAAGCAACCGCCTTATATGGAAGCAAAGGCGCAAACGGGGTTGTAATTATCACAACCAAAAAATCATTGGAAGCCTTAACGCAAGTAAAGGCACGAAAAAATCTTTCAGAGACCGCTTTCTTTTTCCCAAATCTAAAAACAGACGCAAAAGGAAAAGTGAGTTTTAATTTCACTTCACCCGAAGCGTTAACAGCTTGGAAACTTCGCTTATTGGCACACAACAAAGATATCGTAACTGGTTATATGGAAAAGAGTGTTATTACTCAAAAAGATTTGATGGTAATGCCAAACTTCCCAAGATTTTTTAGGGAAAAAGACAGCATCATCATCACGACAAAAGTGGCGAATGTTACCAATGAAGCCAAAACCGGCATTGCAGTTCTTCAGCTTTTTGACGCTGCAACCATGCAGGCTGTTGATGCAAAAATGAACAACACAAAGACCATTAAAAACTTTACGATTCCTGCACTTGGCAATACAACCGTTAGCTGGAAAATCTATATTCCCGAAGGATTGCAGGGCGTGCAGTATAAAGTTTTAGCCAAGGCAGGCAATTTTTCAGATGGGGAAGAAAATATTTTACCTGTTCTGACAAATAATATGCTCGTGACCGAAAGCATTCCAATTTGGGTACGCGAAAATTCGAAGAAAGAATACACTTTTGAAAACTTAAAAAACAACAATTCAAGTACTTTAAAAAACCATCTGTTTACATTAGAATATACTTCTAATCCGTCTTGGATGGCAATTCAGTCACTTCCTTATTTAATGGAATACGAACACGAATGTGCCGAACAGACTTTTGCCCGTTTTTATGCAAATGCCTTGGCATCGGAGATTATTAATAGTAATCCAAAAATCGCAGATCTTTTTGAAACTTGGAGAAAAAACGGAAAACTGAATTCCAAACTGGAAGAAAACGAAGAATTAAAATCGTTGATTCTTGCCGAAACGCCTTGGCTGAACGATGCTCAAAATGAAGACGAGAAAAAGAAAAATCTAGCCTTGCTTTTTGATCTGGAAAAAATGAAAAATTCGCAGGAAAACACTTTTAACAAACTTAAACAAAAACAAAAACCTTCGGGAGGTTTTGCCTGGTTTGACGGAAGTGACGAAAACGAATACATAACCAGACATATTTTGGCAGGTTTGGGTCATCTTTCAAAATTAAGCCCAACCGAAAACAATACCGCCAAAATAAAACAAATTGCCTCGACAGCGATTCCGTTTTTGGATCAAAAGTTTTTGGAATATCATAAAACGAGAATCCAGAATTTAAAATCAACCGACAAATTAATTTGGATAAATCCTTATTCGGATTTGCATTATTTATACACCCGCAGTTTTTATCTGAAAGATTATCCCCTTTCGGATACACTGAAAAAAGCGAGCAAACGCTATTTGGAAACTGCCAAAAAAGATTGGTTAAACTATTCTTTATATGAAAAAGGAATGACAGCTTTGACATTGAATCGTTTTGGCGAAAAAGAAACTGCCAAGAAAATCATCGAAAGCCTTAAAGAAACCGCTTCCAACAACGAAGATTGGGGAATGTATTGGATTGCCAACAAATCGGGCTGGTATTGGTATCAGGCACCCATTGAAACGCAGGCTCTGCTGATTGAGGCTTTCGCCGAAGTTGACAATGATACCAAATCGGTTGATGCTATGAAAGTCTGGTTATTAAAAAACAAACAGACCAAAAACTGGCCAACCACAAAAGCAACTACCGAAGCAGTTTACGCATTACTAATGCAAGGCAACGATTGGCTGAGCGTAAAAGACAATACCATTATCAAAATTGGAGACGAAAAAATCCTGACCAAAAAACTCACCGAAAACCAAAAAGAAGCCGAAACGGGTTACATCAAACTCAACTGGAAAGCTGACGAAATCAAAAAAGAAATGGCCACAATTGTCATCGAAAACAAATCGAAAGTACCCGCTTTTGGTGGTGTTTACTGGCAGTATTTTGAAGATTTGGACAAAATAAAAAACAATTCGAATACAAGTTTATCAGTTGCCAAAGAATTATATCTAAAGACAAGCTCCGACAAAGGCAACGTATTGAAAAAAATAACGGCAAACAATCCGCTAAAAATTGGTGATTTGGTTACCGTTCGATTGATTATTACAGCCAAGGAGGATTTTGAATTTGTACATTTAAAAGATATGCGCGCTTCCTGTTTCGAGCCTGTAGATGTACTTTCTAGCTATGAATACAAAGACCGTTTAGGTTTTTACAGAAGCACCAAAGACACTGCAACCCATTTCTTTTTTGACCAGATAAACAAAGGAACTTATGTTTTGGAATATGATATTAGAGTGAATAACTTGGGAGATTTCTCTAATGGCATTACAACTATCGAAAGTATGTATGCCCCAGAGTATACCAGTCATACCAAAGGAATCCGAGTGAATGTAAAAGAGTAAACAACAACTTTAATTTTCCCTATATTTGTAGTAAATAAAATGATTATGATAACTGATATCAACGAATTGGATTTTGAAAAAACATATTCCTACGCCGATTATCTAACTTGGAGATTTCAGGAAAGGTTAGAAATATTCAAAGGAAAACTTTTCAAAATGAGTCCTGCTCCAAGCACTGCTCATCAAAAAGTAGCCAGTAATCTGCATGGAATATTGTGGGGCAAATTCAAAAATCATTCTTGTAAATTATTTTCAGCACCTTTTGATGTTCGCCTATTGGATAAAAAAAAATCCACGATTGATAGTGAAATATTCACAGTAGTTCAGCCCGATTTGTGTGTGATTTGTGACGAAAATAAATTAGACCAAAGAGGCGCTTTTGGTGCTCCTGACTTGGTTATCGAAATACTTTCTCCTGGTAATTCTAAAAAAGAAATGAAATACAAATTTGACTTGTATGAAGAAGCTGGAGTTTTAGAATATTGGATCGTAAACCCCGAAGATAAAACGTTTTTAATATATGTTTTAAAAGATAATCAATTCATAGGACTACATCCTTTAATAGAGGAAGATCAAATAAAAAGCCCTTTGTTTCCTCAATTGGATTTCATTCTAGAGGAAATTTTTAAATAATATTTTTCCCAATTTAAATTCAAATATAATTACCGTCTTGTCTTAGTAACTTGACGGTTTTTTTTATACACAAATAACACTTCAAACACATTGGGATAACATAACGGTTTTACATTCGTAAAAACTAAAAATGAAAAGACGAAGAAAAATTCCGCTGGTAGTTATAAGTGACGTTCATCTAGGAACTTATGGGTGTCAAGCCAAAGAGTTATTACAATATTTAAAATCAATAAACCCTCAAACATTGATTTTAAACGGAGACATTATCGATATGTGGAGCTTTACCAAAAGTTACTTCCCTGCATCCCACATGAATGTCCTGAGACAAATCATAAAAATGTCAAACCAAGGTACTCGGGTAATATATGTCACAGGAAATCATGACGAGGCCTTACGAAAATATTCCGATTTTATTTTAGGAAATTTTGAATTGGTCGATAAGCTCATTCTAGATCTGGATGGCCAAAAAACATGGATTTTTCACGGCGATGTATTTGATTCTTCAACACAGGGCTATGCCAAAATACTAGCCAAACTAGGCGGAAAAGGATATGATTTATTAATTCTGATTAATAGCCTGATCAATTGGTTTTTGCAGCTTTTAGGCAAGGAAAAAAGAAGTTATTCCAAAATGATAAAAGATAGTGTCAAAAAAGCTGTATCGTTCGTATCCAATTTTGAAACTACAGCCGCCGAAGTCGCCATTCAAAAAAAATACAGTTATGTAATTTGCGGACACATTCACAAACCGCAAATGAAGGAAATAATAAATGAACACGGAAAAGTATGGTACCTAAACAGTGGCGATTGGATTGAAAATCTTACCGCGCTGGAATACAAAAAACAAAAATGGAGTCTTTACCATTATAACAGGGAGCATTTCACAGGGTCTGATACCCCAGAAGATAAAGTAGTGAACGATATTGTAAATAAAATTCTTTCTTAAAACTCACAGTCAATGAAAATATTTTACGCAATACAGGCAACCGGTAACGGACATATCAGCAGAGCGCAGCAGCTATACCCTTATTTACAGAAATTTGGTGAAGTCGATTTTTTTCTCAGTGGATGCAATGCAACGCTCGATATTAATTTACCAATAAAATTCAAAAGTGCTGGATGCAGCCTGCACTACAGTAAATGCGGAGGCTTGAACTACTGGGACATTGTCAAGAATGTAAGGCCAAAACAAATATATAAAGACGCTAATATACTGCCTCTAAAAAACTACGATGTGGTTATTAATGATTTTGATTCTATTACTTCGCTGGCATGCAAAATGCAAAAAACTCATTCCGTGCAATTTGGCCATCAGGCAAGTTTTATATCTCCGCTAACTCCAAGACCCGAAAAAAAAGACCTAATGGGCGAAATGATTCTGAAACATTATGCTCCCTCACCAAAACACATCGGCTTGCATTTTGACAAATATGATGATTTTATTTTTCCTCCCGTTATCAAAGATGAAATTGTAAACGCAACACCCAAAAATAAAGATCATATCACTGTTTATCTGCCTTCCTTTCAACAGGATTGCCTGGAAAAGGCTTTCAATAAACTTCCTAATTTAAAATTTCACTGGTTTTTGCATGGCATACAAACTAAGCACACCGTAAGGAACATCACTTATTTTCCTGTCAATCAAAAAGACTTCAATAAAAGCCTCATAAACTGCGATGGGATTATCACTGGCGGAGGATTCGAAACCCCATCTGAAGCTCTATATCTCGAGAAAAAAATACTTTCGATTCCTATCCGAAAGCATTACGAACAGGAATGCAATGCAGCAGCGCTAAAAAAATTGGGAGTTCCCGTATTGTATGATGTGGGTAATGATTTTGATTTAATAATCGAAAACTGGCTGGATTCAAAAATACAATACCCTAAAATGAAGGCCAATAACATTCCCGAAACTTTGCAGTTTCTATTTGATACTTATAATGATTAAATATACATAACAGAAAACCGTCTCACTTATAAAAATGAAACGGTTTCTATTAATATCTATAAAGACAGCGATGCACTAACAAATCGGTATGCAGTGTTTGTTATTTGACAATTGTCATTTCATTAATAATGTTTTGCGCGCCTGCATATTTATCAATAATCCAAAGCACAAAACGAATATCAAGATTAATAGTACGCTGCAGTTTTTTATCAAAAATAACATCACCAGCCATTGCCTCGATATTTCCATCAAAAGCAACCCCTATTAATTCTCCTTTTCCATTCAACACAGGAGAACCGGAATTTCCTCCAGTAATATCATTATCCGTTAAAAAATTTACAGGCATATATCCCGATTTATCGGCATATTGACCAAAATCCTGTTCTTTATTTAATTCCAGCAGACGAGCTGGAAGATCAAATTCGGGATCACCTGCTTTATACTTTTTAACCATTCCGGCCATTGTTGTATAATTATTAATTTTGGCATCATTGCGTTTGTCTGCAGGCAAAGAACGAACTTTACCATACGTCAATCGCAAAGTGGAATTGGCATCAGGATATTGAATCGTATTCAATTTTGACGCTCTTAAACCTTCAACTAATTTGCGGTAAGCAATTGCAAAATCATCATCAGCTTTTAATTGTTCAGGAGACTTCGCTCTCAATTTTGTCATTAAATCATTTGAAATAACATACAATGGATCATTTGCTATTAATTCTGGTTTTGGGTCTTTCATAAAAGCCTCAACCGATTCTTTATCAGCAAAAATACTTTCGGTAACTGCTTTGTCAACATCGGCAGCAAAATTACCTTTATTATTTTCTTTCATTTTAGCTATAACCGCAGCCAAACCATATTCTGATGCTTTTGCAGCATACAAATTCAGTTGAGCAGTCAAAACTTCTTTCTCCAAAGGAGCATAAAAATCCTCATAATAATTTTCGATTAAACTATTTATCTTAGGAAGCATTTCAGTTCTTTTGGCTTCATTTTCCTTGTAATATGCAATCAATGCGTTACCAAGTGCAGAAGAGCTGACTCCATAAGAAGCAGTTCGCAGCAATTGAGTAAGATAATTATCGTGACGTGATTTCAAATTTGTTTGAACATAATAGTCATTTATTACACTAATAACATTTCCGTATTGTTCTTTATTTTCAGGTTTATTTGCCCAAGCGTTAAATTTAGACTCTTCACTAGACTTTGTGCCAGCAGTTTTTGCTTTAGTCAATGCATCAATCATCCCTTGGCGGTTTTTCCAATAATTCGCTGTTGAAGCATATTTAGAAGCATATTTCAATTTTACTGCTTCATCTTTGTCCATAAACTTTTTCATGTTATCCATCCCTGTCTTTGCGCCCTCAACCCAAGCTGGATATGCATAACTTACGTTTTGTGCAATTCCGCCGGCTGGCATCCAGCGATTAGTTCTTCCTGGATATCCCAAAATCATGGCAAAATCATTTTCTTTTGCTCCAGTAATATTTATTGGCAAATGGTGTTTCGGCTGCAAAGGCACATTGTCTTTAGAATATTCAGCTGGATTTCCATCTTTATCAGCATATACTCTGAACATAGAAAAATCGGCAGTGTGACGTGGCCACTCCCAGTTATCAGTATCACCTCCAAATTTTCCAAGACTTTCCGTAGGTGTCCCTACCAGACGAACATCCTTGTAATCTTGGTAAACAAAATAGTAATATTCATTTCCCTGAAAAAATGGACGTACAGATACCGTATATTTACCTCCTTCATTGTTCTCTTTTTCGATTAGAGCAATTTCCTGCTGGATTATTTTATTACGCTCTGTCTCTGTCATTTTATCATTTACTTTTGATAAAATTCTTTTGGAAACATCATCCATACGAACAAAAAAACGAACATATAATGATTTGGGTTTTAATTCCTCGCTTTTATTTTTTGCCCAAAATCCATTTTTTAAATAATTTTGTTCCTCAGTAGAAAGTTCAGCAATGGCATTGTATCCGCAATGGTGATTAGTTAAAACCAATCCTTCTTTTGAAACGATTTCGGCCGTACAGCCACCATTGAATTGGACAATAGCATCTTTCAGACTATGATGATTAATACTATAAATTTCTTCGGCTGTCAGCTGCAGGCCCATTTTTTCCATATCTCTATGGTTTAATCTTTCGATAAACATTAAAAACCACATTCCTTCATCAGCTCTCACAGGAAAAGCCATTAGGCACATGGTCAAGAATAACACAATTTTTTTCATAAATATTTGTTTTCTGGTTTTAAATACGGATTGGCTTTCTAAATTGATTACTGCTAATTTTAATCATGCCATTCCTTATCTGAATAATTTTTTAGATGATGCGAATATAAGTCATTTTCGCAACGAAAAGTATTTTTTTATCGTAAAATCAAAAACAAAACATTGATTGTTAACTTACTTTTAGGAATTATTCAATACAAAAAAAAGTGCCCTATTGCTAGAACACTTTTTTTACTTTAAAATCTAAAATTTTACTCATTCAGCATTTTCCAAAGCTTGTCTTTCAGCTCCGTCAATCCCTGCTGGGCAACCGATGAAATGAACAAATAAGGAATGCCTTTGAATTCTTCATCTAATTGTGTTTTTAATTCAGCTTTCAGTTCATCATCCAGCATATCGATTTTTGAAATCACCAGCAGACGCTCTTTATCCAGCATTTCCGGATTGTATTTTGTCAGCTCATTTACCAGAATATCATACTCATCCTTGATGTTTGGAGTATCCACAGGAACTAAAAACAATAGAGTCGAATTACGCTCGATGTGGCGCAGAAAATAGTGTCCCAGTCCTTTTCCTTCGGCAGCGCCTTCAATAATCCCTGGAATATCAGCAATTACAAACGATTGAAAATCTCTGTAAGCAACAATTCCAAGATTTGGTTTCAAAGTCGTAAATGGATAATCCGCAATTTTAGGCTTTGCTGATGTCAATACCGATAATAATGTTGATTTCCCAGCATTTGGAAAACCTACCAAACCAACATCTGCCAAAACTTTAAGTTCGAGGATCACGTCCATTTCCAAACCAGGCAGACCTGGTTGTGCATATCGCGGAGTTTGATTGGTTGAACTCCTGAAATGCCAGTTTCCTAATCCCCCTTTTCCACCACGGCAAAGAATCTGTTTCTCACCATCTTCTGTTATTTCAAAAAGGGTTTCACCCGTTTCTTTATCTTTTACAACTGTTCCTAATGGAACTTCAATGTACTTATCTTCACCATCGGCACCTGTACTTCTGTCACCTCCACCATCACCACCGTGGCCTGCTTTGATATGGCGCGCAAACTTTAAGTGAAACAAAGTCCAAAGCCCTTTGTTCCCAACTAAATAAATGTGTCCGCCACGTCCGCCATCACCTCCATCTGGCCCTCCATATTGGATGAATTTTTCTCTATGCAAATGCGTAGATCCTTTTCCTCCTTTTCCGGAAGAAACATAAATTTTTACATAATCTACAAAATTTCCCTCTGTCATATTCTCTTGTTTGTGGTTTGCTTTTTAAAGTTTAATCGTGTTTAAATTATTTAAACCGAGTCATTAAAGTCAATTTTAAACTTTTAAACCATTTTTTTTAATCCTTTAAGGCTTTCACCATTACTTTATCAATCTTCACGCCATCCATATCAATGACTTCCAGTACAAATTTTTGCCAAACCAGCTTTTCGCCTTCTTTTGGGATGTGTGACAATTCTGTCATTATTAATCCGCTTACTGTGGTTACTTCGTAATCCCCTATCAGATCATCCAATTCGAAATAAGTCAGGAAATCATGCAGCGAATAATGTCCGTCTACCATCCAGCTTCCGTCTTCTCTTTCTATTAATTGGAAATCATCTTTATAGAAATCAGATGCATTTCCAACCAATGCCTCCAGAATATCATTCAGCGTTATTATTCCTTGAAAAACGCCATATTCATCAGAAACTAATGCGTAATGAATTCCTGTTTTCTTGAATTGTTCCAAAGCTTTGTAAGCGGTGGTTTGTTCCATCATAAATGGAGCATCTGTCATGATTTCAGCTAGATTGAAATTATCGTTATCAACATTGGCAAAGATGCTCTTCAGATTAACAACTCCTACGATATCATCATGATTTTCATTATAAACTGGATAAATAGAATGCAGTTCTTTGATCATAAATCCTCTTACCTGACTCTTATCGGCACGCAGAGGAAGCATCATTACTGATTTTCTGTGTGTCATTAACGAATTGATTTTTCTATCGCCAATATGAAAAACACGTTCTACAATATCCTGCTCAATTTCCTGAACTTCCCCAACTTCAGTCCCTTCTTTGATGATAGCCTTGATTTCTTCCTCAGTTACTTTCCCGTCTGCGGTTGGTTTTATTCGAAAAATATCAAGCAGAAAATCAGTCGAAGTAGTTAACAGCCAGATGAATGGCGCTGTAACTATTGATACTATTTTCATTGGCATAGCAACGGCTTTGGCAATGCCTTCGGGATAATTCAAGCCAATCCTTTTTGGCAGTAATTCTCCTAAAACCAAGGAAAAAAAGGTCAATGCAACAACTACAATCCCAACTGCGATGGAATGTGCATAAGGTATTAGTGAATGAAATCCTTTTACGAATGTTTCTACATCGGAAGTAATTTTGTCTCCACTAAAAATACCTGTAAGAATTCCAATTAGAGTGATTCCTATTTGTACTGTAGACAGGAATTTATTTGGGGAATTTGCCAGATCCAATGCGATCTGGGCATTTTTATTTCCTTTTTTTGCAGATGTTTCCAATCTGTTTTTTCTGGCCGAAATCAATGCGATTTCTGACATCGAGAAAACCCCATTTAAGAGTATTAGAAAAAATATTATTACTATTTCCAATGTTTAGATAATTCGTTTATATATTGGATTTTATGTAATCCTTTTGTTTTACAGTCTTATTTTAATAGCCCAGATGGAAGTGAAAAGCTCATGGCTATAAAAAACTAATTTTTCCTGTTATAAAAGAGCGACTCCTCACCTCAACCCTCTCAGGGAGAAAATTGGATGATTCTTCTTTGTTCCTTTTATGACATAGAAAAATAGTTTTTTATGGCTGTGACTTGTAACGTACAGCTGGACACGAGCAAAGCGAACTGGCGAAGCAGATGCTCCTATAAATTATCGATTACCGCAGTAAGTCTTTCTGTAATTTCTTCGATTGTTCCGATTCCATTTACAGCGTGAAACTTATTCTGGTTTTTATAATATCCAATTAGCGGTGCGGTTTTTTCATTGTATTCCTGATAACGGTTTCTGATTTTTTCTTCATCCTGATCGTCTACTCTTCCGCTGGTTTTACCTCTTTCTAACAATCTGGCTACTAATATATTGTCATCAGCTTCAAGAGCAATAGTCGCTGCAACGCTTGATCCGATGGTTGGCAAAAAGGCATCCAGAGCTTCAGCCTGGGCAATTGTTCTTGGGTATCCGTCAAATAAAATTCCATTTGAATCCAAGTGTTTGTTTACCTCATCGATAAGCATTTTGGTAGTTAATTCATCTGGAACTAAATCTCCAGCATCCATAAAAACTCTTGCTTCCTTACCTAATGGAGTATCATTTTTCAGATTGTAGCGAAAAACATCTCCTGTAGAAATGTGTTGTAAGCTGTATTTTTCTTTTAAAAATTCTGCCTGGGTTCCTTTTCCTGCTCCTGGCTTTCCAAATAAAACAATATTGATCATAATTTAATTTAAAATTTAAAAATTTAATGATTGAAAGATTTACAGACTTTGTCAATAAATTTTTATTCCTATTTATTATTTTTAGTTTTCAAAACAAAATTTTAAAATTAAAAGACTTTATTACTGCTCTTTCAATTTTTAAAATTTTTTAATATCTATTCTTTTAATTGATACACTTCTGGCAGATTTCTTCCTAGTCCATCGTAATCCAATCCAAAACCTACTATGAATTTATTTGGAATCCGGATTCCAACATAGTCAATTTTAATATTTTTTTTGAAGGCATCTGGCTTAAAAAAAAGCGTTGCAATTTTAAAATGCTTTACATTCTGGCTTTTGAACAGATTTTTCAATTCTTCCAAAGTGTTTCCAGTATCGATAATATCCTCCAGGACAATTACAGTACGCCCTGTTAAATCCTGGTTTAAACCTATTAATTGCTTAACAGATTCAGTTGAAGATGTGCCTTCATAAGAGGCTAATTTGATAAAAGAAACTTCGCAGGGTTTTTTATATAATTTTAAAAAATCAGAAACTACCATAAAAGAACCGTTCAAGACACCAATAAAAATTGGGGTTTCGTCAAAAAAATCGTCTTCTATTTGTGCAACCATTTTTTGGATAGCAAAGTTTATTTCTTTGGCTGAAATAAACGGAACAAATTGTTTATCGTGTAGTTGTATCACAGTTTAAAGTTTTAAAATATTTGGCAAAGATAAGGATTTCACTTTTGACAATTGTAAATTGATTTGTACTTTTAAATCAAAAACAGAAATGATGGTCACTGAATTCCAGAAAAATTTAGATTATGTAACCGGACATAGAGAAAACCGGCAGAAATATGCTGATGAAGTCCTGCATAATCCAGAACTTTTTCCTGAGTTAGTCAGGCTGTCTTTTCAGGTTTCAAATAAAAATTCCTCCAAAGCCTGCTGGATTCTGGAATTTGTATGCTATCAAAAATTGGAATGGATGGAAGAACATCTGGATTTTTTTTGTTCCAACATCAAAAACCTGAAAGACGAAAGCTCCATTCGTCCCGTGTCAAAAATTTGTCAGCTCTTAATATTCTCTCATTATAATAAAAAAGAAATCTTACTTGCCGAAAAACATCTGGAAACAATTATCGAAAGCTCATTCGATTGGCTTATAAACGATACAAAAGTAGCTGCCAAAGCTTACTCCATACGTACATTATATATTTTGGGCCAGCATTATGACTGGATTCATCCCGAATTAAAAATTATAATTACCAAAGATTTCCCTGATCATAGTGCCGCTTATAAAGCTGTCGCTAAAGAAGTTTTGAAGAAAATAAAATAGCGTTTTCTTAATCAATCAGGAAAAAGTATCTTTGCAGATGCGAAGCAATGTGCAGCGCAGACAAAGTAAATACCATCACATGAATTATTTTTCTTCTGATTTTAAATTAGGAATTTTAGGAGGCGGGCAGCTTGGCAAAATGCTATTGTTTGACACCCGGAAATTTGACATACAGACTTACGTTTTAGATCCAAGTGACGAAGCTCCCAGCAAGATTGCCTGTAATCACTTTGTTCAAGGCGATTTAATGGATTTTGAAACCGTTTATAATTTTGGAAAACAAGTTGATGTTTTGACATTCGAAATTGAATTAGTCAATCTTGATGCCTTGGAAAAATTAGAAAACGAAGGCAAAAAAGTATATCCTTCGCCTAAAACCTTGAAATTGATTCAAAACAAAGGAATCCAGAAGGATTTTTATATCAAAAATAATATTCCAACAGCTCCTTTTAAAAGATATGCTACCTTAAAAGACTTGGTAGTCGATTTAGTTGAAGCCAATATTGAACTTCCTTTTGTTTGGAAATGTACCGAATTTGGATACGACGGTAATGGCGTGAAAATCATCAGACAAACAGCTGATCTGGAGAATTTGCCAAATGTGGAATGTATTGCCGAAACAATGGTGCCTTTCAAAAACGAACTGGCAGTAATTGTATGCCGTAATCCACAAGGAGAAATAAAAACGTATCCAGTTGTGGAAATGGAATTTCACCCGGAAGCCAATCAGGTGGAATACGTTATCTGCCCTGCCCGGATTGACGACAAAGTAGCAGAAAAAGCAAGAGCTATCGCATTGAATGTTTCACAGCAATTCAATCATGTTGGTCTTCTGGCCGTAGAAATGTTCCAAACCGAGACCGATGAAATTCTTGTCAACGAAGTAGCCCCTCGCCCACACAACTCAGGACATTACTCAATTGAGGCTAGCTACACTTCGCAATTTGAAAATCATCTGCGCGCCATTATGGATTTACCGTTAGGAAACACCGATAGCAAAGTAGCCGGAATTATGGTTAACTTGGTAGGAGCCGAAGGTTTTTCGGGAGATGTAGTTTACAAAAACATCGAAACTATTTTGGGATGGAACGGCGTTACCCCTCACATTTACGGAAAAAAACAAACACGCCCTTTTAGAAAAATGGGGCACGTTACAATTGTCAATGAAAACATGGCCGAAGCAAGACGCATCGCAGCCGATGTTAAGAATACGATTAGAGTGATTAGCGGTCAGTAAAATTCAGTTTACACTGTTTTATTTTTTAATTAAATTTGTAAAAACTCAATAAATGAAAATCTCCAAATTACATATCGACCAATTTAGGCATTTAGAGAATCTGGATTTTGATTTTACTTATCCTGAAGATTTCCATATTGAAGAAAAAAGAGGACAGCCTTTGGATAAAATATGCTTTATTGGGCAAAGTGCTACTGGAAAAACTAGTTTGTTGGAATTAATAGATATTAAAACTCATAACAACTCATATATTGACTATCCAGAAGAATTTAAACACCACTCATCGCTAGAAAAGCTAAAAGCATTTTTATGTGTTTTTTTTGATGATAGTACTGAAGAATTTTGCATCCAAAATCAAGAAATATTAATAAATTATTCTGTTGAAAAAAAACTAAAAACTAATGATTTAACTAAAAAAATATTTTTCCCATCAGAATTAAATATAAACAAAGTAATTAATTTTCTTAACCCAGATGATTTACAAATTTTAAATTTTAAAGATAAAAATTCTCTTTTAGAAAATTACAATCAGTTTAAACTCGGAGAAAATAACTACAAAGAAATTTACCGATTTTTATTGAATGATTTTATTGATTATCGTGAAAAACTCTTGAAAAAAAGTTCTGACATTTTTAACTATTCAGATATAAATGAAATTATTAATGATTTAAACATTTGGAGAAAAGAAAATCCAAACCCAAATGAAGAATTTGCAATAAAATTTAATGATGTTTTAAAAAAATTAAATTTAGAAGTTGATATTAACAATCCCTCATCGTTCTTAAACATTAAGCAGACCAAAGATGACATCTTTATACCAATAAATTCTCTTAGCACAGGAACAAAACTATTAATATCCTTATTATTACCACTATACAAATTCGACACAAAAGGTTCAATTATTTTAATTGACGAACCTGAACGTTCTTTATATCCTGATATGCAGATGGATTTAATGGAATATTATCAAAATTTGGCTCCAGAAGCACAATTTATTGTAGCAACTCATTCACCATTTATTGCCGCATCATTTGAAGCAGACGAGCGTTTTATTCTTTATTTTAATGAAGAAGGAAAAGTGGCGGTAAGAAGAGGTGAATCACCCATTGGCGATGACCCAAATGATATATTAAAAAATGATTTTGGATTAGAATTTTTAATGAATAAAGAAGGTGTTAAAGCATTTGAAAGATATAGAAATTTAAAAAAGCTCTTAGCTACTGAAAAAAATGATGTTGAAAAAGATAAATTATTAGAAGAAATTCTTTCATTAGCCAATGCCTATAAATTCTAATGAGAAAGCAAACCAAACACCCTAATTCTTTAGCAAAAGATATTGAATACATAAAAGATGGAGACAATTCAAATCTTCGAGATATACTTTTCAAAGAACAAAAGGGATTTTGCTCCTATACAGAAACTTATTTAGGCAGAACCGACCAAAAAGATATCGACCATTTTAATCCTTCAAAAGATTATAACGAAAGAAACAACTATTTGAATCTTTTTCTTTGCAAATCACAATGGAATAAAGAAAAATCAAACAAGTGGGCAGATTTTCAACCTGTCTTATCTCCGTTGAATGATGATTTCGAAGACAGAATCTCTTACAATAAAGATTTAAAGCTTTTTGAAGCCAAAGACGAAAATGATATTGAAGCAAAACATCTAGTAAAGTTATTGAAATTAGATGATTATGATTTATCTGTTGAAAGAAAAAAATATATTGAATTATGTAAAGAATTAATAACTTATTATGAAAATCCAACAATATATTTTCAAAAATTGACTCAAAAAAATCCAAACGAACTTAAATTCATTAGAAGCCTAGAAATAGAATTCAATATTGACATTTGGAATATGATTCCAGAACTAAAATAAATAAAAAAACAAATGAGCAAAGTAGCCATCATAATGGGAAGCATATCGGATATGCCGGTAATGCAGGATGCCATAGATATATTAAAAGAATTTGGAGTCGAAACAGAAGTAGATATTGTATCGGCTCACAGAACACCGGAGAAATTATTCGATTTCAGTAAAAATGCTCACAATCGGGGTATTTCTGCAATAATTGCTGGAGCAGGCGGAGCGGCTCATTTGCCAGGAATGGTAGCTTCGATGTCACCGCTGCCTGTAATTGGAGTTCCTGTAAAATCAAGCAACTCAATTGATGGCTGGGACAGTGTTTTATCTATTTTACAGATGCCTGGCGGTGTTCCTGTGGCAACAGTTGCTTTAAACGGAGCAAAAAATGCTGGAATTCTTGCTGCGCAGATTATTGGAAGCAATGATAAAATTATTTTAGACAAAATTATTTCATACAAAGAAGGACTTAAGGAAGCTGTTTACAAATCTTCTGAAAACCTGAATAAATAAAAAAAAGCTCCTAAAAAAGGAGCTTTTTCAATACTGTAAAATTCTAAACTTGGGGAAATTTAGCGTTATCAATATAATTTCTTTTGATTTGGAACAAAAAGAGTATCATTTTTGACTGAATTAATTTATTATAACAAATTAATTACTCGACAAAAGTACACAAAAAATCGACAAATAACACATTGGTATTAAATTTTTTTAACAAATTTTACTTTTAGAATCTATAACATAAAACATGACAGCTTATTATTTGTAACAAATTACACTCTTAAACTATGAATATACTGCTTCAAAAATTTGACACTAAGCTAGACACAGCGCCATTTTCCAAAATAAAAAACGAGGATTATCTTCCTGCATTTCAAGAAGCAATTAGTTTAGCAAAAGCCGAAATTGACACTATTGTTAACAATACAGAAAATCCTACTTTTGAAAACACAATTGAACCTTTATCGTTCAGCGGAGACACTTTAGACCGAATTTCGAACATCTTTTTCAATCTAAATTCAGCTGAAACGAGCGACGAAATGCAAAAAATCGCTCAAGACGTTTCACCTCTATTATCTGAGTTTGGAAATGACGTTCGTTTGAATGCCGATTTATTTGCCAAAGTAAAAACGGTTTACGACCAAAGAGCAACTTTGAATTTAAACCCGGAACAGACAACACTTTTGGACAAACAATACAAAAGTTTTTCCAGAAACGGAGCCAATTTAGCTGAGGAAAAGAAAAACCAATTAAGGGAAATAGACAAAGAACTATCGAAATTGAGCCTGCAATTTGGCGAGAATGCCTTGGCCGAAACCAATGCTTTCGAATTACACCTGACTGATGAAAAAGATTTGGCTGGTTTACCTGAAGGAACAATCGAAGCAGCCCGTTCATTGGCGAAAGCACAAGATAGAGAGGGCTGGATTTTCACGTTGGATCATCCTAGCTACCTTCCGTTTGTTACTTATTCTGACAACCGCGAATTGCGTAAAAAAATGGCGATTGCTTTTGGTGCCAGATGTTTTCAGAATAACGAATTGGACAATCAGGAAATTGTTTTAAAAATTGCTAAACTCCGCTTTGAAAGAGCCAATCTTTTGGGCTACAAAACGCACGCTCATTTTGTTCTAGAAGAACGCATGGCCGAAAGTCCAGAGAAAGTAAAATCGTTTTTAAATGATTTATTGGCCAAAGCTAAACCTGCAGCGCAAAAAGAATTTGAACAATTATCAGCTTTCGCGAAAGAATTGGACGGAATAGAACAGCTTGAAAAATGGGACGGAGCTTACTATTCAGAGAAATTAAAACAGCAGTTATTCAACCTGGATGACGAAAAACTGAAACCATATTTTCAATTGGAGAAAGTATTGAATGGTGCTTTCACTATTGCCGGAAAACTATACGGATTGACTTTTACCGAAGTCTTTGACATCGATAAATACCATGAAGAAGTGACCACTTACGAAGTAAAAGATCAAAACAATGATTTGGTTGCTGTTTTCTACGCCGATTTTTTCCCAAGAAAAGGAAAACGAAACGGGGCGTGGATGACTTCTTTTAAATCGCAATATGTAAAAGACGGTAAAAACGAAAGACCGCAAATTTCCAACGTTTGCAACTTCACCAAACCAACAGAAACCAAACCATCGCTTTTAACATTTAACGAAGTAACCACCTTATTCCACGAATTTGGCCACGGATTGCACGGAATGTTAGCCAATACAACGTATCCTAATTTATCAGGAACGTCAGTTTATTGGGACTTTGTGGAACTGCCAAGCCAGATTATGGAAAACTGGTGCTACGAGCCGGAAGCATTGGCTTTGTTCGCACACCATTATGAAACCGGAGAAGTTATTCCGCAGGAATATGTCGAAAAAATCAAGGAAAGCGCAAGTTTCCAGGAAGGAATGGCAACGATGCGTCAATTGAGTTTTGGATTACTGGATATGGGCTGGCACGGTCAGGATCCAACCAATATTACCAATGTCAAAACTTTTGAAACCGAACAATTCGCCTCTACACAATTATATCCGGATGTAAAGGAAAATGCAATGAGTACTGCCTTTTCACATATTTTTCAAGGAGGTTATTCTTCGGGTTACTACAGCTACAAATGGGCAGAAGTCCTCGATGCTGATGCATTTGAATACTTTCAGGAGAAAGGAATTTTCAACAAAGAAATCGCCGAGAAATTCAAAGAAAATGTACTTTCAAAAGGAGGAACTGAACATCCAATGGTATTGTACAAACGCTTCAGAGGACAAGAACCTAAACCAGATGCTTTGCTGAAAAGAGCGGGTCTTTTATAGATTTCTAGATTATTAGACTTCTTAGTCATTTATAAAAACCGAGGCAGAAACGCTTCGGTTTTTTTTCATTTCAAAAACTCCCTGAAATTTTCCTAGGTCACCACCAAAAAACTATCCTATTCACCAATTTTAGTATAAATTTAGTGAACGTATTCACCAAAATCATACTTTTTTATCTTTTGATTTAAAAAAAACTTAGAATCTTAGTCACTAAGAAACTCAGCAACTTTATAAAAAAACAACCATCAGCCACCAAAAAATCGGCACTGCTTCGACCCAAAATGAAGTATAATATTTGGATCGGTTTGTATTTGCAAAATATATAAACAACATCAGCATAATTACCATAATAAGATTTATAACAGCATCATGATAATTGAATGTCGATATAAAAATCTCCAAAAACCAGAATGGAACCAGCAATAAAAAACCTAAAAGTTTCGTCTTTTTTACACCAATCATCTGCGGAACCGTTTTTAGATGCGGATCGTCATTGGCCAAATCAATAATTTCAAAAACCAAAATCAGTACAAAAACCAAAATAAACCGCTGAATACATTTTATAAAAAAATCAGAAGAAAAAGGAACTTCTGCATTAATAAAAGGCAAAACCAAGGTTGCTCCCACCCAGCAAAGTGCGACTATGTAAATTTTTACACCTGCCCAGTTTCGGGCATTTCTCCTATTCGGAAAAAAAGGCAAAGTGTAAAGTGCCGTCATCGCAAGAATCGCAACAGCGACAGTTTGTGTAATCCGATTTAAATGAAAAAAATAATACCCCACGAGGAAAAATGAAATAAAGCTCAAAACCGCAATAATCTTCAGCTGCTTCCTGACAATTCTTTTATTGACACGAACCAAAGCATCATATTTCACAAAATTATAACCGACAATTGTTCCGAAAAACACGAATAATGCCATTGCCTCATCATGCGGGATACGAAATACATGAAACGTAATCTGAACCAATGCAAAACAGGACAAAGCCACATGAATGCTGCTGTTCAGGTAAAAATTCAATAGCTGTTTCAATAGCTTCATTTCGTAAATCTAATTAATTATTAACAAATCAACTCTTTAGTTATAAATTTCATAAAAATTGAAGTTAAAAATACCCATTAAATTATTAATAATACTTAATTTTGCGCCACAAAAAAACAACACATTTACTGTAAAATGTAATAATCCTTGTGTAAACTTGATTTAAACAAAGAATATATTTTGCAGATTACATTTCTTTTTTAAAAATAGACAGCTACAAATGAAAACAGATGCTTTTGCTTTAAGACACATTGGGCCAAGAGAAACTGACCTTGAACACATGTTCAAAACAATTGGCGTTAATGATATGACGCAATTACTTTATGAAACATTTCCTGATGGAATTCGTTTAAAAGAAGATTTACAATTAGACCCTGAAATGACTGAATATGAGTACGCAAACCATATTCATGAATTAGGCAAAAAGAATAAAGTTTTCAAATCATACATCGGTTTAGGGTATCACCCAACGATTGTTCCTGCTCCAATTCAAAGAAACATTTTTGAAAACCCGGGATGGTATACTGCCTACACTCCTTATCAGGCTGAAATTGCCCAAGGACGTTTGGAGGCTATCCTTAATTTCCAGACTGTAGTTACTGAACTTTCAGGGATGGAAATCGCCAACGCTTCTCTTCTTGACGAAGGTACCGCTGCTGCTGAAGCTATGGCTCTGTTGTTTGACGTTCGTTCTCGTGACCAAAAGAAAAACAACATAAACAAATTCTTCGTTTCTGAAGAAATCCTTCCGCAGACTTTATCTGTACTACAAACGCGTTCTACTCCGGTGGGAATCGAATTGGTAGTTGGAAACCACGAAACTTTCGATTTCTCTACAGAATTCTTCGGAGCAATCCTTCAATATCCCGGTAAATACGGACAAGTTAATGACTACGCTGCATTTATCGCTAAAGCTGCAGCAAACGAAATTAAAGTTGCTGTCGCTGCCGACATCTTATCTTTAGCTACTTTAACTTCTCCCGGAGAAATGGGAGCTGACGTAGTTGTAGGTACTACGCAGCGTTTTGGAATTCCAATGGGTTACGGCGGGCCTCACGCCGCTTACTTCGCAACCAAAGAAGAATACAAACGTTCAATGCCGGGGCGTATCATCGGTGTATCTATCGATGCTAACGGAAACCGTGCTTTGCGTATGGCTTTGGGAACCCGCGAGCAGCACATCAAACGTGAAAAAGCGACTTCAAACATCTGTACCGCTCAGGTATTATTGGCGGTTATGGCCGGTATGTACGCTGTCTATCACGGCCCAAAAGGTTTGAAATATATCGCAGACAAAGTTCACGCATCGGCAGTAACTGCTGCAGAAGCTTTGAACAAATTGGGAGTTTACCAAACTAACACTGCATTCTTCGACACTATTTTGGTTAAAGCTGATGCCCAAAAAGTAAAAGCTATCGCTGAAAGAAACGAAGTAAACTTCTACTATGTTGATGCTGAAACTATCTCAATCTCTTTCAACGAGACTACTTCAATTTCTGATGTTAACCAAATCATCGCAATTTTCGCTGAAGCTGCAGGTAAAGAAGCCTTCACAGTTTCTGAATTGTCAACTGCATCTCAATTGCCTTCTTCATTGGAAAGAACTTCTTCTTTCTTGACTCATGGAGTTTTCAATAACCATCATTCTGAAAGCCAGTTGATGCGTTATATCAAAAAATTAGAGCGTAAAGATTTATCATTGAACCATTCTATGATTTCTTTGGGTTCTTGCACAATGAAATTGAACGCTGCATCTGAAATGCTGCCTCTATCAATGCCAAATTGGAACAGCATTCACCCATTTGCTCCTATTGAACAAGCAGAAGGATACATCACTATGCTTAAAAAATTGGAAGACCAACTAAGCATAATCACTGGTTTCGCAGGAACCACATTACAGCCAAACTCTGGTGCTCAAGGTGAATACGCAGGTTTGATGACTATCCGAGCTTACCACATCTCCCGTGGCGAAGGTGACCGTAACGTATGTTTGATTCCTTCTTCTGCCCACGGAACAAATCCAGCTTCTGCAGCTATGGCGGGAATGAAAATTGTTGTTACAAAAACTACTCCGGAAGGAAACATCGACGTTGAGGATTTGAGAGCAAAAGCTATCGAACACAAAGACGATTTGTCTTGTTTAATGGTAACTTACCCATCAACTCACGGTGTTTATGAATCAACTATAATCGAAATCACTCAATTGATTCACAATAACGGAGGATTGGTATATATGGACGGTGCCAATATGAATGCACAAGTAGGCTTAACAAACCCTGCTACAATCGGTGCTGACGTTTGTCACTTGAACTTACACAAGACTTTTGCCATCCCTCACGGTGGCGGCGGACCTGGTGTTGGACCAATCTGCGTAAACGAAAAATTACTTCCTTTCTTACCATCTAACCCTGTGTTACACGTTGGTGGCGAACAGGCAATTACAGCTATTTCTTCTGCTCCTTACGGATCTGCTTTAGTATGTTTGATTTCTTACGGATACATCACTATGCTGGGTGCTGAAGGTTTGAGAAGTGCTACTGAACACGCTATCCTTAACGCGAACTACATGAAAGCGCGTTTCGAAGGACACTACCCAATTCTTTACACTGGTGAGTGCGGAAGAGCGGCCCACGAAATGATTTTGGATTGCCGTGCATTCAAACAAAACGGAATCGAAGTTGGTGATATCGCAAAACGTTTGATGGACTACGGTTTCCACGCTCCAACGGTTTCTTTCCCGGTAGCCGGAACATTAATGATCGAACCAACTGAATCTGAAGATTTAGCTGAGTTAGACCGTTTCTGCGACGCTTTGATTGCTGTCAGACAGGAAATTGAAGAAGCAACGGCCGAGGACAAAAACAATTCATTGAAAAATGCTCCTCATACTCTGGCAATGTTAACTTCTGATTCTTGGGATTTACCATACACAAGAGAGAAAGCAGCTTACCCATTGGATTACATCGCTGACAACAAATTTTGGCCTTCCGTACGTCGTATTGACGATGCCTACGGAGACAGAAATCTGGTTTGCAGCTGTGCGCCGATTGAAGCATACATGGAAAACTAGAATTACAGATTTTTACAATACACAAAAACCCTTTCAGTTTTATAACCGAAAGGGTTTTTCAGTATAATTTCCAAAAACAAAGCAGAAACTTTCTGCATTAGATCAGCTTCAGTACTGCTGACCGCTGTATCTGAGATAGCGAACTGATGAAGCATGGCTTCAACGCAAAGTCATCAGCAAACAGATGCTATAAAAAGAATTGACCTTTTGTGAGGGCTGTATGCTGGTTATTTTTCGAGTATAGTATTGATAAAACTCTTTTTTATTTTAAACTCTTTCAATCAGCCTGATTTTTAATAACTAGTTCAGGTTGAAATTATAAATAATCTTACCAGTTTGTTTTACCGGAGCATCGGAGCTTGCATCCCATTTGGTATTCATAGCAGCAATACGCGCCTGATCTAATAAGCATTTTGCAGTATTGGTTGTCCCCTTTATTCCTGGGGTCGCATTAATGGTATTTCCATTTCGATCTACAGAAACTTCCACAACCACTTTACCGGATTCGTTGCAAGTATATTTTGGGGCAGGTTTAGAAAGTGCTTTTCGGTTGCCAAGCGAATAGCCTGAACCACCGGTCCCGCCACCAGATCCTGAGCCACTTCCTGGTCCGTAACCGCTGCCATTGCCTATACCAGTTCCGGTTCCGTTACCACCACCGGTTCCTCCGCCTGACCCGCCTGTGCCGTAATAACCGGTTGCAGTTAAACTTCCGTTGGATTTTCCCTTGTTACCGGCAGTTTTGTCGTCACCATCACCTCCCTTTTTAGAACCTTTTAGTATGCTGGACAAAGCATCATTCGTAGAATTAGATACTTTTGGTTTTACAACTTCTTGTTTTGGCGTTTCTTTGACAACAGCTTCTTGTTTTTTAGGTTTTTCTTTTTGCGGAATAACCGCACTTTCTTCGGTTGAATTTTCCTGTGATATAATGGATTCCTGCGGAGTGCTTTTGGCAGGAGTCTGTTTGGTCTGGTTTTGGACATTCAAGACTTCACTTTGAGTATTTTTGCCCGATCCCAAATCACTATCGCCAAAATTTATACTAACGCCTCCGCCCCCTCCTCCGCTTGCCATCATTTCTTCCAAATTGGAAGGTGGCCAAAAACGGATGAAAAACAACAGCAGCAATAATGATGCATAAATTAGTATGGATAGGATTAATGATTTCTTTTGGTCACTGGAAAGTATAGAACTCATTGTGGAATTTGAATTTAAAAGTGTACTTGTAAAAAACGTTGAAAAGTACTAAAAATTGTCAAGAATAAAAAACTGCCAAGATGTTAAACCTTTTGAAACAGCAAAAAAAACGGATCAAATCAGATTTTCGATATCTATTGATCCGCTTAGCTTATGGTATAAATGTGTTATACTAATTGTTTCAATGCAATTTCAAAAGCAGTTGCACTGATATTTGTTTTGGAGGGGTTTAAGGCATGGGTTTTTTCAATAGCTGTTTTTATGATTTCGGATGCGTCATGAAAAATTGCCTCATCCGTCATCTGCACCTTTTTTTCCATGAAATAAGCAAAAACTCTCGCCATCCCGCAATTAGAAATAAAATCAGGAATTAAGCTTACTTTATGATCAACTTCTTCCATAATTGGGCCGAAGAAAATTGCAGCGTCGGCAAAAGGCACATTCGCTCCACAGGAAATTACTTCGAGCCCATTAGCAATTAAACTCTCGATCTGGTTCTGGGTTACTAATCTCGAAGCGGCGCAAGGCGTGAATATTTCGGCACCTATCATCCATATTTTTTGATTGATTTCTTCAAACGGAGTCATGCTGTCTGCAACTAATTTGTTTCCGTCTTTGGCAAGAAATAAAGTTTTTATTTCTTCAAAAGTAAAACCTTTTTCATTAATCAATCCTCCGTCCCGGTCAATGATTCCAATGATTTTAGCACCCATTTCGGCTAGATAGAATGCGGCGGCTGAACCCACATTTCCAAAACCCTGCACTATGGCTTTTTTCCCTTTTACTGAGCCTCCGTAAATATCATAGAAATGGCGCACCGCCTCGGCAACTCCATAACCTGTAATCATATCGGCAACAGTATATTTTCGGGTCACATCTGGAGAGAATTTAGGATTTTCGATCACTTTGATAACACCTTGACGCAACTGGCCTATTCTGTTGATTTTATCAGCTTCTGTCGGTTTAAAATGACCATTAAAAACCCCTTCCTGAGGATGCCATACACCGCATTCTTCGGTCATTGGGATTACTTCATGAATTTCATCTACATTCAAATCTCCGCCCGTTCCATAATAGCTTTTCAATAAAGGGGAGACGGCTTTGTACCAGCGTTGTAAAACCCCTTTTTTTCGAGGATCATTTGGGTCAAAATTAATTCCGGATTTTGCCCCGCCAATAGCTGGGCCAGAAACCGAAAATTTTACTTCCATAGTTTTTGCCAATGACAAAACCTCATTCATATCAAGACCTTTTCTCATTCGGGTTCCTCCGCCTGCTGCACCTCCACGAAGAGAATTTATCACAGTCCAGCCTTCGGCCTCGGTTTCGGAATCTTTCCAGTTAAAAATTATTTCGGGAGCTTTATTTTCAAATTTCTTTAATAAATCTTTCATATTGTTGTGATATATTTATTTTTCACAAATATATAAAAGGTTTAATGAGAAATATGTATTGGTTAATTTATTTTTTTTGAGGTATTTATAAAAAAAAAGTGCCTTAAATAAAGCACTTTTGTTTTGGGGCATTTGAATTAATAATAATAAAACCATTCGGTTTTAAATAAACGAGCATGATGGTATTGGTATTGGCAGCCACTCTAATTCATGCTCATCTTGTAATTGTGGTATTTAAATTGTTTTTGAAATTCTAAAAAAGTCTGTGTTATATGCCTAACAAGCTATTTTTTAGTTCATCATCCACTGGTCTGTCACCCAGCCATATTCCGAAAAATACTTTTTTGAAATCAAATCCAGGAATTTTTCCTTTGAGTTCTCCATTTTTAACAATCCAAACTGATGAATCGGCTGGATTGTAAGTTAATTCATAAACATCTCCCTTGGTAATTTCATCGGCCAGAAAACCTTTTAACAATTCCATTCTTGGTTTGTACTTATCAAAATCAGCACCAGCAGATTTTTCGAATCCAGCATGTAATGCTCTTGTTAATTTACCAGATGAAACTAATGCCGAAGTAATTTCAATACGAATTGACATTTCTAAGTTGTCATTGATAATTTCTACAGGGTTTTGCGAAAGCTGGCTTAAATATAAGGCTTGGATATACACTTCTACCCACATTTTTGATCTGGATCCTGCTCCATTAAGCTGTAAAGTCTTGCCCTCAAATTTCATTGTTCTAGGAAGAGTTACCCCTTCAAATACAATTTGTTTTTGAGCATTTGCTTCAGAAGAAAACAAAATGCTAACCATAAAAATAAACCCTAGTGCTATTTTTTTAACAATCATATTAATTTGTTTTTTGGGCAAAAATAATGCTAAATTATTATAAATCACACCATAAGAATACTTTGTTTTGTTAAATATGCATATTACAACGTTATCGTTAGCTGTTTTATATTAAAAAAATGACCGTAGTAAAAAATCACTTACAGCAGAAACGGAAGAATATTCCATTATTTATTTTTATAAAATATCTTCTAGTTTTTCAAATATCACTCCTGAGCTATGGTCATGTTGAGCACCAGTTACACTTTGCAATGCATTTACTTCGTCACGCATTTTTAAAACACCTAATAAACCAAAAATTAACGCTTCCTTGAATTCTAAAATTTTTGGTGAAGGAATGATAATTTCCATTTTGGGCATATAGAACTGGATTCTTTCGATCAGGAAGTCATTATAGGCACCGCCTCCGGTTATCAGCATGCTTCTTTTCTTTTCTTTTGAGGTTTCAAAATTATTTAAGGAAAATGCTATCTGAACGGAAATGTGTTCGGTGTATGTATGCAGTTTGTCTTCTGTAGAAATAGAATATTTTTCAATTATTGGCAAAACCACTTCTTTAACAAATTCAAAACCTAATGATTTTGGCGGGAGGATTTTGTAAAAAGGTAATGAATTTAATTCATGCAGCAAATCAGTATTCAATTGTCCACTTCGGGATATCTGGCCTTTGTTGTCATAATCCAGCCCCAATTGATTGGCATAAAAGTTAAGAACCGTATTGACCGCTGAAATATCAAATGCAATCCTGCTGTTGTTTTTTTCAAAAGACACGTTCGAAAAACCGCCTAGATTCATACAGTAATCGTATTCATGAAATAATATTCGGTCTCCAATAGGAACCAGCGGCGCACCTTGACCACCCAATTGCACATCTTGTACACGAAAATCGCAGACTATTTTTTGCTGTGTTAATCTGGCTATTTCAGGCAGATTCCCAATCTGAAGCGTAAAGCCGTTTTGAGGCTGATGCAAAATCGTATGTCCATGGGAGCAGACTGCGTCTAAATTATGGATCGCATATTTCTTTATAAAAACATTGATGATCGAAGCTAGTAATTGTGTGTAATTTTTGTTCAGCTCCACTAGCTGATTTTCGGTGTAATCTACAGCAGTTTTTAAGATAGAAATCCAATTCGAATCGTAAGAAATAGTCTCGGATTCCAGGATTTCGAATGTCCATCTATCATTTTTTATCCAGAATTGAATATGTGCCAAATCGACTCCATCCAGCGAAGTTCCTGACATGACTCCGATAACGTTATAGTAATCTTTTTTCATAGTCCAAATTTACGATTCAAAATTGAAAATTTCATAATTTAAAATTACCTTTGGCAATATTTTTTTAACAAAAACCACACTTTATTTTATATTATTATGAATTTTAATCTAACCGAAGAACAATTAATGATACAGCAGGCAGCGCGGGATTTTGCTCAAGCTGAGCTGCTGGAAGGAGTGATAGAACGAGACGAACACTCCAAATTTCCTGCCGAACAGGTCAAAAAAATGGCCGAACTTGGTTTTTTAGGAATGATGGTAGATCCAAAATATGGAGGCTCTGGACTGGATAGCGTTTCATACGTTCTGGCCATGACAGAAATTGCCAAAGTTGACGCTTCGGCGGCCGTGATTATGTCGGTAAACAATTCTTTGGTTTGCGCAGGATTAGAAAAATATTGCAACGAAGAACAAAAGATAAAATATCTTGTACCTCTTGCCAAAGGAGAGGTGATTGGAGCATTCTGTCTTTCGGAACCAGAAGCTGGATCGGATGCAACTTCGCAAAAAACAACAGCAATCGATAAGGGAGATTATTATTTGCTAAATGGAACCAAAAACTGGATTACCAATGGCAATTCGGCTTCAACATATATTGTAATTGCTCAAACAGATATCGAAAAAGGACACAAAGGAATCAATGCTTTTATTGTCGAAAAAGGATGGGCTGGATTTGATATTGGCCCCAAAGAAAAGAAAATGGGAATCCGCGGTTCCGACACGCATTCTTTATTGTTTAATGATGTAAAAGTGCCTAAAGAAAACAGAATAGGTGCCGATGGCTTTGGATTTAATTTTGCCATGGCAGTTTTAAATGGAGGACGTATTGGTATAGCTTCGCAGGCATTAGGAATTGCAACAGGCGCATACGAGCTGGCTTTGAAATATTCGCAGGAACGTAAATCTTTTGGCAAAGAAATTTTCAAGCATCAGGCAATTGCTTTTAAATTGGCTGATATGGCGACTCAAATTGCGGCAGCAAGATTGTTGTGTCTTAATGCGGCAACTCAAAAAGACGAAGGAAAAGATATTTCGCAGTCAGGAGCAATGGCCAAATTATTTGCTTCACAAACCGCTATGGACATTACTATCGAAGCGGTGCAAATTCATGGCGGCAACGGATATGTAGCCGAATATCACGTAGAACGAATGATGCGGGATGCCAAAATCACTCAGATTTATGAAGGAACTTCCGAAATTCAGCGTATCGTAATTTCAAGAACTTTAATAGCATAAATGTTTTAAAATAGCTTCTAAGTTACTAAGAGGCTAAGTTTCTAAGTTATATTGATTTTAGCAACTTAGAAGCTTAGTTACTTAGTAACTCAGAGACTAATAAATAAATCCAAACTTGAATTTCGAGTTTGGATTTATTATTTTATAATGTGTTTTTTGAAATGTGACTTTGTTTATTTTTACATTAAATTAGTAAATCACTTATAAGTAGTTATGTACGAAGAATTAAAATATTGGTACCTTCGGGATCACAAGCTGTTTTGGACATTGAGTATGTCACAAATCAGACAGTTGTGCATTATTACAGGTTTCAAAAAAGCGAAGAAAGGAGATATTATCTATTTTTCTTCCTCAGATGTGCCCAGAGTTTTTCTGCTTAAAAAAGGGAATATCAAAATCGTTGCTGTCGATGAAGATGGAAATGAAACTATCAAAGACATTATTCAAAAAGGAGATTTGTTTGGTGAATTGACATTGGAAAACGATGTGAATTCCAATGAATATGCAAAAGCACTAACAGATGAAATCATTATCTGCAGTTTCTTGTTGTCTGATTTTGAAAATTTATTACTTCAAAATCCTAGTCTGGCGTTGTCTTATACCAAGTTTGTAGGATTGAAAATGAAACGGATTAAAAACAGTTATGCTAATTTAATTTCGAAAGATGCCAAAACCAGACTGCATCAATTCCTAAAAGACTGGGCTGAGAGAGAAGGCAGGCGAACCGATAATAGAGTTATTCTTGAAAATTATCTCACTCAAAATGATATGGCGCAGATTATTTGTACTTCCAGACAGACAGCCACACAATTACTGAATGAGATGGAAACCAATGGTTTATTGCATTATAATCGCAAAGAAATTATTATTGAAGATATTACTAAATTGTAATTTTTGTTTTATATGACTATCCTTAACTAATACCAAACAGATCGAATAAGCAACAGATTTAAAAAAAAATAGTAATGAAATCTGTGTAATCAGTGG
Organism: Flavobacterium aestuarii; assembly: GCF_040049115.1. Taxonomy (NCBI): domain Bacteria; kingdom Pseudomonadati; phylum Bacteroidota; class Flavobacteriia; order Flavobacteriales; family Flavobacteriaceae; genus Flavobacterium; species Flavobacterium aestuarii. The sequence goes on from NZ_JBDLZZ010000005.1 coordinate 288,555, forward strand.
CGAAAATAATACATGGTATTATTTGCGGACAGTCATATTATTTTAAATTAGCGGGCTCATTTTCATGAAGGAAAATTGTCCATCACCTTGCGCTTATTGTCCATTTTATAAATTTTAAAGCTGTCGCATCTTTGTAATGTCAATAATGACAAGCAATTTTAAAAATAAATAAAATGACAACTACAACATTTTCAGTCCCAGTAAGATCAGAAGTTTCAGAAAACAATCAGGCAATTTTTGACAATCTGCAAAAAGCATTAGGATTTGTTCCAAATTTATACGCAACGATTGGTTATTCAAAAAATGGATTAGAAAAATACTTAGCGTATCAAAATGCTAAAACATCTTTAAACAATAAAGAAAAAGAAGCAGTAAATTTAATCGTAAGCCAGGTTAATAACTGTGTGTATTGCGTGAGCGCCCATACTGTTATTGGGAAAATGAATGGTTTTACAGACGAACAAATACTCGACATCCGAAAAGGAAAAGCTAATGATGCAAAATTGAATGCATTAGTACAGCTTGCTGGTGAAATTACTAAAACAAGAGGAGAGGCTAATTCGGATTTAGTGGATGCTTTTTTTGCTCAAGGTTTTACTAATGAAAATTTAGTAGATCTGTTACTTTTAATAAGTGATAAAACGGCGATGAACTATTTGCACAATTTGACAAAAGTGCCAGTTGATTTTCCTTTGGCACCATCTTTATAATTTGTGTTTTTAAATAATAACAATAGATTGCAAACCAGTTCAATAAGAGGTGGTTTGCATTATACTTTAATAATTATGAAGCAAAAACATCCACTTCCACCATTTAATATGGAAACTGCTTTGCAAAAAGTACAGTTAGCCGAAGATGCGTGGAATAGCAAAGATCCAGAACGTGTTGCTTTGGCCTACACTGTTGACACGGAATGGCGCAATCGAACCGATTTTATTAATGGCCGTGAAGCTGTAAAAGAATTTTTAAAAGGCAAATGGGAAAAGGAGCTCGATTATAAGCTGAAAAAAGAGTTATGGGGTTTTCGCGAAAATCGAATGGCAGTCCGTTTTGAATATGAATATAGAAATGCTGATGGCCAATGGTTTCGTGCCTACGGAAATGAAAATTGGGAATTCGATGAAAATGGCTTGATGCGCAAACGTTTTGCCAGTATCAATGATTTGCCAATAGAAGAGAAAGACAGAAAATTTAAATAAGTAATTTGGGAATACGTTTTTATTTTTATAAAAACACTTCTCATTGGTGTAATTCGTAATTGTTAATTCATAATTATTACTTAGTCATGGCTAAAAACTTTGCAGAAATAGCATTTTCGGATGCTGCCAAAGCGTTACAGGAAGAACATGGTAGCCGAAAAGGGTATGAACGAATGGAAAAGTTCAATATCGTTGATGGCTTATCCGAAAATGAAATGGGTTTTATAGCCAATCGGGATAGTTTTTATTTGGCATCTATTGGCGAAAAAAACTATCCTTATATTCAGCATCGTGGAGGACCAAGAGGCTTTGTGAAAGTCTTGGATAAAAATACAATTGGTTTCATCGATTTTTCGGGAAACAAACAATACATATCTGTAGGGAATTTTGCGACCAACAATAATGTAGCATTAATTATGGTCGATTATCCGGCAAGAGCGAGATTGAAAATTTTGGCCAAAGCAGAAATAGTGGAACTTAAAGACAATCCCGAATTATTAGCCAAACTCGATTTGGGTGAGTATAAATTTCATCCAGAGCGTATGATGCTTTTTCATATTGAGGCTTTTGATTGGAATTGCCCGCAGCACATCACACCACGATTTACCGTAGAAGAAATACAGCGAGCTTTCGAACCAAAGTTTGCCCATATTCAAAAATTAGAAGAAGAAATAGAAAATCTTAAAAACAAATTAAAAGAAGCAGGTTTAAGCTAAATTTGTTTATAAAAATTATAGTATGATAAATCAATCCGCCTTTACTTTAGTCAATCCTCAAAACGGAAATCTTGCTTTCAAACTTTTTTCTTTTGAAAGCAATGCTTGTTTTGATCACATTCAGCGATTGAATTATTATTCATTAATTTGGGTTCAAAAAGGAAAAGGCAAAGTAAAAGTTGATTTCTCTGAATATGATTTTACAGAAAATCAATTGTTGGCTTTTGCACCTTATCAGCCGTTTATGCTGTCACCAGATGATCTATTTGAAGGGAAAGTGATTCATTTTCATCCTGATTTTTTTTGCATCATGAAACACCATGACGAAGTAGCTTGTAATGGGGTTTTATTCAATAATATTTATGAACCGCCGTATGTAATGGTTAATGAAATGGCTGGAGCTACATTCAATATGGTTTTGGAACAAATGAAAATTGAAATGCAAAATCCGGCAATGGCACAATATGAGTTGCTGATATCTTATTTGAAAATTTTTCTCATTACAGCTTCTCGATTAAAAAAAGAACAACAAGCAGTTGCAACTTCAGTAGTAGATGAAAAATCGACGCCATTTGTCCTTCAAAATTTAAGAAATTTCATTGAGCAAAATTTCAAAACCAAACATTCTGCCAGCGATTATGCCGAATTGCTGAATATTTCTCCAAAAGCTTTAGCTAAAATTACCAAAAATCACTTCAATAAAACGTTGACGAATTTAATTGCAGAACGCATTATTATCGAAGCCAAGCGTGAGTTGTACTTAACAAATAAGGCAGTAAAAGAAATTGCCTATGAACTTGGGTACGAAGATGAGCATTATTTTAGCCGTTTCTTTAAAACTAATGCTGAGGTTTCTCCTCAAACCTACCGTGACACTGTTGGTTTTGCCAGAGCTGTCAATTAATTTTTCGAAATTTTACCTCCAATGTAAACTACCCGACATTTTGCCTTTTTTTACTGTTTTAAATTTGTATTGTAGAAATATTTAAATAAAAGGTTATCATGAAAAGAGTTATAATATTAATGTTGGTTGTCTTTGCATTCTCGGCAACATTTGCTCAAAGTGCAAGAAAAAAAATATCTGAATATAATTTGGAAAATAAAGTAGCCATTCAAGGCTATGATCCCGTGTCTTATTTTAAACAAAATAAAGCTGTAAAAGGGAAAAAAGAAATTTCAGCTTCATACGAGGGTATTATTTATCAATTTTCTTCTGCATCAAATAAAGAAATTTTCTCGAAAAATCCTGCTTCTTTCGAACCACAATATGGAGGTTGGTGTGCCTATGCAATGGGAAGCGCCGGAGAGAAAGTCGAAATCAATCCCGAAACATTCAAAATCATTGACGGAAAATTGTATCTGTTTTATAATGCCTTTTTCAATAATACTTTAAAAAGTTGGAATAAGGACGAAAACAACCTGAAAGCAAAAGCGGATGCTAATTGGAAAAAAATTATAAAATAAGAGATCATGAAAACATCAATTTTAATTTGGATAGTGCGTTTAACGGCAGCAATCATTTTGCTACAAACGCTTTATTTTAAATTTTCCGGAGCTGAAGAAAGTGTTTATATTTTCTCAACTTTAGGAATGGAACCATACGGAAGAATTGGATCAGGAATTGTAGAATTAATCGCTGCTATTTTAATTCTGATTCCCAGAACAACTTTATTAGGTGCTTTGATGGGAACCGGTGTTATGCTTGGAGCTATTTTTTCGCATCTTTTTGTATTGGGAATCGAAGTGAAAAATGACGGAGGAGAGTTATTTGTTCTGGCAATAATTACTTTTCTTTGTTGTATTGCTTTGATTTATTGGAATAAAAGTAAATTGCCTAATCTGTTAAAATTAAAACTGTAGTATGCTAATTTCATCCATAAACAATAGCTTAGATGAGTTGATTGGTTTACTCAATCAATTATCCGAAAAACAATATTCAGAATCTTGTTTTGAATTGAGCGGTTCGAGTATTGGTGAACATACACGGCATATTGTTGAGATGTTTCAATGTTTGAACCGAAATTATAATTCCGGAATCGTAAATTATGATAAGAGAGATCGAAATAAATTGATTCAAACCAACACTGATTTCGCCATTAAAATGATTTTGGAGATCAAAAACACAGTCTCGAAGGAAAATAAAAATCTGGAATTGCAACAAATTATTGATGGTGAGCCAATTCAAATTCAAAGTAATTATTATAGAGAATTGTTGTATAATTTAGAACATTGCATACATCATCAGGCATTGATAAAAGTGGCAGTTCTAAAATGTGAAAGTATTGCTGTTGATGATAATTTTGGTGTCGCCCGTTCTACAATTGAATACAGAAAACAATGTGCACAGTAAGTTTTGTTTGTACCAATGATGCAATTATCATCACATCGAATCGAGATGAAAAAATAGTTCGACCGAGTGCAATTCCGCCTAAGAACTATGTTTTGAATGGTAAAAACATTATTTATCCTAAAGATCCAAAGGCAGGAGGAACTTGGTATGTAGTTGATGAAAAGGGTACTGTTTTGGTGTTACTTAATGGAGCGGTTGAAAAGCATCAAGTCAAATTGCCGTATCGAAAAAGCAGAGGTTTGATTGTTCTTGAAATGATTAGTAGTTCGTCGCCAAAGGAGTTTTGGGATGAAATTGATTTAGATAATATCGAGCCTTTTACCTTAGTTTTGTTTCAAGATAAACAACTTTTTCAATTGCGTTGGGATGGAATCGAAAAATCAGTCCTAAATTTGGATATTCATAAAAATCATGTTTGGTCTTCGTCAACCTTATATTCTAAAGAAATTCGAGAACAACGAGCTAAGTGGTTTTATACTTTTTTAGCTAATAATTTAAAAATTACCGAAGATAAAATGCTTCATTTTCATCGGTATACCGAAACTGATGACAAGGAACATGGTTTGATTATCAATAGAAATAATGAAATGAAAACCTTGAGTATTACCCAGTCTATTATTGAGAAAAATAAAGTGATAATTAATCATTTGGATCTGATAGCAGAAAAAGAATACTCCAAAACTTTTATAGCTATTTGATATCATAATCATCCTGATTTTTACTTTTGCCAATCAGAATACAATTAAAACATAACTCTTGAAATTATTCTTTCACAAATTGACCCACTGGGAATATTGGCCTTTTCAAATGGTTTACATACCTATATATTTTTTATGGGCGTATTATTCTATTAAGGCAAAATCTATTTTTTTCTTTAATGCTTCCAATCCCACTATCAAAAATGGCGGTTTTATGATGGAAAGTAAAAAGCAGATTTATAACCTGATTCCACAAAATTATTACCCAAAAACCGAATTGATTCCAGTAGGAACTTCTTTAAAAAATATAAAAAACATCCTTGAAAGTGCATCAATTACCTATCCTTTTATTGCTAAACCCGATATTGGTCTGCGCGGTTCAGCGGTCAAAAAAATAGAGACTTTCTCCGATTTAAAACAATATGCTGAAAAAGCTCATTTTGATTTTATTGTGCAAAATCTGATTCCGTATAAAAATGAAATAGGTGTTTTTTATGTACGATATCCACACGAAAAGCAAGGAAGAATTACCGGCATTGTAGCCAAAGAATTTTTAATTGTTACTGGAAATGGTCACGCAACTATTGAAGAATTGATAAAAGAAAATCCTAGATTTGAACTGCAATTAAAAGTACTGAAACAAGAATATGGCAGTAAATTACAGAAGGTTTTGCCTGTGGGCGAGAAAATAAATCTGGTTCCTTATGGAAATCATGCACGCGGGGCTAAATTTCTGGATGTAAGTCATTTGATAACGCCAAAACTTACTGCAGTTTTTAATGAAATGTGTGGTCAGATTTCTGGTTTCTATTTTGGAAGACTGGATGTAATGTTTGATACTTTCGAAGCATTAGAACAAGGAAAGAATTTCTCGGTTGTAGAATTAAATGGTGCTGCCAGCGAACCTACTCATATCTATGATCCAAAACATAGCCTGCTTTTTGCTTGGAAGGAATTGGCACGACATATTACGTATATGTATGAAATTAGTTCCGCTAATTATCAAAATGGATTTCCGTATCTGTCACATAAAGCAGGAATGAAAGAATATCGTCTGCATCAAATGCAGAATAAGAAAATTATAAACTTTCAATAAATGAAAGCTTTTAAAAATATAGCAGTTGGATTTGTGGTGAGCTTTCTAGGCTCACTGCCTCTTGGTTATTTGAATATCATTGGAGTTGAGGTTCTTTCTAAAGTTGGAATAAATCCTTTGATTTTTTATTTGTTAGGAGTTATTGTTGTTGAAGCTGTTGTAATTTATTTCACTGTGATTTTTGCCAATAAATTAGTGAACAATAAAAAGTTAATGAAAGGGATTGATTTCTTTGCTGTGTTTTTTCTTTTTCTGCTGGCTTATTTGTTTTATGCTCATTCGAATCAATCAGTTGAAGACCATAATTATTTAGAAAGTTATGTTCGGTATTCTCCTTTTCTAATCGGAATGGTATTGTGCGGGATGAATTTTCTTCAAATACCGTTTTGGGTGGCTTGGAATTTATATTTGATGAATGCCAATCACATAGTATTGGATAGTAAACTAAAATTTCATTATATTTTTGGAACTTTAGTGGGGACCTTTTGGGGAATGTTATTAGCAATATTGGTACTGGATTCTTTATCGAAGAACACATTTTCTTTTTCGAAATACATTATGCCGATATGTATTCCGCTATTTTTTGTTGTTTTGGCCCTCTTCCAGATTTTTAAAGTCTATAAAAAATACATTAGATAAGAATCAAAGACGATTGACTCATGTCGTATGCCAAAATAAAATAGTTGTTATTATTAAATTGAAAATCACCAATAACAGACCATTTTAGCTTTCCAATATGTGCTTTTTGTGAGGGTATATTGGTTTTGTTGATAAAAGTAATACCCACAGGAAATTTTTCCAAAAGATGAATCCGCATAAAATCGAAGAAAGGATTAATCAGCCCTTTTCCTCTGTATTTTTTGTCAATGCAGATTGGACCGTATTGAAAAGTATTGCTATCAGTCATTTTGAAATCCTTAAAGGTAAGCTCGGGAAGCATTGGTGTCATATAATTAAAAATTGGCCATTGACTGAAATACTGCCAGCTTGCAGCAAAAATGTAAGCGATGATTCTGTTATTGTCTTTGGCGGTAAATAGACCTTCCTGACGGATTACCTCTTCTAATTGTTCAACAGAAAAAGGAGTTGTTACAAATCCAGCAGTTTTTTCTTCTTCAGTCATATTAGTTACCAGATAAATGTCTTGTAATGCAATTACACCTTCAATGTCAGTATTTTTTGCCACTTCAAATTGGATAGTATCAGTCATTTTTATGGAGTCTATTGTTTTTTACAAAAATAAGTAAAAGTCTGATGTTAATTTTTCGTGATGTAACGAATATGATTTTTTAAAATTATAGTTTTTTAACTGATTTGATTATTTTTGCTGGATGAAAAATATCATTATAACTGGGACAAGCAGAGGAATAGGTTTTGAATTGGCTTTAAAGTTTGCCAATGCTGGACATCAGGTACTGGCTTTGTCAAGAAAAGCTAATCAGGAACTGCTTTCTCATAAAAACATAACCTTTCTTTCTGTTGATTTGTCCAATGAATCCGACTTGCAGCAAGTGACTGAATTTCTTTCATCAGCTTGGAAAAAAATTGATGCCGTTATCCATAATGCTGGAAGTTTGATACTGAAGCCTTTTTCGGAAACCACTCAGGCCGATTTCGAACATATATATAAAGTAAATGTTTTTGGCGTTGCCAATTTAACTCGTATCTGCCTGCCCTATCTTCAAAGAGGAAGTCATGTGGTAACAATCAGTTCTATGGGAGGAGTGCAGGGAAGCCTTAAATTTGCTGGTTTGGCAGCTTATAGTTCGAGCAAAGGAGCAGTAATTACTTTGTCGGAATTATTAGCAGAAGAATATAAAGAACAAGGCATTTCTTTTAATGTCCTGGCTTTGGGTTCAGTTCAGACCGAAATGCTGCAAGAAGCATTTCCAGGTTATCAGGCACCGCTTTCGGCTGATGAAATGGCCGATTATATCTATGATTTTACGCTGACGGGAAATAAATATTTTAATGGTAAAGTATTATCCGTTTCTTCCACTAATCCATAACTGATTTGAGCGAAACACTTTCAAAATACCTTCCCGAGCACGCAGTAAAACCAGTTTTCGAACTGATTGTTGCAAATCAGGTGCATCTCAAAATTGTTAACGAAAGACAGACACGGCATGGTGATTATAGAAAAGGCCCAAGCGGAAAACACGAGATAACAGTAAATGGAAGCCTTAATAAATATAAGTTTCTAATTACACTAATTCATGAGATTTCGCATCTTGTGGCGTTCGAAAAATTTGGAAGAAATATTAAACCTCATGGTAATGAATGGAAATATTCCTTTCAAAGAATGATGATGCCGTTTATCCGGCCTGAGATTTTCCCTAATAATTTACTACCTTTGATAGCCAGGCATTTTAAAAATCCAACTGCGAGCAGTGATACAGATGCAACATTGGCACTTGCTTTAAAGCAATATGATAAGCCGAATGATAAAAATTATATCTTTGAAATTCCTTATGGAAGTGTTTTTAGGATTTCAAATGGGAAGATTTTCAAGAAAATAGCAATACGAACTAAACGATATGAATGCCTGGAAGTAAGTTCGGGACGATTGTATTTATTTAATCCAAATGCTGAGGTAGAATTGCTCCCCAATTAACTGCTCAGCAAAAAATTAAAAACAGATGAACAAAAATTATTACGCAATATTGATGGCAGGCGGAATCGGTTCACGATTTTGGCCGGTAAGTACGACTGAATTCCCTAAACAGTTTCATGACATGCTGGGTTCTGGAGAAACTTTAATTCAAAAAACATTTAGCCGATTGTCACAAATCATTCCGAAAGAGAATATCCTGATTTTGACACATGAAAGCTACAATAATCTGATTCTCGAACAGCTGCCGATGGTAAAACAGGATCAAATTGTTTTGGAACCTGCTATGAGGAATACAGCCCCTTGTATTTTGTATGCTTCGTTAAAAATAAAAAAAATGAATCCAGATGCCTTGATGGTTGTTGCACCAAGTGACCATTGGATTGAAGATGAAATGCAGTTTGTAGCCAATCTCCAGCGTTCTTTCGATTTATGCGAAAGAGAAGAGTCTTTAATGACTTTGGGCATTTTGCCAACAGCTCCAAATACTGGTTATGGCTACATTGAATTTGACAAATTGGACAGCCGTTCGATAAAAAAAGTAGTTCAGTTTAGAGAAAAACCAGATTCTAAAACGGCAAGACGATTTATACAAAGCCGTAATTATTTGTGGAATGCTGGAATTTTTATATGGAGCGTTAAATCTGTTTTGAAAGCTTTTGAACAATTTCAGCCTGAGATGTTTGATCTGTTTATAAAAGGATTCGAGGTGTATAATTCAGATGGTGAGCATGCATTTATTCAGGAAAACTATCCAAAAGCCGAAAATATATCTATAGATTATGCCATCATGGAAAATGCCAAAAATGTGTATGTGCTTCCAGCAACTTTTGACTGGAATGATCTAGGTACGTGGGGCTCACTGCATGAAAAATTACCAAAAGATGACAATAATAACGCTGTTGTAAATGCTAGTGTATTATTGCAAAATTCATCTAATAATATTATCAGGACAGCTTTAGGAAAACAAGTAATAGTAGATGGGCTGGATGATTATATTATAGTTGATAAGGATTCTATTTTATTGATTTATCCAAAAAGCAAAGAACAGGATATCAAAGGGATTGTTTCCCAGCTGAAATAATTACCAGACAAAAGGGGCAGTAATTTTCATTAAATTATTGCCCCTTTTACTTTCACCTTTTAAAGAAATTTATTCTTTTAAATGAGCTTCTCTGACTTTTTTGAATAATTCTGAAGAATAAACAAATTCTACAATAGCCTCATTATTAGTCCTGAAGATTTCTTCCTTGTTTCCCTGCCAAGCTTTAAGTCCATTTTTCAGGAATAAAATATTATCCCCAATTTCCATCACAGAGTTCATATCGTGTGTATTTACAACTGTTGTGATATTATATTCTACTGTTATTTCCTTAATAAGATTGTCTATCAGGATTGCTGTATTTGGATCTAGTCCCGAATTGGGCTCATCGCAAAATAAGTATTTAGGATTGTTAACAATAGCTCTTGCAATGGCAACCCTTTTCTGCATTCCTCCCGAAATTTCCGAAGGCAATTTTTTATGAGCACCCACAAGATTTACTCTTTCCAAAACAAAATCAACACGTTTCTGGATTTTTAATCTGCTGTCATTGGTAAACATTCTTAATGGGAAAGCTACATTTTCGGCAACAGTCATGCTGTCAAAAAGAGCACTTCCTTGAAAGAGCATTCCAATTTCGGTACGGAGATCTCGTTTTTCATCTGCATTTAAATCGGAATAAATTCGCCCGTCAAACGAAATAGTTCCAACTTCTGGGGTATGTATCCCTAATAATGATTTCAATAAAACGGTTTTTCCGGATCCACTCTGGCCTATAATCAAATTGGTTTTACCTGCCTCAAAAACACTGGAAATTCCTTTTAGAATTTTGACACCATTAAATGATTTTTCTATGTTTTTTATTTCTATCATTTTGTTAGAAGTAATTGAGTGATAATGTAATTTATAACAATAATAGCAATCGAGGTCCAAACAAATGATACGGTACTGGCTTTTCCAACCTCAAGAGCCCCACCTTTCATATAATAACCATGAAAAGAAGGAATTGTTGCCAATAGCATGCCAAAAATAAAGGTTTTGATAAATGAATATACAATATGAAAAGGCAAGAAATCTTTCTGGAGGCCTTCAATGTAATCAACATTTGCTCCGAAACCACCATAAACAGTAGCGATGTAACCGCCTGCGATTCCTAGGAACATTCCAATTCCAATTAGAAAAGGATATAAAAGCAATGCAATTATTTTTGGAAAAACCAAATAGTTAAGAGAGTTAACCCCCATTACTTCAAGTGCGTCAATCTGTTCGGTAACGCGCATAGATCCTATACTGGAAGTTATAAAAGAACCCATTTTTCCAGCCATGATGATTGACATGAAAGTTGGTGCAAATTCTAGAATAACCGATTGGCGGGTGGCAAATCCAATAAGATATTTTGGAATAAAGGAATTAGTCAGATTCAGTGCCGTTTGTATAGAAACAACCCCACCAACGAAGAAAGATATGAAAGCAACAATTCCTAAAGAATCAATAATCAAATCATCAACTTCTTTGAAAATCAAATCTTTCATAACCGACCATTTTGTTGGTTTCTTAAAGATTTCTTTCCACATCAAAAAATATTTCCCAATTTGGGATAAATAACGAATGAGCATCATTTTCTAGTATTCAGTTTACGGGTTGCAGTATTCGGAAAAGAATACAGGTATGCAAAAATACTGTATTTTGTTGGAATTTTTGTTTTTAATTACAGAAGGGAAATATTAAAACAATTTCTCTTTCATTTTTTGCAAACGATAACTGCGTATAAACTTTGCCTGTTCATTGGTAACCAATAATGGCGTTTTTGCTGATTTTGCTTTCCAGAACCCTTTGATGTAATCTAAAAAGAGCAGCGGCTTTTTTTTCATCATAGCTAATTTAGCCGATGCAATTGCTGTAATCCAGAAACCGTAACCTAACGTATAAAAAGCTTCCCCTTGCTTATAACGAGCAGTCTTGTTGTAGTTGGCACCGGTTGGCTTAAGGTGTTTTACGTGTAAACTGGAATCAGTTACTACTTTCCATCTGTAGAATTTACAGAGTAATTCGTCTACAGTGTCCCAGCCCATGGCAGGTTTTAAACCTCCAATTTGTTTGAAAGTTTCTTTTCGATACGCTTTTAATGCGCCTCTGATGTGGTCCTTATCGGTAAGGTTTTCTAAAATCCAGTCACCGTTTTTTTCGATGTAGCAAAATCCGCCAGCCATTCCAATTCTGTCATCCGATTCGAAATGCTTGATTATGGTTTCAAAATAATTAGGAGGAAAAATCAAATCGGCATCTGCTTTTACAATAAAATCATAAATAGAGTCTAGGGTTTCTAACCCTTTTTGGAACGCTTGGATAACTTTACTCCCTGGTAAATGTATGGCATCTGATGTTTTGTCGACTAGTGTAATCCATGGATATTTTTCAGAGAATTCTAAAACAATTTCGGCAGTCTTATCTGTTGAATTATCATTTACAATAACTATTTTTTTTGGTAAAACGGTTTGATTTATTAAAGATTGTAATGTTGGCCTAATAAATTTTTCTTCATTATGTGAAGGAATAACGACGTAATAATTCATAAAAAAAATATTTGTAGAAATTGTAAAATTATGAATAATATTAATTAATAAGGGATTCCTGTTAAGAAATCCCTTTTTTAATTTTTTAATAATGATGCTGATTAGTTGACACTTGCCTGATCATTTTTTGTGCTTGGATTTTCAGTTGCTTTTTTATCTGTAAAAGCATCAATACTATCATAAATTACAGGGATAATTTCTTTTCCAGATTTATCAATGAAGCCTATTTTTCCTTTTGAATCCTTCACTAGAGCCCAGTCTTTTCTGACTTTATCAAATTCTTCTATGGCAGTATATTTCAAAGGGACAATAATAGTACCGTCCCCATTTATAAATCCTTTAATGTTTTGAGATTCAATTAATACCCAGTCTTTAGTGTATTCTCCAAATTTACCAATTTTATCATAAATAGAATGAACTATTTCTTTTCCTGTATTGTTGATGAAACCAAATTTTCCGTCTTTTTGTACCAAAGACCACCCTTTTTTGTATTCATCATAAGCGCCTATTGATGTATATTTTGCTTCGGTAATAATTTTCCCTGTTTTATCAATAAGCCCATATAGGTTTTCAAGTTCTATTTTTGCCCAATCTGGATGAATTTTACCAAATGCTTCAATTGAATTATATTTAGGGGAAACTATTTCTATTCCTGATTCGTCAACGAGCCCAAATAAGTCATTTGACTTGACAATATATAGTTTTTGACTAAAAGATACTGTAACTAAGAATAACATGCTAATCGATAAAATTGTCTTCATAAAAAATTTAGATTTAATTATGCTAATTTATCACATCGCCGACTAAATGCCAAATAAAAACGCTTAAATGCGTAAAAAATAATTAATTATATTATCATACTTACAAAAAATAGAAAGAGTCTAAATTGATGAATTTACGTAAGACAAAAACTATAAAAAAATCAAAATGAGATTTCTAATTTTTAATCTTTTCCGCGTAAATAATGTAATATCTTGGCGTGAAAAAACGCAGCAATGGGCGGAAACCTATTTTTTTAACCGGATGCGTGAATTTTTCTCTATCAATGATTTTCCAGCCTGTCTTTTCCAAAAGCCAATCCAGCTGCCAGTCTTCAAATTCATGGTAATGCCTGTCCCACATATCGGTTTTACTTCTATAGGCAGAAGAAAACCATAAACGCAATGGAATTGATATCAATAATTTATCGGATTTTATTTCGGTTAAAATAGTGTACGGATTAAGTAAATGCTCAAAAATTTCAAACGCAGTTACCACATCTTGTTTCCCTTCTGAAAAAACACTTTGATTTACATCTAAATCTTCGCCTGTTGTATTGGTAACTGTATATCCTTCTTCTTTCATGATTTTGGAAAAAGGATTGTCAACACCTAAATCTAATATCGTCTGAGATGTGGGGATGTGTTTTTTTAAAAATTCTAAAGTATGCTTGAATCTTTTATTGGGAAATGTTTTTTCGTACATGATTTTTTGGCTAACACTTTTGCGATAGCGTGTGCAAATATAAAGATTCTGTTTCTTTTACAGTTTGCAATTGTAAAATTGTCAAATATTATTTGTTACAAAGGAAAAGCCCACAGCGCTAATGAAAGTGATGTGGGCTTGCAATATAAACGTACAGGTAATCTCTTAATATCTATAAACAAAAGCATTGATATTCATTCCGGCTCCTACTGATGCAAAAATGATAACATCTCCTTTATTTATCTCCTGATCTTCAATCTGTCCACGAATTAAAAGATCAAAAAGTGTTGGAACTGTTGCAACACTGCTGTTTCCTAATTCATGAATGCACATAGGCATAACATTTTTTGGAGGAGTCTGTCCATGCAATTTATAAAAACGGTGAATAATAGCTTCGTCCATTTTTTCATTAGCCTGATGAATCAGGATTTTTTTGACATCATCAATTTGCAAACCGCTCTTTTCCAAACAGCTTTTCATGGCGGCTGGAACTTGACTTAATGCAAATTCATATATCTTGCGGCCATACATTTTGATGTATTTGGTGTCTGGATCAAGCTCTGGATTGTATGATTTTCCGAAGAAAAGGAAATTAGCCTCCTCGGCAGCATATGTAGCGCTTTCGTATGAGAGCAGTCCAGTTTCATCATCAGAGGCTTCTATAACCGAAGCTCCTGCCCCATCAGAATAAATCATTGAGTCTCTATCGTGAGCATCTACTACTCTGGATAAAGTTTCGCCACCTATCACAAGGCATTTTTTTGCCATTCCTGATTTGATAAAAGCATTCGCCTGCAATACACCTTCTATCCATCCTGGACAGCCAAAAAGAATGTCATATGCGACACATTTTGGGTTTTTAATCTGTAATTTATGCTTTACTCTTGTAGCTAAGCTCGGAATGATGTCTGATTGGGTTGTGCCTTGCTTTACATCGCCAAAGTTGTGGGCAAAAATAATATAATCAAGTGTTTCAGGATCTATGCCTGCATTTTGTATGGCCTTTTGTGAAGCAAAAAAAGCTAAGTCCGAAGCCGTAAAATGATCCTCGGCGTACCTCCTCTCTTCGATACCAGTAATACCTTTGAATTTGTTAATTACAACTTCGTTTGGATAAGCAAAAGGAGAACCATCTTCGTTTAGGAAAATATGCCCGCTAAAATCAGTATTGTTAATCTTTTTCTCAGGAATGTAGCTTCCTATACCAGTTATTTTTATTTTCATTTTGATAATTTCCAGAATAAATTTTTGCTAAATTAATTATAATAAATGTATAATAGACAATATATTTATTATGCATGCATATAATTATGAAATATTAAATTTATTGTAAAAATATTGAATATATTTTATTAGAAATCACTAAATGATACATTTTATTCTTGGAATAATTATAAATAACAAACTGAATATTGAATGTTAAAAAAGAAAAATGTTTTGCTTTTTAAATAATAAATCCTCGTTAATTCGGCTTTCCTGAGTGTGTTTTGTTCTTGAAGATGGCCAAGGCTCTTACTATTCGCGGACGATTGTATCGCTGCAGGAAAACCGGGTATAGATTGAGCAGAATATTGAGTATAAATAACCATAGGGATTTGATGATTCCGAACTTCGATACTACAAACAGGGTAAAGCCAAAAACAATAATAAAAATAATTAAATGACCTAGTTCGTCTTGTTTTGTGCGATAGTGAAGATTTGTCAGGGCTTTTAGATTTTTTTCGACTGGTTTGGATTTTTTGTTCAGTTTTTCCCAGCCAACAGCAACCAATAATTTCCTGAAGATATTTACACCCAAAGATTCATATATTTTCCCTCTGTGTTCCCAAGGTTTTTCATCAAAGTAAGGAGAGGCAAGTGGACTTTTTAACACTTCGGTAAATGTAAGCACACTTGCCATCAGCAGAAAGTTAAGACTGAATGCAAATGAAAAACCTTGCATTCCTATATATTTAGCCAAGGCATAAACCAAGGCAATCGAAATGCATACTATAAAAATTAAAGTGATATTTTTTTTCATATAAATTCTGCTTGTTTTTACTATTAACCTGAACCTGAGGAATAATGTATTTCGCTTCTATGGAGCTTAGATAACACAACAATTTGTTTTCTACAAATATTATGCTCTCACCTAGTATTTAAGGTTCCTATAGCTCCATAGAAACGAAATATTTTACAATTAAATCCGGTTCATGTTATTACATAATTTTTCGTAACAAGAGTTAAATTTAGCTATATTTTTACAAACAAATCATTCCAATACAAAACCATATCCAAAATACATTTAGATTTCGTTGGTTTTTTTTTCATCATCTATATATTCCAAAATATCACCAGGCTGACATTCTAATGCTTTGCAAATTGAATCTAAAGTACTGAAACGGATTGCTTTTGCCTTCCCAGTCTTTAAAATAGACAGGTTAGATAATGTCAGATCAACTCTTTCAGAAAGTTCATTTAGGGAAATTTTTCTTTTTGCCATCATTACGTCTAAGTTTACAATTATTGGCATAGCTTAAACAGTTAAATCGTTTTCATTTTGAATAATAACTCCTTTTTTGAATATCGTAGCAATAATATAGATTACAGCTCCCATCAAAATAAATGCCTGACTGTCTGCCCAAATTTGGTTTAAGCTTTCAGTAACAAAACCATTTTTCGTAAAATTCTCAGCTAACTGTCTGGCAATGCAGCTTAAAAATCCAATCAAAAGCGTGCAGTAACTAATTAGTAAAATTTGCCTGGAGACAAAAATGCTGAACGGTTTTGATAAATCCATTTTATGCATTAGCCTGATAACGGCATAAAATAGGCAAGCTTTTAAAATTGAAATAATTAGAATAAAGCTATAGATACCAAAAAAAACTAATCTGCTTTTTTTATACATCTCAGTTAAATCCAATGTCTGATAAAGATTTTGCACAAATTCAGGCTTATAAAGGCTGAAAAAGAAATTTACTATCAAACCTCCTGCTTCAATAGATAGACCTATAAAGATGAGCCAAGCTACAATATATAAGCCCCAAAATACAATGCTGTTTGTTTTGAACATAATTATTAAGTTTAAAATTATATTCAAATGTAATAAATATTTATTGATAAACAATAAAAAAGTAATTTTTATCAATAAATATTTTACAAGTCAAGGAACAGAACCTTATCCTCGAAAAAAACTGCCTCCCTATAAAAAAACTGAACCAAATAACAACTGCTGGATTTTGCAGTTTTGTACCTATTTACAACCCTTGTTATCAGCCTTTATTTATTATTAACCTATTTTGTCAATAATAAATCCAATAATTATTGCAACTGTATAAAAAGAAACCATTCCTATCATATACGCAGAAAATGACTTTAAATAGTTTATTATTTGTTTCTTGTCAAAAAAATCAGCAATTGCAAAAGTTGTATATGCAATTCCTAACAATCCTGCAGCTTTAAGGAAATTAACATGGAAAATCCCCTGTAACAGAGAAAAAAATGCAAAAATCAACATTCCAATTCCCATCACATAACAAAGTAAAATTATTATTTCATAAATATTGTAATTTGTTTTTCTAAAGAAAAATTTGATAAAAATTGCAATAAAAATTCCCATCATAATATTGGCATAACCATAATGGCCCTGTATCCATTTTAATATTTTTTCAATTGCTGTATTTTCAAGTCCTTGATAAAAAACATACTCTTCTTCAATATGGTAAAAATGACTTACCAACGTGTAGATCAGTGAAGTTATTATAATGAAAATAATTGGCTTTACAAGTCTGTTTCTGTTATCAGTAAAAAATTCTCTAACATTTTTTCCAGGTCTTATTAATAATTCCTTAACTGTAAAAAAAATACCTTTATCAAAATGCAAAACATGTTCAATTTCGTGTTTTATATAGTGTGCATCAATTCTTTTTAGGTATGCTGATTGTCCACAGTCTGAACAAAATTTTCCAGCTAATTCTGATTGGCAATTTTTGCAATATTTAGTCATGTTTTAACAATTTCAGGATTTTACTTGATTTTCTTTTAATTTTATGGAGTTATAACCACTAACGTGAGATTGGTAAACCTCCCTCATCCCATTATCAAATATAAGAAAAAAGCAGTGTCAAAACAGGAATTTTCGTATTTTTAGAAATACGGCATATCACAGGAGTTCTTACAATAAAATCAAGTGTGATTTATTGATGGATTTGCAATCTTTGCAGATTTCATGAAACTTAGTTTTGTACAGTTCATCACAAGTGAAAGCTGTCTGAGTTCTAACAAAGTGTTTCTCAAAACTTTTCTGTACGGTTATCTCAAAAACCAAGTAAACTGACCAGCATTAAAATCAATTTATTTACAATCACTTGGGACTGGTAGCGATAACAAATTTTAAATTATTTTTTACTCCTATCTGCAGTACATCGACCAAATCCTGCACTTGCAGATTGAATGGAATCCTAACGATAACAGTCTGGTCTTTTTCGGAACTTATCTTAGACATCAACGCAGTTTCCAGCTCTTCGAATGCAACAGGTTCTTTGTCGATGTAGAATTTTTTGTCCTCGGTAACCGATAAACTGATGTATTGCTTGTTGGTTTTTTCATTGGATTTTGCTTTGGGCAAAGTCATCTTGATGACATTTGGATTGGCCAAAGTGGAGATAATCAGGAAAAACAGCAGTAAAAAAAACATAATATCACTCAGGGAGGAAGTGGCTACTTCGGCGTGAAATCTTCTTTTTCTTTTGATGGACATGATTTATGCTTTTTGAATAATATTCACGAATTCCAGAATCTGCTTCTGCACTTTTAAGGCATAGCTGTCGATTTTTCCATTCAGCAAGTGATAGGCACTGTAGGCAATAATCCCCACAATTAATCCAGATCCGCTGCTGATCATTTTTTCGTATAAACCGCCCGATATATTACCAATACTGATATTCTCGGTCACAGAGATGCTATAAAAAATCTTGATTACTCCAGAGATGGTTCCGATAAAGCCAAGTGTTGGAGCAATACCTGCAATCAATCCTAATTGTCCTAAATGCTGTTCCATTTGTGCAATTTCGATATCGGCAGCGCGATCCATATTCGACTCGATTTCCGAAATGGGACGGCCAATCAGTAAAATCCCTTCTTTGATTACATTTCCTGAAGCGGTATCTGTCCTTTCGGTTATGGTGCGGGCCAAATCGAACTTACCTGCCATAAGGTGATCGCGTACATCACGCATTAAAAGCGGATCTACTTTTGCCTTTTTATGAATATACAGATACCTCTCTATGATTAAATAGAAAGTATAAAATAATAATATTGCGATAGGAATTAAAAAAAAACCTCCCTTTAAAATAAATCCCAAAACAGAAATTTCTGTATTTGGCGCTATCTTTTCGACAACAACATTGGAGGCAGTGGTAAGAGTATCAGCTTGTAATTGTATAAAACTAAACATATTTTTATTCTGGGTTTATAATCGTTAATTCTAAAAAATATTTCAATTTTGCAGAAACTATTTTTCACTGTAATATTAAACTAAAAAAAGGGAAAAATATTTCAATTTACAACTATTTTATCAAAAATAAATGAACTATCAGGAAACCACAAATTGGATGTTTAACCAGCTTCCAATGTATCAATTACAAGGAGCATCGGCTTATAAAAAAGATTTAACCAACGTAAATCTGCTTGCCAGTCATCTTGATAATCCTGAAAAAAAACTAAAGTGCATCCATGTAGCGGGAACCAACGGCAAAGGCTCTACTTCGCACATGCTTGCTTCGATACTGCAGGAAGCAGGATATAAAGTGGGGCTTTATACTTCACCGCATTTAAAAGATTTTAGAGAACGAATCAAGATTAACGGAGCCGAAATCTCCGAAGATTTTGTCTGCGGGTTTGTAGCCCGGCATAAATCTTTTTTTGAGGAAAACGATATGAGTTTCTTCGAAATGTCAGTTGGATTGGCCTTTGATTATTTTGTAAAAGAAAATATTGATATTGCTATTATTGAAGTGGGTTTGGGCGGAAGACTTGACGCTACGAACATCATCACACCCCTGGTTTCGGTAATTACAAATATTGGGATTGACCACGTTCAGTTTCTGGGCAATACCTTAGAACTGATTGCAGCTGAAAAAGCTGGAATTATAAAACCCGGAATTCCTGTTGTTATTGGCGAATATACCCCAGAAACCCAGCCAGTATTTTTGGCAAAAGCCAAAGAATGCCAGTCGGAAATATACTTTGCATCTGATCTGATTACCGAAATCTACCTTTCGGATCTGATAGGCGATTATCAGGAATATAACAAAAAGACAGTTGTGCAGACTTTTAAAATCCTGAACGATCAGACGAATTTCAATGTAAGTTCCGAGAATATAAAATCGGGGCTGCTGCATGTTGTAAAAAATACCGGCTTACAAGGAAGATGGCAGCAATTGGGCAAAAAACCAAAAGTAATCTGCGATACGGCGCACAACAAAAATGGTCTTGAAATTGTCTTGAAACAGATCCAAAAAGAGACTTTTGAGAACCTGCATATTGTATTGGGAGTAGTTAATGACAAAGAGCTGGATGAAGTATTACCGCTGTTCCCTAAAAATGCTGTCTATTATTTTTGTAAACCAAATATTCCGCGCGGTTTAGATGCTGATCTATTGAAAGAGAAAGCCTCTTCTTTTTCATTACAAGGAAAAACCTATAACTCTGTAGCAGACGCTTATAAAGAAGCAAGGGAGAATGCCGCAAAAAATGATTTTATCTATATTGGCGGAAGTACTTTTGTAATCGCTGAATTGCCGCTAAATATCGACAAATAACCCCTATTTAGAATTTCTTTAAAATAAATTAATATCACTTAATTACTTGATTAACAATTAACTAACTTTATAAGTGTTTTTTATTAATTAATCATTTAATCGTTAGTTTATTATGAGAAAGAGAAACTTTTTTTCGTTGAGGATGTTAATTTTAACATTCCTGTTCTGCATAACTATTTATGCACAAGATCTCCCCAAACCTGTTTTTATTACAATGACTACCCTACACAGAAATTACAATACCGACAGCAAAGATTGGAAGGCAACGGAACAAGAGTACTTTGATAAGGTAACAAGCAAAAACCCCCTTATATTGGGTTCGGAAATTTTAACGCACTATTATACCGATAACAGCTCTGAAGTTATACTAGTAAGCGTTTACAAAACTTGGGAAGATATTGAGAAATCAAATGATGTCTCCGAAGATCTCATTAAAAAAGCGTGGCCTGATGAAAAAGCAAGAACCGCTTTTTTTGACAAACAGAAAAGCTATTATCTTCCTATGCATTCGGACGAAATTTACTCTTCTATCGAAACGATAGGCTCAAAAGAATTTAAAGCCACTTCCAAAGAACCCATGATTGTGTATATCCGCAAATCACAAATGTCCCTGAGCGGCAAAGGCAAAGGCATGAAAGAATATAATGAGAAAGTTACATTGAAAAATCCTTTCATTAAAGCTTATTATCCATTTCGCCATGCATGGGGTGCTGACAGCAGAGATTTTATGGAAGCCTACTTCTATGATTCCTTTGCAGATATCGAAAAATCAGGTCTAAAACAAGATGAACTGGTTAAAGCCGCTTGGCCGAAAGAAGCCGACAGCAAAGCTTTTTTTGATGAATTAAAACTTGCATTTACTGGCATTCATGGCGACTACATTTACCACAATCTGCCTGAGGTTTCTAAATAAACAAAAAGTACAAATTGCAAAAGGTCTTTATTGATGCAATTTGTACTTTTTTATCTTCAATTATTTATCTTCGGTATCCTGAGTTTCTTCGATATCCTGACCCTGTTTACCAACTTTGACTTTTGGATTACTGTTGGTTCCGGTAACAGTGAGCGGAATTCCAAAAATTCCAAAAGGCGGCAGTCCCAGTCTCATTTTGATATTCAATCGCCCATCAAGGCTGGAAGTTCCTTCTATTCTTGGCCTGAAACCAGCAAACTTAAATTTGAAACGGTCAATAGTAATAATGTTATTTTTTACAGTAGTTTTAATATCAACTTTAGACAGCTCGGGATTTTTAATTTCTTCGTGATCTGTTTTTTTACTTACGGCGTTAAACATTTTCATTCCTTTCACCTTTACATCCTTAATAGACAGCACACCGCCTCCTATTAATGATGGATAAACTGGCATCATCTGCTGATTCAGTCTTCCTTTTATTTTGTAATCCAACGATACAATTCCTTCTGCATTTTCGGCTGCACTAGCCATTTCTTTGAACATTTTAACTTCGTTGTAAGCTCTTTTTATATTAAAATCATTAGCTTTAATTTCATATTCAAAAATAGCTTTTTGAGGTGTGATTCCCTGATAAGCAGCATTCATAGCGACATTGCATCCTATTAAATTGAATCCCGTATTCTGCATCACTATTTTACCGTTTTTCATTTTAACAGCTCCTTTTCCGTCCTGTAAAGTAAGCCCCTGATAATTGATTTTGTGTGCCGTGGCATAAAATTGCAAATCCATATTTGATGGAATAAGAATTACGCCTGTTTCTTGCGGGGCAGGTTTTTGCGCACTGTCTGAAACAGCATCCGCAGGAGCTACTGAGGAAGAAACGGTGCTTGACATAAACTCATCAACATTGATAAATTTTGAATTCAATGCAAACGATCCTCTCAAAGTACCTTTTTTGGAAGACATAAAATTGAATACATTTTTCAGATAGCCATTCATTTTAAAATCAGACTGCCCATATGAAGCCAAAAATGTATTGAAAGACATTTTGTCCTGATTGAACCTGAAAATTCCTTCTTTAATCAATAAGGATTTTGGCAGATACTCGGTAGCAACCTTTATGTTTCTAAGCTCTAGAGTTCCTTTATTCTGCAATTTGCTGTAGTCTCCTTTTTCGGCATAGCTCTGAACTCCTTTCAATTCCAGATCGGCTTTGATAAAACCATCTACATCCAGTCCTTTTTGCGAAAACACTTTATATATTTTACTGATATTTAAAGTTCCTTTGGCTTTAATATCATAATTTAAATCATCAAAATTTTTCAAATCGGCTTGTACAAAAAACGGCTCTCCCTCAAAAGTAAAACTGGCAGGTTTCAAAACTACCGAGAGCCCATCATAAGTCCCTTTTTGATTATTTATTTTAGAAACTACATTAATATCAGTGATTGGATTTGGATAATATGGCGTTTTTACAAATCCGTCAATCAAATTCAAAGTCCCGCTGGCATTTGGGAAAAGTTTATTCTTCTGATCAAATTTTCCTTTGGCTTTCAAATCACCAGCCAGCATTCCTTTTAATTCTATATCTGGAATTCCAAGGGCTTTATTTAATTTTTCCAAATCGATTTGAGAATTCAAAGCCATATCAATATCAGGAGCGGTCATCCCGCTCATTCTCAATTTGGCCTTAATGTAATTTTTATCCACATTCAAGGATAGATTTCTGGCATCTAACATTAAAAGTTCAGGATTTAAATTAGGCACTTGGGCAGAAATGTCAATATTTAAATCAGATACAGGAAAAGCACTTTTTTTATAATTTACAAAACCATCTTTTACTTTAAAATCGAGATTCAGATCAGGACCTATGTTTTGTGAGGCAATGTATTTCCCTTTTAAGGAAAACAATAAATCTACATTCCCTTTTAATTCAGTGTCTTTGAGCCACGTAATATACTTTGGCGGAAAAGCCGTAAAAAGATCATAGAGATTGCTTTTATCCGATTTTAGAAGAAAATCAATATTATAACCATCTTTCAGGAAATCGAATTTTCCTTTAAAATCCACCAAAAGTTTATTAATCGACAAGTCATTTTCTTCAAAAACAAATGACAATGAATGGGTGTTTATTTTGGTAATCAGATCTCCATCAATTTTTTTGTTCATCAAGTAAGGTTCATTGGCATAAATGATATTCAGCTTTTCGATTTTTAATTTCGAGTGCAGCTCAAATATCGCCTGGCTCAGATCACCATTTCCTAAATAATTAAATCCTGAAGCATCTACATAGACATTAGTCGATTGATCGTCATAAATAAGTTTACTATTATTGATTTCAATTTCTTCTAATTTTAATCCGGTATCCGACTCTTCTTCTTTCGGGGCAGTTTCTTTTTCGGCTGCATATACATTATAATTAGCCTCCCCTTTTTTATTGACTTTTATGTTCACCAATGCATTAGAAAGGAAAATCTGATCAATCTTTATACTTTCTCCAAAAACTACACTGCTCAGGTTAATTCCAAATGCAATTTCATCGGCACTGACTAGCTTTTCGTTTTGAAAAGGCACCGATCCATTAAGGTTGAACTTAGTCAAAGTTAAAGTCAGCGATGGAAAATGTGTAAAAAATGAAACGTGAGCATCCGAATAATTCAGTTCGCCGTTTAATTTTTCATTAGCTGTTTTTTTGACTTGTTCTTTTATTTTATCCGAAAAAATTAAAGGTGTAATAAACATCAAGGCTAATAAAACTGCCAGCGTAATGCCAGTATATTTTAAAATTTTAACTCCGATTGTTTTATAATTGACTGCTGACATGTAATGTGTTTACTGTATTAAGAAAATAAAAATGATGAATTATCCGCTAATGCAAATGAATTTTAACCGTGTACCGTTTCGCTTTTACCATAATTGGTAATGATTGAAGTTTCAAACTCAATCCACTCCTTCCAGCGTTTATCTACATCAAAATTATCTGTATATTTTCGGGCAAATCCAAGGAAAGTAGTATAATGTCCCGCTTCCGAAATCATAAGATCTCTATAAAATTTTGCTAATTCTGCATCTTTTATGTTTTCAGACAATACTTTAAACCGTTCACAGCTTCTGGCTTCAATCATTGCCGAAAACAGAAGCCTGTCTACTAAAGCATCTTTTCGGCTGCCATCTTTTTTCATGAATTTAAAAAGTTCATTGACATAATGATCTTTGCGTTCCCTGCCCAATGTCAGCCCCCTGCTTTTGATCAGATTGTGAACTAATTGCAGATGATCCAACTCTTCTTTGGCAATAACCAGCAATTCGGTCACTAATTCCTCTAACTCTGAGTTATAAGTAATCAGGCTTATTGCGTTTGAAGCCGCTTTTTGCTCACACCAGGCATGGTCTGTCAATATTTCTTCTATATTCGACTCTACAATATTTACCCAGCGTGGGTCTGTAACTAACTTTAATCCAAGCATAACCAATTATTTTACTCCTGCAAAATTAGTATTTTCAGATGGATTTTACACTTTAAATAATGTTTTAACCAGCCAAATTATATTATTTTGCACCATTAACTTTTACAATGACACAACAAATCCGAACCCTTTTAATCATTGGCTTTGTATGGCCCGAACCCAATTCCTCTGCCGCGGGCGGACGAATGCTGCAATTAATAACTCAGTTTCAGCAGCAAGGTTTCAGTATTACATTCGCCAGTCCAGCTATGGACAGCAGTTTTATGGCAGATTTATCCTTATTAAAAGTAACCAGAAAATCAATTGCCTTAAATTGCTCGAGTTTTGATGCTTTTGTCAAAGAACTGAATCCAACTGCCGTTTTATTTGACCGATTTATGATCGAAGAACAGTTTGGCTGGAGAGTAGCCGAAAATTGTCCCAATGCTTTGCGGATATTGGACACCGAAGATTTACATTGTCTGCGACAGGCAAGACAAAAAGCATTTAAGGGAAAACGCGAATTTGAACTTGTTGATTTATTAAGAGAAGATGTTGCCAAAAGAGAAATCGCCAGTATATTGAGATGCGATTTATCTCTGATGATTTCTGAGTTTGAAATGGATTTATTGAAATCCATTTTTAAAATAGATGAAAAATTACTGTATTATTTACCTTTTTTATTAGACGAAATTTCAGGAAAAACATTCGAAAAACTTCCCTCTTTTGAAGAAAGAAACGATTTTGTTTTTATTGGCAACTTTCTTCATGAGCCCAATTGGAATGCTGTACAATATTTAAAAGAAACTATCTGGCCATTGCTGCGGAAACAGTTGCCCGAAGCTGAACTTCATATTTATGGTGCTTACCCTTCCCAAAAAGTTACTCAACTGCACCAGCCCAAAGAAGGTTTTCACATTAAAGGCCGTGCAAATGACGCCAATGAAGCAGTACAAAATGCAAGAGTAGTTTTGGCTCCATTACGTTTTGGTGCTGGAATAAAAGGAAAGCTGATTGAATCCATGCAATGTGGAACTCCCAGTGTTACAACTGCAATTGGTGCCGAATCCATGCGGGGGAATCTGCCATGGAATGGATTTGTAACAGATGACATAACTCAATTTGTAAAATGTGCTGCACACTTATATCAGGATGAAAAGCTCTGGCGAACTGCACAGCAAAATGGAATAGCTGTTATTAATCAGCGGTATTCAAAAAAAATATTTGAAAATGATTTTGAAGAGCAAATACAATTCCTGCTTTCCAATTTACAGCAGCATCGTCTGGACAACTTTTTCGGAGCATTGCTGCATCATCATACATTAACAAGTACAAAATATATGTCACGCTGGATTGAAGCCAAAAACAGCAGAAAAGATTAAAGCCAGAAAAATGAAATTGAATTTGAGAAGTATTGCATTTTCATTTTATCAAACCAACCTCAGTCTTATTTTATCTCTTTAACCTTAAAATTGCTGATTTTTATTTGAAAAAATTGGCAAACACGGCTTCATTTCTAAAATAATCAGAAATAAAAATCATTTTTTTTATATTTTAAAACACTAAAAATTAAGCAACTGAATATTTTCTTAAAATAAAAAGCAAAATATATTTGAAAATGTTTTGCATAAGCGAAAAACCTGCCTATATTTGCACTCGCAATCACAAAATGATAGCAGCCTAATAAAATAGGGCGATTAGCTCAGCTGGTTCAGAGCACCTCGTTTACACCGAGGGGGTCGGGGGTTCGAACCCCTCATCG